>CANFBG010000067.1 GCA_947444785.1 Microbacteriaceae bacterium | reverse complement strand
AACTGCTCGAGCTGCTGCGCCTCGGCGACGAGTACGCGTTCTCGCTGTATCCGGCCGACAGCTGCTACCTGCTCGACGTCTCCGAACTCGAGGACGAGGGCGTGTTCGTTTTCGTCGCCCGCGACACGGATGGCGGCGACACGGATGGCAGCGACTCGGATGGCCGCGCCCTCGGCATGGCCGCCCTGGTCGTGGCCGCCCTGGGCTCGGCCGGCGAGACCGCCCGCACCGCGGAGCTCAAGCGCCTGTTCGTTCTCGAATCGGCCCGGGGTCAGGGCGTCGCCCGCTCCCTGCTGGCCGCGGTCGAGGCGCAGGCGCGCGCATCCGGGGTCAGCACGATTCTGCTCGAAACCGGCCCGCTGCAGCACGCCGCGATCGAGCTGTATGAGAGCCTCGGCTACGAGCACATCCCGCGGTTCGGCCAGTACATAGGCGACCCGCACAGCGTCTGCATGGCCAAGCCCCTGGCCTAGGGCTCGACCGGGTCCCGGAGCAGGGCCACGTCGGAGACGAGCTCGATATGCGAGAGCATGGCGGCCTGGGCCAGCGGCGCATCCTGATTCCTGATCGCCGCGGCGATCTTGCGGTGGGAGGCGAGGGACTGTTCCGGCCGGCCGGGCTGACCAAGGGATTCGAGACGGGTTTCGAGGATCATCTCGGCGATGAGCGTCATGAGGTGGGCGAGAACCGAGGAGTGCGCCGCGGCCGTGACGGCCTGATGGAACAGCTCGTCTCCGCGAACACCTTTGCCCCCGGCGGCGATCTCCGCCTCCATGGCGTCAAGGGACCGGTCGATGGCGGCCAGGTCGTCTTCGGTGCGGCGGAGGGCGGCGAGCTCGGCGAGCTTCACCTCGAGCGTGCTTCGGGCCTCGACGACATCGGGCAGCCTGCTTCGGTGCTCGCGGAGACCCTTGATCACGGCGGCGACATTGGGCCGGTGAACGAGCACGGCTCCGGTGCCGTGCTGAACGTCGATGACGCCGAGCACCTCGAGGGCGACGAGCGCCTGGGCCAGCGTCGCGCGGGAGACGCCGAGCCGCTCGGCGAGGTCACGCTCGGCCGGCAGAAGGTCGCCCGGGCCCAGCTGCGCCGACTCGATGTAGCCGAGCAGCTGCTCCACGAGTTGCTCATAGAGGCGGGGCTTGGCGACGCGACTCAGAGGCACCGGTGCCGAAACTCTCTCCACGACCAAACCCTTCTCTTTCGTTGGCGCTAACAATATACGCAGCTTGACAAAGTTGACTAGTGTCACAGAGGCTAGGCCAGTGGGCCAGTGAGCCACCGCGCCCACAACACTCGTTTGAGCCAATGGAGGAACAACGATGTCCGCACCAGTCATTTCGATCATCATCCTGGCGGTGATGTTCCTGATCGCCACGTTGCTGCCGGTCAATATGGGCGCCCTTGCCTTCGTCGGCGCGTTTCTTCTCGGGGCGGTCTTCCTCGGAATGGAGACGAGCGCCATCCTCGCCAACTTCCCCGGCGGCCTGTTCCTCACGCTCGTCGGTGTCACCTATCTCTTCGCCATCGCCCAGGGCAATGGCACGATCGACCTGCTGGTGCGGGGTGCCGTGCGACTAGTCGGCGGACGCGTGGCCCTGATCCCGTGGGTGATGTTCGTGATCACGGCGGCGATCACCTCCGTCGGCGCCCTGTCGCCCGCGGCCGTCGCCATCGTCGCCCCCATCGCCCTCGGCTTCGCGAACAAGCACAAGATCAGCCCGCTGCTGATGGGCATGATGGTGATCCACGGCGCCCAGGCCGGCGGATTCTCCCCCATCGCGGTCTACGGCGTCATCGTGAACAGCCTGATCGCCACGACCGGGCTCGCCGCGAGCCCGACGGCGGTGTTCCTGTCGAGCTTCCTCTTCAACACCATGATCGCCGTGGTGCTCTTCATCGTGCTGGGCGGCCGCAAGCTCGTCTCGGCCCGAGTCGAGAATCTCGTGGAGCAGGCCGCCGAGGTGCGCCTGAAGGTCAGCGTCGGCACCCGTCTCGGCGCCGGGGCGTCGGGCTCCGGCGGCAACGTCGACATCAAGGGCTTCGGCGCCGACACCTCTGGCATGCGGGACCAGGTCAAGCCGGCCGCGCACATTCCCTCGACACGGGCCGAATTGATCCCCCAGTACATCACCGTGGCCGGAATCATCGCCCTCGCCGTGATCGCCCTCGGGTTCAGCATCGACGTGGGCTTCGTATCGATCACGATCGCGGTGATCCTCGCGCTGGTCTCTCCCAAGGCGCAGAAGAACGCCGTCAACATGATCAGTTGGTCGACCGTTCTGCTCATCTGCGGAATGCTGACCTTCGTCGGCGTTCTCGAGGAGGCCGGCACGATCGAGTTCGTCTCGAACGGCGTCGCAGCCCTCGGAATGCCGCTGCTCGCGGCGCTGCTGATCTGCTACATCGGGGCCGTTGTCTCAGCCTTCGCCTCGTCCACCGCGATCCTCGCCGCCCTGATCCCGCTCGCCGTGCCGTTCCTGGCGACCGGGGAGATCGGAGCGATCGGCGTCATCTGCGCCCTGGCCGTGGCCGCGACGATCGTCGACGTCTCCCCCTTCTCGACCAACGGCGCGCTCGTTCTCGCAAACGCCCCGGACAGCGTCGACAAGGACCGCTTCTACAAGCAGATCCTCGCGTACAGCGGAGTCGTCGTTGTGGCCGGGCCGCTGATCGCCTGGGCCATCCTGGTGCTGCCGGGGTGGTTGTAGGAGCCGGAAACCACACCGAGAACAGCCCACGCCGCAGCACCCGCGCAACCGGAAAGGCCCGATCATGAAGACAGCCACAACCACGCAGGGACCGCTCTCGGGCTACCTCGTCGTCGACCTGAGCAGGGCCCTCGCCGGGCCGCACGCGAGCATGATGCTCGGCGATCTGGGGGCCCGGGTGATCAAGGTCGAGAGCCCAGGCCTGGGAGACGATACGCGCGGCTGGGGGCCACCCTTCGTCGGCCCCGAAGACGATCCCCAGTCGACGTACTTCCTGTCGTGCAATCGCAACAAGGAGTCGATCGTTCTCGACCTGAAGAGTGACGACGGCCAACACGTGATTCGGGAACTCCTCTCGCGGGCAGACATGGTGGTCGAGAACTTCCGGCCCGGCGTGCTGGACCGCCTCGGCCTCTCCCCCGCCGATATGCACGAGCTGAACCCGAGCCTGGTCATCCTCTCGATCACCGGGTTCGGCCACGACGGGCCCGAGGCCAGTCGAAGCGGATACGACCAGATCCTGCAGGGCGAGGCCGGGCTGATGTCCCTCACCGGCTCAGGCCCGGACGACCCCCAGCGGGTCGGCGTTCCCATCGCCGATCTGCTCTCGGGAATGTACGGCGCGTTCGGCCTATTGGCCGCGCTGATCGAGAGGGAGCGCACGGGCGTGGGCCAGGTCGTGAGGACCTCCCTGCTCGCGTCGCTGATCGGCGTTCACGCCTTCCAGGGCACGCGCACGACGGTCGCCGGCGAGACGCCCGCCGCCCAGGGGAATCATCACCCCTCCATCGCGCCGTACGGCCTGTTCCCCTGCAAAGACGGCCAGGTGCAGATCAGCGTCGGCAGCGAAAAGCTCTGGCTGCGGTTCGCGGCCGAGTTCGGCCTTGACGCGACGGGTGCAGAGTTCGCGACCAACGCCGCCCGGGTGGCCAACACGGCAATCCTCAAGGCCGCGATCGGGGAGGCGTTCGATCGGTTCGAGAAGGCCCCCCTGCTGGCCAAGCTTGCGGCCGCGGGGATCCCGGCCGGCACTGTTCGCAACCTCCGCGAGGTCTACGAGTGGGATCAGGTTCGCTCCCAACGCCTGCTGATCGACGTCGAGCACGAGGTGCTCGGCACGATCAGCCTGCCCGGCGCCCCACTGAGGTTCTTCGCCCCGGCGGATGTCACCGAGACGACGAACACGACCCACAGCGCACCGCCCACCCTGAACCAGCACGGCCCCGCGATCCGTGAGTGGCTGGCAACCTCCGTGAAAGAAGACTGACGTGCAGACAGAACCGAAAACCCGTCACCTGAACGCCACCGAGCTCATCCAGGTGGTGCTCGACCCCGACTCGTTCACCAGCTGGGACGAGCCCGTCATAGATCCAGATCCGAATGACGCCTACCGGGAAGCCCTGGCGAAGGCCCGGGCGAAGAGCGGTGCCGACGAGTCGGTGCTGACCGGGGCCGGGCGCATCCGCGGTCACCGCGTGGTGATCGTCGTGAGCGAGTTCACCTTCCTCGCCGGGTCGATCGGGCTCTCCGCCGCCGATCGCATCGTCGGAGCGATCGAGCGCGCGACCGCCGAAGGGCTGCCGGTTCTCGCCGGTCCGGCATCCGGGGGAACGCGCATGCAGGAGGGCACCCTCGCCTTCCTCTCCATGGTGAAGATCACCGCGGCGGTTCGCGCCCATCGCGAGGCAGGGCATCCGTATCTGGTCTATCTCCGGCATCCGACGACGGGCGGGGTGATGGCCTCGTGGGGCTCGCTCGGACACGTGACCGTCGCGGAGCCCGGCGCGCTGCTGGGCTTTCTCGGGCCACGGGTCTTCGAGGCGCTGTACGGCCAGAAGTTCCCCGAGAACGTGCAGGTCTCGGAGAATCTCTTCAATCACGGCCTGATCGACGCGGTCGTCACGCCGGATCAGCTGCCCGAGATCGTCGACCGGGCCCTGACCATTCTGAGTCGCCCGGCCGGCACCCAGACCCCGGCCACCGCCCCGGCGACCCTTCTGACCAGGCCCGTTGCCGGCACAGACGCGTGGACCTCGATCCAGATCTCACGGAACCCCCGACGGCCCGATCTTCGGCAGCTGCTCGCCTACGGCGCACAGGATGTCCTGCCCCTGAACGGCACCGGAGAGGGCGAGAACGATCCGGGATTGATGCTGGCGCTGGCCCGTTTCGGCGGACAGAGCTGCGTCGTTCTCGGCCACAATCGGCCGAGGCCCTCGCAGGAGACGAAGATGGGGCCCGCATCGCTCCGAGAGGCGAGGCGGGGCATGCGACTCGCCCAGGAACTCGGCATCCCGCTACTCACGGTGATCGACACCGCCGGGGCCGCCCTGTCGAAGGAGGCCGAGGAGGGGGGCATGGCGGGCGAGATCGCCCGCTCTCTGCATGAAATGGTCGGCCTGCGCTCTGTTACCGTGTCGGTGCTGCTCGGCCAGGGTGCCGGCGGCGGCGCGCTCGCCCTGCTGCCCGCGGATCGCACCATTGCGGCGCAGCACTCCTGGCTCTCGCCCCTGCCGCCCGAGGGCGCCAGCGCCATCATGTACCGCAGCACAGAGTTCGCGCCCGCGATCTCCGAGGCGCAGGGCGTGAACGTCGCAGCGCTCTTCGCCAACGGAATCGTCGACCACATCGTCGACGAACTGCCGGATGCCGCCCGGGAGGGCCGGGCGTTCTGCGAGCGGATGGCCGCCGCGATCGCCTATGAGCTCAGCACGCTGGCCGCCGTGCCGATCGACGAACTGCTGTCGAGGCGCGTCGCGAAGTACCGCGGAATGGGCTCGCGCCACTGATCCAAGCGTCACATCCGGCGCATCCGCACGCACATGTGGCCCGTGCGGTCTTCTGGGTACCCGCACACCGGGAACAGAAGACCGAACGGGCCACAGTTGGCAGAGCCGCCGTTAGGCGGGGCGCACCGTTCCTGCCCCCGAGCCCAGGCCCACGCGAACCGGCTGGGACGCGGGAGCTGCGGCAGGATCGGCGGCATCGGCGGCGAGCCAGCCGGTCGCGAGCGGGCGACGGCGGCGGGCCAGGGCGACAGTGGAGAGCGCCAGGCTGACGAGCAGCATCCCGCCCAGCACGAGGAACGCCGTCAGTACCGGGGCCATGGAGCCGCCGACCACGATCGCGCGCACGCCGTCGACCGCGTAGCCGAGAGGCAGGATCGAGTTCAGGAACTGGAACGGTCCCGACAGGATCTGAACCGGATAGAGCCCGCCGGTGGAGGCCAGCTGCAGGGCGAACAGCATCAGGGAGATGACGGTGCCGATGCGGCCGAACGCGGTCGCCAGCAACTGGTGGAACGCCATGAACGCCAGCGCCATCACGATGGAGAGCGACAGGGTCAGCGGAAGCGCGCTCCAGGCGACGTTGAGCCCCAGGTGCAGGAAGCCGACGACGAGCACGACCTGCGCGAGCCCGAAGACGGATGCCCGCGCGAAGACCCGCATCGTGAGCCGACCGGTCGAGACCGAGCTGGCCAGCAGCGCGGCAGACAGCGGTCGCAGCAGCAGGAACACCGCGAGGGCCCCGAGCCACAGCCCGGCGGGCAGGATGATCGTCGTCAGGACCTGGCCGATATCGGTCACCTTGTTATCGGTCGAGACACTGACCGCAACGGGCTGCGCCACGACCTTGGATGCCTCGGCGGGGTTGGTGAACGCACTGGCAGTGATCGCCGAGGCGCCCTTCGAGAGCCCGTCGGCCAGGGTCTGGGTTCCGGTGGCGAGGCCGCCGGCTCCGGTCGCCGACTGGTCGACGCCCGAGGCGAGCTGAGTGAGCCCCGTGCCAAGCGATGATGCCCCCGTTGCGAGCTGCGAGGCGCCGGATGCGAGTGACTGAGCCCCCGAGGCGAGCGCGGCCGAGCCGCCGTCGAGCTGGCCGGCACCCGAGGCGATCGAGGCGATTCCCGACTGCAGGGTGGGCAGGCCCGAGGCTCCGCTGGACAGCGCGGGGCCGCCCGCCGAGATCTGGGACAGCCCGCCCGAAAGCGCCGGCAGATTGGCCGCGACGTAGGCCGCGATCTCGGCATCGGTGTGGCCGCCGGTCGTGACGTAGGTGTTCATCGCCGACAGGCCGGCGGAGACTCCCGCCACTCCCCCGGTGTACTGCGAGACCCCCGAGGCGAGCTTGCCCAGGGACCCCGTCTGGTCAGAGAGCTGCTGCAGGCCTCCCGAGAGCGATGAGACGCCCCCGGTGTACTGCGAGACCCCCGAGGCGAAGTTCTCGACTCCCGACGCGTAGGTCGACAGGCCCGAGGCCAGGCCGGATGCCCCGGTCGCCGACGCGGCGGCGCCCGCGCCGAGCTTCGTCAGCCCAGACTGGAGCGACGTGGTGCCGTCCGCGATCTTCGCGGCGCCGGATGCGGCATCCTTCAGTTGCGTGCCGACCGTGCCGAAGCCCGTGTAGACGCCGTTCACGACCTGCGCCGTGATGGTGTTGCCGAAGCCGGACTGCACGGCGCTGGCGACCGTCGAGGCGACGAGACCCGAGAGGTAGCCGTGGGCGTCATCCGTCTTGATGGAGATCAGGCCCTGGGTGGGGGCCGTCGAACCCTGGCTCTGCACCTGCTTGGAGAAGTCGCTCGGGATGGTGAGCACCGCGTAGTACGTGCCGTTCGCGAGGCCCTTCTCGGCCTCCGCGGTGTTGGTGACCTTCCAGTCGAAGCCCGCGCCCTTTGGGCCGGTGAGCTCCGTGACGAGGCCGCGGCCGGCGAAGATGACGCCCTTGGTGCCATCCGCCGCCGTCGTGTTGATGAGGGTGTCGTTGTTCACGACGGCGGCCGGCACCGCGTTCAGGCTGGTGCCCGCGTCGGAGAGGGCCCCGGCGAAGAGGCCGTTGACGGCGAGGGGCACGATGATGACCGCGGCGGCGGCCAGCGCGAGCACCCAGTTGCGGGCGCGGCGGCGTCCGGTGCGAAGGCTTGCGGCGGCGCTGGCGTCGGGGGTGATGGGCGGGGTCATCGGATTGCTCCTTCGGAGTCGATCGATTCGGTGCGGGATTCTGAAGCTGAGGCCGACGCGGATGCCGACGGGCCGGGCACGCTGGTCACGACCTGCCCGCGGACCTGGCCGCTGAACAGGTCGAGGATCAGCGCGGGGCGTCCGCCGATGAAGGCGGGGGCCTCGAAGTAGCCGAGCAGCGAGACGTCGGGAACGCCGACGAGCACGGTGCAGGCCAGCGGCACGAGTGCCGCCGCGGCCTCGGCGAGGGCGAGGGTCTCGAGGGCGGCGGGGGCCGATCCTGGATCGAGGATCACGATGGGCGAGCCATCCGCAGCGCCGAGGGCGACGAGAGTGAGGGCCGCCGCGACGGGCGTGAGCGCGCCCAGCGGGGTCGTCGCCTCGAGGGGCTCACGCTCGCCGAAGCGGCGCAGCTGGGCGGCGATCGCCTCGATCACGTCGTGGATAGCGCGTCGCGTCGCCCGCGGACGGTACCAGGGCCGGGCGAGGCTGAGGCGCTCGGCGATGGCTTCACCCAGCGTGGTGTTCACGTCGATGCGCGGGGCAGACAGGTCGACGAGGGTGACGCTCTTGGCCACGGCACCGGCCTCGGAGGGCAGGCTGTAGCCGTAGACCTGCAGCAGGCCGCCATCCGCGGTGACCCGGCCGGCGACCGTCGCGGCGAAGAGCCGGCGCGGGGCCGTGTCGCCGACCACGATCGCGACCGAGCCAGCCTCGATCCCGAAGGTGAGCGGCGTGCGCACCCCGGAGATCTGGGCATCATGCGCGGTGATGACGTCGCTGGCCCGGCTGCTCGCCCACTCGCTGGCGACGAGGTGCTCGCGCAGCCCCTGGCCCTCGACGTCGACATTCGGCAGGATGCGATCGAGCCAGCGGGGCAGCGCCCACGCCTTATCGCCGAGCAGGGTCATGATGGCGGGCACGAGCGTCATCCGCACGAGGAAGGCGTCGATGAAGACGCCGACCGCGAGCGCGAGGGCGATCTGCTTGATGGCCCCGGTTCCCTCGGGGACGAAGGCGAAGAAGACGAAGAACATGATGAGGGCCGCGGCCGTTACGACACGGGCGCCGTGCTGGAAGCCGACCCTGACGCTGCGCTTGGCATCGCCCGTCTTGACATACTCCTCGCGCATGCCGGAGACGAGGAAGACCTCGTAGTCCATGGCGAGCCCGAACAGGATGGCCATCAGGAGGATGGGCAGGAAGCTGATGATGGGCCCGGTAGTGGGCACATTCAAGACATCACCGAGCCAGCCCCACTGGAAGACCGCGACGGCCACGCCGAACGAGGCGCCGACCGAGAGCAGGAAGCCGAGGGCGGCCTTCAACGGAACCGCGATCGAGCGGAACACCATGGCCAGCAGGATGATCGAGAAGCCGACCACGAGGGTTCCGAAGGGAACGAGCGCCCCGGTCAACAGGTTCGAGATGTCGATGGCCGCGGCCGTCTGGCCGGTCACCGTGATGGGCGTGCCGAACTTGGCCTGCAGCGTCGGGCTCAGGTCTCGCAGCTCCTGCACGATGACCTTGGTCTGGGGCGAATCCGGGGCGGAGTCGGGGATGACGCGGAAGATGGCGGTGTCGACCGTCGAGTCCGGCAGGCCCTCACTGACGAAGGAGACTCCGGGAACGGTGCGAAGCTCTGCCGCGATCGACTTGAGGTCGCCCATGATGTTGGTGGTCTGGGTGATGTCTGCCGCGACGACGAGCGGGCCGTTGTAGCCGGGGCCGAAGCCCTTGGCGAGGATGTCGTAGGCCTGGCGGTTCGTGGTGTCGGCGGCCTGCTGGCCGGAGGTCGGCAGGTTCAGGTCGAGGCTGAACGCGGGGATCGCGGCGACGCCGAGCAGGCCGATGACGGCGATGATGAACACCACGGGGGCCTTCATCACGATGCCGACCCAGCGGGCCCCCATCGAGCGGGATGCCTTGTCTTCGTGGCTCATGGCCGCGAGGGAGCGGCGCTCGGCCCGGGAGCCGGCCTTGGGTGCCAGGCGCTTGCCGGCGATGCCCATGATGGCGGGCAGCAGGGTGACCGCGATCGACACGGCGACGAAGACCGCGAACGCACTCGCGACGCCCATGGTCGACAGGAACGGGATGCCGACGACCAAGAGGCCGAGCAGCGCGATGATCACGGTGATGCCGGCGAAGACGACGGCAGCACCGGCGGTCGCAACGGCCTGGGCCGCGGACTCCTTGGGTTCGATGCCCTGCGCGAGCTGGTTTCGATGCCGGCTCAGGATGAACAGGGCGTAGTCGATGCCGACCGCCAGCCCGATCATCACCGCCAGGAGCGGGGCCGTGCTGGAGACGGTGGCGAAGGAGGCGACGGCCGTGATGCCGCCGATGGAGATGCCGACGCCGATCAGGGCGGAGAGCAGCGGCAGACCCGCGGCCAGCAACGAGCCGAACGTGATGATCAGCACGACGGCCGCGAAGACGACGCCGAGGCCCTCGGTGGGGGTGATCGTGGGGGTGTTGTTCTGGAAGATGTCCCCGCCGAACTCGACGCGCATGCCGTCTGCCTCAGCGATCGACTTGGTCGCCATCAGGTCGGCGATGGAGGTCTTGGCGATCGAGGTCGTGGGGCCGGTGAACTGCACCTGCGTGTACGCGGTGGTTCCGTCGGTCGAGATCGCATTCGCCGCGTACTGCGAGAACGGCGGCACTACGGCGGCGACCTGGGGCACCTTCTCGATGGCCGCGGCCATGTCCTCGATGGCCTTCTTGTTGGCGGCATCGTTGATGCTCGTGCCCTCCGGCGCCACGTAGACGACCTGTGCCGCCGCCCCCGCGACCTGCGGGAAGAGCGCGCTCAGCTTGTCGATGGTCTGCTGCGACTCCGTGCCCGGGATGACGAAGCTCTCGCTCGTCTTGCCGCCGAGGGCAACGGCCCCGCCGACGATGGCGCCGAGGATAAGGACCCAGGCGATGATGATGGGCCACGCGTGCTTGAACGAGAAGTGGCCGAGGCGATAGAGCAGGGTTGCCATGGTGCGAGGGGCTCCTAGAGAGAGGGGGTGCTGGAGAGAGTGGTGCTGGAGACTGTGTGCTGGAGGGAGAGCGGGGTGACGAGTTCGGAGACGACGGCGATGAGGGCGGCCCGCACATCCTGGATGGGCACGACCTCTTCGGCCATCGGGGGAACGGCGACGAGCACGTAGGCGGCGCCGGCGAGGGCGACTCCCAGACGGATGCGCTGGGCCGTCGTCGGCAGCTCGGCCATGAACGACTCGCTGAGCCGGTCGATGCTCTGGCGGGCCCGGTCGATCGTCGGGATACCCGCGAGCGACTGCCCCTGGTTGATGATGACGTGCGCCTGCAGGCGGAACTCGAGGAGGTAGTCGATGAACTCCTCGACGAACGCCTCCCGGAGCTCGGCCGAGGAGATGCGGTTGATCGAGTGGGTCAGCAGCGCGTCGAGCTGGTCGACGGCCGGCGCGATTGCCGCCTCGAGCAGGGCTTCCTTCGAGGCAAAGTGGTACAGCACGCTCGACTTGGAGTAGCCCGCGCGGTCGGCGATGTTCTGCAGCGAGGTGCCGACATAGCCGATCTCGCAGAACTGCTCGAGGGCGATGCGCAGCATCTCCTGCGCCGGCTCGGCCCGGGCCGGATGAACGTCGTTTTCTGTCACCTGATGACGCTATCTGACCGTTCGGTCAACTCCTGACCGATCGTGCAGACTGGGGGTCTCTTCTCAGGCAGCGGGTGGCAGCGGGTGGCAGCGGGCCGGCAGCGGCTCAGCGGGCAGAGGCCAGAGACTGGCTGGCGGCGTAGGCCGCGATGATGGCGGCCGCTTCCGTGCGGGCGGCGGCGATCTCGGCGCCGGTCAGGCCGAGCACGCGCAGGCAGGATGCCGCGATCGTCGCGTCGTCGTCGGTGTCGGACTCGCCCTCGCGGCGCAGCTCGATGACGATTTCGGCGAGCTGCATCAGCAGCAGGCCGATGCGCTCAGGGGTGAGGGAGGCCGCGACATCCGGATGCGCCGCCGCAGCCCCGAGCCGGCCGTAGGTGCCGCGCAGCTGGGCCCGCTGGGCACGGAACGCGTCGAACGGCTCTGCCTGAACCTCGGGCAGGAGATACAGGGTGGCGATGTTGTGCGGCGTTTTGCGAAGCGTCTGTGCATCGACACTGGCCAGGGCGAAGAGGGCCGCCGCCGCGGTGGCCTCATCTGGAACCAGGTCAGCGATGCCGGTGACGAACTCGATGCTGGGGCGCACCGAATCGGTCAGCAGCTCGATCAGTATCTCGTCTTTGCCGGCGAAGTGGTAGTAGATCGACTGCTGACGGATGCCCACCCGATCGGCGATCGCGCGGGTCGATGTTCCCGAGAATCCCAGTTCGGCAAACAGCGCGGCGGCCGCGTCCAGGATCTGCTCGCGGCCGGTCAGGGCAGAGTCGTTGTCGCGGGCGGCGCGGGGCCGGCCCGGTCGGTT
>CANFBG010000066.1 GCA_947444785.1 Microbacteriaceae bacterium | reverse complement strand
TCATGGGCCAGGCCACTCTGGGTCTCGAGATCCTCGACGATGTGCCCGATCTGGCCCAGGTCGTCGTGCCGATCGGCGGTGGCGGCCTCATCTCCGGTGTCGCCGCAGCCGTGAAGCAGCGTGCCGCGGAGCTCGGGCGCACCATCCGGGTCGTCGGCGTGCAGGCCGAGAATGCGGCCGCCTACCCGGTCTCGCTGGCCGCGGGGGAGCCCGTCAAGATCGTGACCAGCCCATCCATGGCCGACGGCATCATCGTGTCGCGCCCGGGCGAGCTGAACTTCGCCATCATCAAAGACCTCGTCGACGAGGTCGTCACCGTCACCGAGAGCGACCTCGCCCGCGCGGTGCTCGTTCTCCTGGAGCGCGCCAAGCAGGTCGTGGAGCCCGCGGGTGCCGCCGGTGTCGCAGCGATTCTTGCGGGCAAGGTTCCCGCCGTAGACGGCCCCACCGTGGTCATCCTCTCGGGCGGCAACATCGACCCGCTCCTGATGCAGCGCATCATCAGCCACGGCCTCTCGGCGTCAGACCGCTACCTCAAGCTGCGCATCATGCTGCCGGATCGTCCGGGCCAGCTCGCGCGCATCTCCGAGCTCTTGGCCGAGGCCAACGCGAACGTGCTCGAGGTGCTGCACACGCGCAACGGGCGCGGTCAGCAGATCAGCGAGGTCGAGCTCGAGCTCAGCGTCGAGACCCGCGGCCCCGACCACCGCCAGCAGGTGCTCGAGGTGCTTCGCAGCGCGGGCTACGAGCCCGCCGTCGACGAGTAGGGCCGACCGGGCGCCGGCCGACCGTTCGCCAGCCGGACTCGCGCCGACTGGCCAGGCCTCAGCCGGCCGCGGGGCTACTTGCCCGTGTAGGTCTCGACCTTGACGACCTCGACGGCGATCAGCTTGCCGTTGGGGGCCTCGAAGCTCGTCTTGTCGCCGATCTTCAGGCCGACGATCGCACGGCCCAGGGGGCTGGACTCGCTCCAGACGTCGATGTCGCTGTCGCTGGCGATCTCGCGGTTGCCGAGCAGGAAGACGCTCTCATCTCCGGCGATCATGGCGGTGATGACGGTTCCGGTGACCACGACGCCGTGGCTCTCGGGCGCGTGGCCGACCTCGGCGATGCGCAGCAGGTGGGTCAGCTGGCGGATGCGGGCCTCCATCTTGCCCTGCTCCTCCTTGGCCGCGTGGTAGCCGCTGTTCTCCTTGAGGTCGCCCTCTTCGCGGGCAGACTCGATCTTCTTCGCGATGTCCGTGCGACCGAAACCGCTCAGCTCGTCGAGCTCGTTCGAGAGGCGGTCGAACGCCTCCTGTGTGAGCCAGGTGACCGGTGCGTCTTCTGCCATGGGGTGTCCCTAAGAATCGAAATGCCTGATGAAACCAATTCGGCCCGGGAATAATCCCGGGCGTCTCGCCCAGCCTAGGTCAGCCAGCAGCGGTAAATCAATCCCGTCACGGCCATGTCGGTCGTGCGAACGACCTGGGTGAAGCCCCGCGTGCGCTCCGTGGAGGCGGGAATCTCGATGACCTTCCAGCCCACGATCGCGAACGACTGGTTCTGGGCCTGCAGGGCACAGGCGGCGGAGGTGCCGGGGGGAGCGGTCAGGGTGAAATCGATGGAGACGGAGTGCGCATCCACGACGGTGTGCCCGGTGTCCTTGGCCTCGAATGCGGCCCCGCTGCTGTCGAGTCCCGCCCAGACGACCCAGGCCACGAGGATGACGGCGAAGATGGCGGCCGAGACGAGGAAGAACAATCTGCTCTTCCGGGCCCCGGCGGCCGTGCGCCCGTAGCGAACGGCCAGGGCCCCACTGCCGGCGGTGCGGGCAGACCCTTGATTTTCCGGGGATGTGGAGGAGTCGCGAACGTCGTCCTCCCAGTCGGTCTCCGTCACGGAATTCTTGCCCTTCGGTACAACGATTAGTCTTGTAGTTGGCCTTGCCCCTCTAGGCTAATCGGCAAACTTGAGAGAATGAGACCGTTGACTCTTCGACTTATGGCGGTACACGCCCACCCTGATGACGAGTCGTCCAAGGGCGCCGCAACGTACGCCTACTACCTGCATCAGGGTGCCGAGGTCATGGTCGTCAGCTGCACGAGCGGCGAGCGCGGTTCCATCCTCAACGAAGACCTCCAGGGGCGCCAGCACGCCGAGCGCGATATGGCCGGTCTCCGTCGCGGTGAGATGGCTGAAGCCCGGGAGATCGTGGGCTTCGAGCACCGCTGGCTCGGCTACGCAGACTCCGGCCTGCCCGACGAGGGCGACCCCCTGCCGGCGAACGCCTTCGCGGCGATCCCCAAGGAGATCTCGGCCGCCCCGCTCGTGAAGCTGATCCGCGACTTCAAGCCGCAGGTGCTGGTCACCTACGACGAGAACGGCGGCTACCCCCACCCGGATCACATCCGCTGCCACGACATCTCGATGCTCGCCTATGAGGCCGCAGCGGATGCGACGCAGTACCCCGACGCCGGCCCCGCCTGGCAGGTCTCCAAGGTCTACTACGACCGCATCTTCAGCGCCAAGCGCATGGAGAGCATGTACGAACTCCTCGTCGAGGAGGTGCCCGACAGCCCGCTGATCGCCTCGATGGAGCAGATGCGCGAGCGCATGAAGGACAGCGAGTACAGGGCCACCACGCAGGTTCCCGCGGGGGAGTTCTTCGAGGTCAGGGACAACGCGCTCCGCTCACACACCAGCCAGGTCTCGAGCACGAGCTCGTTCTTCTTCATGCCCAACGACATCCAACAGCGCGCGTGGCCCTTCGAGGACTTCGAGCTCGTGAAGTCGAACGTGCCGACCGTG
Source organism: Microbacteriaceae bacterium (assembly GCA_947444785.1). Taxonomy (GTDB): domain Bacteria; phylum Actinomycetota; class Actinomycetes; order Actinomycetales; family Microbacteriaceae; genus Agreia. The sequence continues at coordinate 9,545 of CANFBG010000066.1, read as the reverse complement.
ATGCCCGAAGAAGACCTCTTCGCCGGAATTGAGGATGACGAGAATGCTTAGCACCCTGTACGCCGCGGTGACCGTCGTGACCGATGACACGGTGCCGTTCGACCCCAACACCGTGACGCCCGGAATCGTGGGCTTCCTCGCCACGTTCGGCGTCGCCGTCGCGGTCGTGCTGCTGATCATCGACATGGTTCGCCGGGTTCGCCGGGTGAACCTGCGTCAGGCCGTCAAAGAGAAGCTCGACGCCGAGGAGAAGCTGGCCGCCGACGTCAAGAAGGCCAACGAGAACGACAAATAGCTAGCTGCCGTATGCCGGGTTGACGGCGATCAACAGGATCGCCGTCCAGTGGCAGAGAAACGCGAAGAGCGTCAGCGTGTGGAAGATCTCGTGGAAGCCGAAGACCCCGGGGAACGGGTTCGGCTTCTTCAGGGCGTACATCACGGCACCGGCCGTGTAGCAGAGGCCGCCGGCGACCACGAGGATCATCATCGTGGGGTTTACCCTCAGCAGGTCGCCGAGGTACATCACGGCGGCCCAGCTCAGCACGAGGTACAGCAGGACGTAGAGCCAGCGCGGGGCGCCGATCCAGAAGACCCGGAAGGCGATGCCCAGGATGGTCCCGATCCAGACGAGGCTCAGCAGCAGGATTCCTTGCGACGGCGGCAGAGCGAGCACGGCGATCGGGGTGTAGGTCCCGGCGATCAGCAGGAAGATGTTGGCGTGGTCGATGCGCTTCAGCAGCAGCTTCGTTCGGGGCTTCCAGTTGAAGCGGTGATACAGCGCTGAGTTTCCGAACAGCAGCAGCGACGTCGCCATGAACACGGCGCTCGAGACCTTGGCCGCGGTGCCGTCGGCGACGGTGATCAGCACGATCCCGAGCACGATGGCCAGGGGGAACGTTCCCGCGTGGATCCAGCCGCGCCACGTGGGCTTGACCTCCTCCGCGAACGTCTCGGCGTCATCCATCAAGGGGATGCTGGGCATGGCGTCTGCCGGGTTGCTTTTTTCGGACACGACCTCAGATTACGCGCCTTGCCTCGCTGTTACTGAGAGACATGGTGTGGGACTTCGGTGAAGAGGTGAGTAGCCTTAGGACGTGCGAATCGATGAGACCTCCCGGGGAAGCGGCTTCCTGTACGGGTTGTACCAGCGGCACCTGCGTCGGGAGATCGGCCAGGGCGACCTGCCGCACCACGTGGCCATGATCATCGACGGCAACCGTCGCTGGGCCAAGCTCAGGGCTCTGGATTCGGCCGCCCACGGCCATCGCGCGGGGGCCGCGAAGCTCCGTGAGTTCCTGGTCTGGTGCGACGACCTGGGCATCTCCGTCGTCACCCTGTACCTGCTCTCGACCGACAACCTCTCGGGTCGAAACTCCGAGGAGCTCGCCGGCCTGATCGAGATCATCGCCGACCTGGCCGAGGAGCTTTCGCACTACCGCAACTGGCGCATCAAGCACGTCGGCAGCAACGTCGGCCTGCCCGAATCCCTGATCGAGACGCTGGATGCCGCCGAGCAGCGCACCGCAGACAAGACCGGCCTGCACGTCAACCTCGCGGTCGGCTACGGCGGTCGCACCGAGATCGCGGATGCCGTGCGCAGCATCATCGCGGCCCACCAGGCCCAGGGCCACACCCTCGAGGACCTGGCCGAGAGCATCGACAAGGAGCTCATCGGCCAGCACCTCTACACGGGCGGCCAGCCTGACCCCGACCTTGTCATCCGAACCTCGGGCGAGCAGCGCCTCAGCGACTTCATGCTCTGGCAGAGCGCCCACAGCGAGTTCTACTTCATGGAGGCCCTGGGGCCCGACATCCGCGAGGTCGACTTCCTCCGAGCGCTGCGCGACTACTCCCGGCGCCACCGCCGCTTCGGCAGCTAGCCGCCCGTCCGCCCGTCCGTCCGCCCGAATCCGCCCGAGATGCCCCGATGTGCGGGACTTTCGGGCCGGTGGCGCACAAACTGCGAAGTCATGCCCCACAGTTCGACCACGCCGCCCGACGGATGCGATTCTCGCCTCCCAGCGACGGCTCCCGTCGGGCAGGGCCGGGCCGAGTAGGCAGGGCCGGGCCGAGTAGGCAGGGCCGGGCCGTGGAGGCAGGGCAGGGCGGGGTGGTGCCGTCGTGCGGGGCTGTGGTCAGGTGCGGCGGGGAGCGGTTTCCTGCTGGGATGCCTTGGCGGGATTTCGGCGGGTCTTCTTCCGGGCCGCGTCGCGCATCATCGTGGTGATGAGTGGGTTTCTGCTGCGCATCCGAATCCGTTTCGCGGGGTGGCCCGGGGCGGGTGCCCGGTTGACGAGCCAGTAGTCGTTTCCGTCGCGGATGATGCGCTCGTTGTTGTCGTGGAGGAGCTTGTGGTGGCGACGGCAGAGGCTGATGCCGCGGTCGATGTCGGTGCGGCCGTTGTCGCGGACCCATTCGTCGATGTGGTGCGCCTCGCAGTCGATCGGGGCCCGGTCGCACTCGGGGTGGGCGCAGCCACCCCACCTCGTGCCGAGGAGGGTGCGCTGCTGCTTGGAGAACAGGCGCTGGGCGCGGCCGAGGTTCAGCATGGTGCCATCGGACTCGAACATGACGCCCAGGGTGCCGGTATCGCATGCGATACGGGTGATCGTGGCCATCGAGACGGCATCGGGACTTCCATCGAGGAACCCGTGGCCGATGCCGGCTTCGAGGGAGTCGATGGGGACGAGAACACGGACCGAGGGGCGGCGTTCGCCGATCATGACGCCTTCATCGGCGTCGATGGCCCGGGTCACGAGGGCGACGAATCCGTCAGCGGCGATCTGCTCGACCGAACGCGGGTCGGTCTCGAGGGCGGCGTCGCGAGCGGCGTCGTCTTCGGCGACGAATCGGGCGCCGCCGCCGCGAACGCCGATGATGCTGCGGTAGAAGGTGTCGACAAGCAGCCCGTCTTCGGTGCCCAGGAGCCAGTTCCCGGAATACATGCCATCGGCCCTGCGGCGTGACCGGAACGTGCGCTGCGCATGGCGTTCTTCTTCGCGGAGCGCGACCCCGTCGGAGTCGATCTCGTCACGCGTGGACCGGGCAAGTCCGTAGAGCTGGTCGGCGTTGAGGTCGGCGTTCTCGGCGATGATCTGCTCGCATGCGGCCGTCAACGCTTCTGCCGAGACCCGCTCGGTCGGCAAACCCAACCCGCGCTGGATACTCGCGGCCATCGCCCCGGTGAGAACACCGGCCGCGACGGCCCGGCCGAGCGGGGCGTGCCAGAGCACGGGGGCGGGGGAGTCGGCCCGGTCGCCGGCCTGGGTGTCGGCGAGAAGGGTGCCGACCTGGATACTGCGCATAGCCTCACCCTTGGTGGACTTCAGGGTGGCCTGGATCATGGCGGTGGCGTCTTTGTGGCCCTCACGGGAGGAGAGGCGGTCTTTGCCGAGTTCGTAGCGGGAGCGTTGGTTGATCTCCGCGGCAACGGCGGCGGTCGTGATTTCGGCGGCGTGGGTCAGGGCGGCGCTGAGGCTCAAAGCCTCGACGAGGAGGCCGTCGGTCAGGGTGCTGAGGGCCGCGCCGGTGCACTCGACAGAGGCGACGACGAGGGCCGCGTGTCTGAGTTGCTCCGGAATCGATGTCATGACACCATCTTAGCAAGATTAGTAGATAGTGACTAGGAAAGATGAAGTGACTTGTGGATAACTCCAACGCCTGATCGCCACGAAGAAAGTATTCCGAAGATATTCAAAGACGGCGAAAAGGGAAAGGGGCCCCCGCTTTCCAGAGCCCCTGCAAGGTGAATTTCAGGTTTCAGTTGGCGTGTCGTGAAGTGTTGCGACCAAGCCGAGCCGTAGCGTCGCATCCATCAGGTATGGCACCTGATCGAGGCGGCCACATAAGTACGTGCTCGAAGAGAAACCTTGTCTTGGAACGGGACTTGGGGGCCGACTCGTCTCAGTGATCCGGGCGCGTGACGCCCGGGGTTGTGGAGTCATCGTGGCCGATCTCGATTCAAAGCTTGCCAACTCAACCAGCAGCAGCACCAACAACATCACCAAGGAACGCACCTACGTTCTCGACACCTCGGTTCTCCTCTCAGACCCGAAGGCCATGTTCCGGTTCGCCGAGCATCCGGTCGTCTTGCCGGTCATCGTCATCACCGAACTCGAATCCAAGCGCAACGACCCCGAGATCGGCTACTTCGCGCGCCAGGCACTCCGCAACCTCGATGAGCTGCGCATCAAGCACGAGCGCCTCGACTTCCCGATTGCGGTCGGTGAGGGCGGCAGCCTCCGGGTCGAGCTGAACCACTCCAACATGAGCGTGCTGCCGTCGGGACTGCAGCTGAACGACAACGATTCGCGCATCCTGGCGGTGGCGCTGAACCTGTCGAACGACGGCCACGACGTCACGGTCGTCTCCAAGGACCTGCCGCTTCGGGTCAAGGCGGCCTCGATCGGCCTTGCCGCCGAGGAGTACCGCGCAGAGCTGGCGATCGACTCCGGCTGGACGGGCCTCTCGAACATCACGCTGACCGGCGACGAGATGAACGACCTCTACGACAACGAGCGCATGGACACCGACCTGGTCGCCGATCTCCCCATCAACACGGGCTTGGTCATCCAGTCGAACCGCGGCTCGGCGCTCGGGCGCGTGACGGGCCGGAAGTCCTTCGCCCTCGTGCGCGGCGACAAGGACGTCTTCGGCCTGCACGGACGCAGTGCCGAGCAGCGCGTCGCCATCGACCTGCTTCTCGACCCCGAGGTCGGCATCGTCTCCCTCGGCGGTCGCGCCGGCACGGGCAAGAGCGCGCTGGCCCTCTGCGCTGGCCTCGAGGCGGTGCTCGAGCGCCGGCAGCACAAGAAGATCATGGTCTTCCGTCCGCTGTACGCGGTCGGCGGCCAGGAGCTCGGCTTCCTGCCGGGCGACGCGGCCGAGAAGATGAACCCCTGGGCGCAGGCCGTCTTCGACACCCTCGGCTCGATCGTGTCGCAGAACGTGATCGACGAGGTCATCGAGCGGGGCATCCTCGAGGTGCTGCCGCTGACCCACATCCGCGGACGCTCCCTGCACGACGCCTTCGTAATCGTGGATGAGGCCCAGTCGCTCGAGCGCAACGTGCTGCTGACGGTGCTGAGCCGCATCGGCCAGAACTCCCGCGTGGTGCTCACCCATGACGTCGCCCAGCGCGACAACCTGCGGGTCGGCCGCTTCGACGGGGTCGCCTCGGTCATCGAGTCGCTGAAGGGTCACGCCCTGTTCGGCCACATGACACTCACCCGCTCCGAGCGCAGCGCGATCGCCGCCCTGGTCACCGAGATGTTGGAGTCCAACGAGGTGATGTGAGCCTGCGCCGCGCCTGCTGTGCAGAGATCGCCCAGCAGGCGCGGCGGCGCCCTACGGTGAGCGGATGCCGTCGTCGCCGCCCAGAACAACCCCCGACCGCCGGTCCCTGCTTCTCAGGCAGGTACCGGCGGTCGCTCTGTTGGCATTGTTGGCCGTCTGGGCGCTCGGCCCCGCACCCGCGCTGATCCCGGCGCTGTACCTTGCCGCAGTCACCCCCGAGCTCGTGCGGGTCGACCTGCGCTCCCGCCGCCTCCCCAACGTGCTCGTGCTGCCGGGCTATGGCGTGCTGGTGGGGGCGACGGTCGGCGCAGGGGTCTTCGCGGGCCGCATCCCGTGGGAGGTTCCGGCAGCCGCCGGGGCAGCGCTGGCCTTCCTCCTGTTGATGAACGTGCTCGGCGGCATGGGCATGGGCGACGTGAAGCTCGCGGGAGTGCTCGCCGGAGCCCTGGCCTTGGTGAGCCTTGAGGTCGCGGCAGCCGGCATCGCCGCCGGTTTCCTGCTGGGCGGCCTCGGCGCGGTAGGCGCCATAATCCGTCGCGGCAGCATCCGCGGCCTGACCCGGGCCCAGCGCAGCATTCCCTTCGGGCCGTTCCTTTTGGCCGGCTACTGGCTGGTCCTCGGCCTTGCGACCTGACGGCCGACGGCTTACTGAAATCGAAACGGTATCCCCTGAAAGGGGTGTAGTTTGAGGCATAGGGCACCCGTCCGATGAACGTTTTTCGAAAGGCCACCATGTCCCTCCCCGCCGTCATCATCGCCGTGATCGCCATCGTTCTGCTGATCACCGGAGGCTTCATCCAGTCGCTGAACTTCCTGCTGTGGGTCGGCGTCGTGCTGCTCATCATCGCCGTCATCGCCTTCCTGCTGCGCTCGATCCGCGGTCGCAGGTAGAGCGCACCGCCCAGGCGGCACGGCCTACGACGAAACACCCAGGCGTCACCGCCTAGGCGTGGGCGCCGAAGACCCTCTCGTCGACGAAGTCGTTGCGGAACACGTGCGTCGGGTCCAGGCGCTCGGCCAGGGCGACGAAGTCGGCGTGGCGCGGGTACAGGCCGGCGGCCGCGGCGGCATCCGGCGTCGCGAGCTTTCCCCAGTGGGGGCGCACCGAAAACGGTGCCAAGGCAGCCTCGAGCTCGGGCAGCAGGGCCTCGACCTCGGCCTGGCGCAGCTGCCACGTGAAGTGGAACGCCACCGTGTCGCGGCCATAGGCCATGCTCAGCCAGAGGTCGTCGCCCGTCATCGTGCGGATCTCGCTGACATACAGCAGCGGCGTGATCTTCGACCCGAGGGCGCGCAGCGCGGTGATCGCGGCGGCAGCATGCTCGCGCGGCACCATGTACTCGGTCTGCAGCTCGGCGCCATTGCTCGGCGTGAAGTCGAGGCGGAAGTGCGGCAGGCGGTCGATCCAGGCCCCGGGAATGCCGAGCTGCTCGGTGCAGGCCTCGGCCGAGATCCCCGGCAGCGGATGACGACGCTCCGTCGCCGGTGTGGCCCCGTGGAACGCGCCGGCGGAGGCCGCATCCGAAACGGGCGCGGCGGCCGTGACCCGGTGCTTCAGCCAGACCTGGTCGACGGCGGCGCCGGACCAGTCCGTGAAGAGGCTGACGCTGTAGGCGGCGCCGGTGATCTCGTCGAACGAGTCGAGCAGGGTCGCCCAGGGCAGGTTCTCGAAGACGTTCACCGCGACGTCGAACGTCGGCTCGATGTCGAGCGTGATGCTGACGAGGATGCCGAGCGAGCCGAGGCCCACGACGGCCCCCGCGAAGTCGGCATCGCCGCGCGAAAGGGTCAGTAGGCTGCCGTCGGCGAGCACGAGGGTGAGCCCGGCGACCGAGGTGGCGAGGTTTCCGTTGCCGTTGCCCGACCCGTGGGTCGCGGTCGTGATGGCGCCCGCCACGGAGATGTGCGGCAGCGACGCGAGGTTCGCCAGCGCATACCCCGCGGCCTGCAGCTCAGCGCCCAGCTCGCCGTACCGCATCCCGGCGCCGGCCGTGACGGTCATGGCCGCCGTGTCGATCGTCACGGGGAACGACAGCTGCTCGAGCGAGATCAGGTCGCCGGTGGTGTCGGCGATCGTGTTGAACGAGTGCCGCGAGCCCAGGGCCCTGACGGCCGGCGAGCCGGCGACGATCGACTGCACCTCCTCGATGGTGCGAGGAAGGTGCAGCCGAGCCGCCCTGTAGTCGACGTTCTGAGACCAGTTGGAACCTGCGGTCGACATACGAACTCCTAGTTGGGTGGTGAAAAACTACTTTGCAGCGGTCGGCGGCGTCGTCATCGACAGAACGTCGAGGGCGGTGTCGAGCTGCTCGTCGGTGACCTCGCCGCGCTCGACGAAGCCGAGGGCCACGACGGCCTCCCGCACGGTCACGGCGTTGGCGACCGAGTACTTCGCGATCTTCGCCGCAGCCTCGTAGCCGATGATGCGGTTCAGGGGCGTGACGATCGCGGGGGAGGACTCGGCCAGGGCGCGGGCGCGCTCCAGGTTCGCCTCGAGGCCCACGACGGTCTTGTCGGCGAGCAGCACTGCCGAGTTCGACAGCAGGCGGATCGACTCGAGCAGCGCGGTGCCCATGACGGGGATCGCGACGTTGAGCTCGAACGCCCCGGATGCACCGGAGAACGCGATGGTCGCGTCGTTGCCGATGACCCTGGAGCAGACCATGAGCACGGCCTCGGGGATGACGGGGTTGACCTTGCCGGGCATGATCGAGGAGCCGGGCTGCAGGTCGGGGATGTGCAGCTCGCCGAGGCCGGCGTTCGGGCCGGAACCCATCCAGCGCAGGTCGTTGCAGATCTTGGTCAGGCTGACCGCGAGCACGCGGAGCGCACCGGATGCCTCGACGAGGGAGTCCCTGGCGCCCTGCGCCTCGAAGTGGTCGCGGGCCTCGGTGATCGGCAGGCCGGTCTCGGCCGCGAGCAGGCTGATGACCAGCTGGGGGAAGCCGGCCGGGGTGTTGATGCCGGTGCCGACGGCGGTTCCGCCGAGCGGGACCTCTGCGACGCGGGGGAGCGTGGACTGAACCCGCTCGATGCCGAGCTTGATCTGCATGGCGTAGCCGCCGAACTCCTGGCCGAGGGTGACGGGGGTGGCGTCCATGAGGTGCGTGCGGCCGGCCTTGACGGCGGTCTTCCACAGCTCGGCCTTATCGGCAAGGGCTGCCTCGAGGTGGGTCAGGGCGGGAATGAGGTCTGCGATGAGGGCTTGGGTGACGGCCACGTGCACCGAGGTCGGGAAGACGTCGTTGGAGGACTGCGACGCGTTGACGTGGTCGTTCGGGTGAACCGGGCTGCCGAGAGTTGCCGTGGCGAGCGTCGAGAGCACCTCGTTCATGTTCATGTTGGAGGAGGTTCCACTGCCCGTCTGGTAGACGTCGATGGGGAACTCGGCGTCGAACGCGCCGGTGATGACCTCGTCGGCGGCGGATGCGATGGCGTCTGCGATCGGCTGGGCCAGAACGCCGAGCTGGGCGTTGGCGAGAGCGGCGGCCTTCTTGATGCGCGCGAGGGCGGCAATCTGAGCGGACTCAAGACCCTGGCCCGACACGGGGAAGTTCTCGACGGCGCGCTGTGTCTGCGCGCCATAGAGGGCGTTCAGCGGAACCCGCACCTCGCCCATCGTGTCGTGCTCGATCCGAAATTCAGTTCCGATTGCTGTGTCCACGACTTCGTGGCCTGCCTTTCATATCTGGGGGCATCCCGTGTGAACGCCCTGACGGTCTTGCTGGGTGACGCGGTGAAAAAGTGACGACGTGAAAACTTGGGGGTCAGACGAGGCCGACGATGAGGTCGGGCACGGCCCGTCCCTCGGCGAGGCGATAGTTCGCGCCGACGATGGCCAATTTACCCTCGGCCACGGCCTCGCTGATCATCTCGGAGCTCTCGAGAAGCTCCCGAACGGTGTCGCGCAGGTGAATCCGTCCGACCTCGAGCGCATCGATCGCGGCGGGATCGAGCAGGCGCCCCTCGGCCGCGGGCGACCCGTCGCCGACCTCGTTCACGGCGGGCACGATCTTGTCGATGATGCCCCGGATGTGCACGGGCAAGAGCGGCGCGTCGGCCCCGACGGCATCGATCGCGGCGCGCACGGCACCGCACTCGTCGTGGCCCAGCACGATGATCAGGGGCACGCCGAGAACGGCGACGGCGTACTCGAGGCTGCCGAGCACGGAGTCCGAGATGACCTGGCCGGCGTTGCGCACGACGAAGAGGTCGCCGAGGCCCTTGTCGAAGATGATCTCGGCGGCGAG
>CANFBG010000065.1 GCA_947444785.1 Microbacteriaceae bacterium | reverse complement strand
TGTCGCATGCACCACATGCTCCTGCACGACCACGGCGGACAGATCGTGCGCGAAGGAACCGAGTACTTCATGACCCGCGGGAACAAAACCCCGGGGCACCCGGCACCCGGGAGATTCCGACTCGAGAGCAAGAACGCGCTGTTCCGAAAACTAGTGGGCGCGGGTCGGGGCCGACCGAGCTATCGGGGATAGCTCCGCCCAAGAAGGCGTCTCGCGTTGTTCAGGCCAGGCCTAGTAGAGGTTTGGCCTAGTAGAGGTTAGGCCTAGTAGAGGTCGAGGCTGGGCTCCGGTCCGAAGCGGAATCTGCGGCCCGAGAGGCTCGTCGGGGTGATCCGCACGTAGACGAGCTTCAGGGTGGGGATCCACGTTCGAAGCGGCAGCTCGTCGGCGGCCGCGATCTCTTCCTGGCGCTCGAGAACGTGTGCCTCGCCCTGCAGGACGACGCTCCACGCGCCATGCTCGTTGTGATGATCGACCTCGAACGCCACCTTGGAATTGATCGTGACCTCGAGCAGCTTGGTGCCCTGCGAGGTTCGAATCAGGATTCCATCGTCGTCTGCGAAGAAATTCACCGGAAAGATGTTGGGCTCGTTCGCCACGCTGACTGCCAGGCGCCCGAATCTCTCTCCGCGCAGCAGCATCCAGCTCTCGTCGCGATCAAGCACCGTGATGGGGTTCGCTTCTCCGACCATCAGACGGCCTCCTTCTCCTCGTGCGAATGTGCGGCCTCATGCGAATGTGACTCTTCATGAGAATGGCGGGCCTCTTCCGGATGCGGGGCCACGACGACCGGACACGGCACGTTCACGAGAACGTTGTGCGAGACGGAGCCCAGCAGCATGGCGGGGATCACACCCCGGCGATGGGTTCCGACGACGAGCAGCTCGGCGGTCTCGGCAACCTCCACGAGCACCGTCGCGGGCGATCCCTGACGAAGAATCGGATGAACGACGAGGTCCGGGAACTCGCGTCCGACCTGCTCGATCGCCCTGTCGAGGACCAATTTGTGAAAGTCCTCGCTCATGTCCAAGGCGTCGGCGGTGAGCCCGTAGGGGTTGATCATGAGGGGGTAGGGGATACTCCAGGTGTGCACCAGCTTGAGTGAGGTGCCGAGGCGCGCGGCCTCAGCGGCAGCGAACGAGAGCGCAAGCAGGCTCGTCTCGTCGTCATCGATGCCGATCACGACGGCCCCGTTGCGCGGCGCCCACTTGGCAGGCACGACGACGACGGGGCAGGTGGAGGCGGCCGCGAGCTGCAGCGGGAGGATGCCGTGGAACACACCCGTCGGCTCGTGCGTTCCGATGACCAGCAGGTCTGCCTTGGCCGAGGCGAAGGCCAGCTCCCGCCGGGGGGCTCCCCGGCGCAGCGTCGAGAGCGCGATCGTGCCCGGAAGCGCCGCTTCGATCCGGCTCGCCGCATCCGCCAGCACGCGCTCGTAGGTGGGGCGAACCGAACTCTCGGCCGCCTTGGTCGGGGAGAATCCCAGATCGATGACGGTGGTCAGCTCGAATTCAACGGGGGTGGTGCGCGCCCGCTCGATGGCCCAGTCCAGGGCTGCCTCGCTGCCGGGGCTTCCATCTACTGCAACGACGACCTTCTCTGTCATGGGGTGATCTCCTCGTCGTCGTGCCGGCATCGGCGCCAGGCCTCCGGGGCGGGCACGGCACTATCGCCCTCTCCCCAGCATCCAGTCTCTGCCGGCCTGCCCCCCTGGATAAGGGCCTAAGGTCCCGTGCGCCTGACCGTGCGACCCGCCGTGCGCCCATCGGGCCGTTCCGCGAGCGCTCGGAGCGCGTAGAGGATCGTCACCAGGTCGACGACCTCCTGGAGGCCGGCGCCGACGATTGCCGGAAGGATGCCGAAGGTCGCAACGATCATCAGCGCGACGCTGCAGGCGATTCCGAGCCAGATGGCCTGCAGGGCGACGTTGGTGGTCTGACTCCCGATGGAGATGGCCCGAACGATGCGGGAGAAGTCATCGAGCATGATCACGACGTCGGCGGACTCACTCGCGGCCGTCGACCCCTTGGCCCCCATCGCGACGCCGATATCGGCCGCGGCCAGCACCGGGGCGTCGTTGACCCCGTCGCCGACCATCATCACCGGCCGGTGCCGCTCGGCCAGCATGATCCTGACCTTGTCCTCGGGCAGGCACTCCGCTCGCACCTCGGCGATCCCCAGCTCATCACCGATGAATCGCGCGGTCGCCGTCAGGTCGCCGGTCAGCATGACGGTGTGTGTGATGCCCAACTCGCCAAGGCGGGCGAGCGTCGACGCCGCATTGTCCCGAACCCTGTCCGCCAGCAGCAGGTCGCCCGCAAACACTCCGTCGACCGAGACATACACGGCCATCTGCCCGCTGTCCGGCTGCTCGGATGGGACGGCAATGCCCGAGGCCTCGATATATGCCCGCTTGCCGACTGCGACCCGGCGGCCATCGATCAGCGCGCTGACGCCCTGGGCGGTGGCCTCCTGCACGTCCCCGCCCGGCATGAGCTGAAGCGAGTGTTCCCCTGCCGCCGCGACGATGGAGGCCGCCAGCACGTGCCCCGAGTTCTGCTCGACACTCGCCGCGAGCTGCAGCAGCTCGTGCTCGTCGAAGCCGGGCTCGGGGCGCACCGCGACGACCTGCGGGGCCCCGTGGGTCAGCGTTCCGGTCTTGTCGAAGGCCACGGTCGCCACGCGGGAGAGTTGTTCGAGCACCCCGCCCCCCTTGACGATGATGCCCGCCTTGGCCGCCCGGCTGATCCCGGAGATGAACGCGACCGGGGCGGCGATCAGCAGTGGGCAGGGGGTGGCCACGACCAGCACCTCGGCGAAGCGCACGGGATCGCCGCTCTGAAACCAGGCGAAGCCGGCAATCGCAAAGGAGACGAGGGTGAAGGGGATGGCGTAGCGGTCGGCGAGCCGCACCATCGGGGCCTTGCTGTCGGAGGCCTGGCGCACGAGGTCCATGACCCGCTGGTACTGGCTGTCTGCGGCGATCGCCGTGGCCTCGATGGTGAGGCCGGATGCCCCGTTGATCGAGCCACTGAGCAGCGCGTCTCCGGCGACACGCTCGACCGGGAGACTCTCCCCGGTCAGCTGGGACTCGTCGAGATTCGCCGCGGGCGAGATGAGCCGCGCATCCACCGGCACCACCTCGCCGGGGTGCACGATCAGCCGGTCGCCCACGGCAACATCGCCGATCGGGATCTCGCCGACGACTCCGGCAGGGCTCAATCGGTGAGCAGACTGCGGCGCGCGCTCCAAGAGCGCACTCAGCTCCCGTCGGGCCCGGTGCCCGGCGTAGGCCTCCAACGCCTCCCCGCCCGAGAGCATGAGCACGATGACCAGGCTCGCCCAGTACTCCCCCACCGCGACGGTCGACAGGATCGCGGCGACCGCCAGGATGTCCAGGCCGGCCTTGCCGTGCACCAGGTCGCGCGCCATCCGCCAGCCCTCGAAGCCGGCGACCACCAGGGCGTAGGCACTCAGGACCCACTGCGCCGCGATGCCCTGGCCGAACACCTCCAGGACCAGGCCCACGAGCGCGAAACCGAGGGTGATCGCCACGACCGGATAGCGGGTGATCTGCACTCGCAGCCGGGCAAGTCCCGACGGGACTTTGGCCCCTTTATCGATGATGGTCATGCGGCGACAGTGAGGTTATGGACACTGCGAAGAAGCATCTCGACAACACTATCCAAGAAGCCGTTCGGGACGAGCTCGACTGGACCCCCGAGGTGAACGCCGCCCACATCGGCGTCTCGGCCGTGAATGGAGCCGTCACCCTGAGCGGTGAGGTCGACAGCTATTCGGAGCGAATCGCCGCCAAGGACGCCGCTCTCCGGGTCGAGGGGGTGACCGCGGTCGCCGACGATATCACCGTGAACCACAAGGGCAAGGGCAAGAGCGATACCGACATCGCCGAGGCCGTGGCCAACGCACTGGCCTGGACCGCCGTTCTGACGCCGGGATCCGTTCAGGCCGAGGTCAGCAATCACGTCGTGGTGCTCTCGGGCACCGTCGACTGGAACTATCAGCGCCAGGCCGCTCGCCGCGCCATCGAACATCTCGCCGGGGTGGGCTTCGTCGACTCGCGGATCCGGCTGGCCCGGCGACCCACGGCGGCCGACACCGCCGAGCGAATCAAGAACGCACTCATTCGAAACGTCGAGGTCGATGCGAATTCGATCACGGTGACGACCGACGGAACCGAGGTGCTCCTCGGCGGCTCCGTGCGGAGTTGGGCCGAGAAGAAGCAGGCCGAGCAGGCCGCGTGGGCCTCGCCGAACGTGACCGAGGTCCACAACTCGATCAAGATCAGGCCGCTGTAGCGCACCCGAACCCGCCGAGCCGAGACCAGCCTTCATCGGGCGCCGGGTCACCGCCCGGGTTCCCTGACCACGACCGTCGGCACCGTCATGTTCAGGATGACGGAATGACTCACCGAGCCGAGCAGCATCCTGCTGATGCCGCGGCGCCCATGGTTTCCCACCACGAGCAGTGCGGCGTCCTTGGCGGCCTCGATCAGAGCCCAGTGCGGGTCACCCATGATGAGGCTCCGCTCGATGACCAGGCCCTTGTATTTGGCCGCGACGAGAACCAGGGCCTCGGTCAGGATTTCGTCGTGCATCCTCTCCATCGCCGTCAGGGATTCCTCGTCCAGCTGCGCATCGAGCCACATCGGCGGCGAGAGCCACGCGTGCACCGCCGTCAGAACGGTCCCGAGCCGACGGGCCTCGACGGCCGCGAAGTCGATGGCCAGAATCGAGGCCGGTGAGCCGTCCACGCCCACGACAACGCCGGTGGCAGTGCCAGCCAACACACTGCCAGCCGACACACTGCCCGACGCTGGATGCGGCGCCGCATCCGGAATGGGAATGACCGCGACCGGCCCGGGCGCCATCGCCGCCAGGCGAGCCCCCAGAGACCAGGCGAAGCGCACGGCAGGGCCTTTCCGGGCGTGCGTGCCGACGACGATGAGCGTCGAGGGATTGCTCTCCCGGCGGAGCTCCTCGACCGGGTCGCCCTGAAAGAGCCGGGCCGTGATGTCGAGCGACGGGTGCGTGGCGGAAAGTCGCCGCACCCTGTCGACAAGCTCCTGCCGAACCCACTCGACAGTTGACTCTGTGACCACGTAGTCGGCCGAGACATACGTCTCGTCCACGGTTCGAACGATCTCGATCGGGCAGGCCGCTCCCGCACTCCGGGCGAGAGCCCAGTCGATGGCGGCCTCCGACGGCGGCGTGCCGTCCCAGCCCACGAGCAGGCGCGTGACGGAACAGGACCCGGGAACCTCGGCGTGCGGCGCCTCCTTGGCGTGCGCCGCCTCCTCCTCAGGCATGAGGCTGGGACCGCGACTCGATCTGCAGGGCAACGGCCTGCGTGCGGCGCTGCAGGCCCAGCTTGCTGAGCAGGCTCGAGACGTAGTTCTTGACCGTCTTCTCCGCCAGCGACAGGGTCTCACCGATCTGCCGGTTGGTCATGCCGTCGGCGATCAGCACCAGAATGTCCCGCTCCCTGACGCTGAGCGACGCCAGTTGAGGCTGCTCGAACTGGTCCTGATGGATCTTCTCGACCATCAGCCGGGACAGCGACGGATCGAGCAGGGACTTGCCCGCGGCGACCTTGCGCACCGCCTCGATCAGCCCGTTTCCCCGGATGTCCTTGAGTACGTACCCACTGGCCCCGGCCACGACGGCGGAGTACAGGGCCTCGTCGTCGTCGTAGGCGGTCAGGATGATGCAGCGCACGCCGGCGTTCTTGCTCCGCACCTCCCGGCAGACGTCGACGCCCGTGCCGTCCGGCAGGCGCATGTCCAGAAGTGCGACATCGGGCTTCGTGGCTGCAATTCGACCGATGGCCTGCGCGGCGGTGCCGGCCTCCCCGACGATCTCGATGTCCCCGGCGGCCTCCAGCATCCCCGCGACGCCGCGGCGCACGAGCTCGTGGTCGTCCAGCAGGAACACTCGGATCTTTCCCGGCACCTGCTCCTGGCTTCCTACCGCCTGCGTTGACGTGCTCATCGCTCCCCCTCGTGTGAATCAGCATCGTGTGAATCAGCATCGCGTGAATCAGCCCTGGCGGAGGTCAGCGGCACTCTCCAGCACGCGTTCGTCAGCCCCGCAACCGCCCCGAGAGAAAACGATCCCCCGTGATTCTCGGCTCGTGCAGCGAGGTTCGTCAGTCCACTGCGCCGAGGAT
Source organism: Microbacteriaceae bacterium (assembly GCA_947444785.1). Lineage (GTDB taxonomy): Bacteria > Actinomycetota > Actinomycetes > Actinomycetales > Microbacteriaceae > Agreia. The sequence goes on along the minus strand of CANFBG010000065.1, from coordinate 6,156 downwards.
CCCCGCTCGGGCCGACCCCGTCATCGATCACCAGGATCTCGATCTGCAGGTCGTTGACGGCGACCGAGACCGAGACGTGCCTGGCGTCGGCGTGGCGCACGACGTTGCTGAGCGCCTCCCGAACGACCGCAACGACGTCGTCGGCCAGGGGGCCGGTGACGACAAGGTCCACCGGGCCAGTGAAGACGACCTGCGGTGTCTGGATCAGACCGGCGGCCAGGTCGTTCACGACCTCGATGATCCGATGGCGCACCTGTCCGGCCGCGCCATCCCGAGCCCCCGAGAGGGAGAAGATGACGGTTCGGATCTGCAGGATGGCGGTGTCGAGGTTACCGACGGACGTCTCGATGCGCTCGGCCGTGCGGCCGGGGGTCAGGGTGCCGGCGATCGACTGCAGTTCGAGCCCCGTGGCGAAGAGCTGTTGGATCACGTGGTCGTGCAGGTCGCGGGCGATTCGCCCCCGCTCTTCCAGCAGGAGCATGCGCTGCTGGTCAACCCGGGCGGTGGCAAGCTCCATCGCGACGCTTGCCTGGCCGGCGAGGTCGGCGGCCATTTCGAGGTCTGCCGGCGTGAACCGCCCGCGCCCCTGCACCCGGGACACGGCGAGCACACCGAGCTCCCGGCCTGATGCGAGCAGGGGGATGGCCATGGTCGGTCCGCCGAGCTCCCGGATCCCGAGCATGACCCGGGGGGTGTCCTCCTCGTCGATGAGCCTCGGCTGCCGGGCCTCCAGCACGCTGCCGCAGAGACTGCCGTCCCGGGGGAATCTCAGGCCCATGATCGAGTCGGAGTCGAGGCCGCAGGCCATGCCGACGACCAGCGTGTCCCGGTCCTCGGTGGGCAGGGCGACCCGAACGAAGTCCGCATCCGCCAGTTCGAGCATTCGGCTGGCCAGCAGGGTGATCGAGTCGTTCGTGTCGGTGGAGAGCATGGCCGCGGTGATCTCGGCGCTGGCGGCGCTCCACGCCGTGCGCCGGCGCGTCTCCGCGAAGAGCCGGGCATTCTCGATGGCCACGCCGGCAGTCGTGGCGAGGGCCGTGATCAACTCCTCGTCCTCGCTGCTGAACTGTCCCGAGGCCTGGTTCGTCAGGTAGAGATTGCCGTAGACGGCGTCACGAACCCGCACGGGCACGCCGACGAAACTGTCCATGGCCGGATGCCCGGCGGGAAATCCGGCTGAGCGCGGGTCGTCGACGAGATGGGACAGCCGGATTGGCCGAGGATCCTCGATCAGGGCACCGAGCAGGCCCTCGCCCTCGGGGAGGTGCCCCGTTGCACTGACGTCGGACGGCAGCATTCCGACGTGGATGAACTGCTCAAGGCCGCCGTGCGGGGAGATCACGCCCAGGGCACCGAACTCCGCCCCGACGAGTTCGACGGCGACCTCGACGATGCGGCGCAGCACCGTGGCGAGGTCAAGCTCCTGCGTGATGGCGTTGTTGGCCTTCATCAGGGCCCAGAGTCGGCTCTCCGCCCGGTTGGTCTCGGGCGGCAGCGTTTGGATGAGAACCCCGTCACTGTCCAACTGAACCTCTTACTGTCATCACACCGCGAGACTACGGCGTTTCCTCTTCTGTTGTACGCCGGATGCATCACCCGGCGCGACCCCCGGACATCCGATAGGGACCTAAGGCACTCACAATCGGATTTCCGATCTGGGATCGTTGGCCATTCGGCGCCGCATCCGCGACAAGACACCCCGGCGGAAGGAACCTGTGGACCGAACAGTCGTGGTGGGGGTCGATTCTTCCGGTCCGGGCCGGGCGGCGCTGGCATTCGCCGCTCGCCAGGCAGCAGCGACCGGCTGCCGGCTCGAGCTGGTGCACGTCATCGATTTCGAGGCCGAGGCCGTCCTCGGCGCGCGGGGGGCCGATGCGCTCAGGCGCAGTGGCCTGCAGCTGCTGGAGGCGGCCGAGGGTCAGGTGCGCGCGCTCGATCTCCCAGTGCCGGTCCGAACCCGATTGGGTAGCGGAAACCCGATGTGGGAGCTGGTCGCCGCCTCCGTCGGGGCGGAGCTCGTCGTTGTCGGCACTCACAAGACGGGGTTCATCCGTGGGCGGGTCTTCGGCTCGCGCAGCCTGTTCCTGGCCGCGGCCGCCCGCTGTCCCGTCGCCGTCGTCCCGCTGTCGGATGCCGCGCCGCGCCGCGGGATCACCATCGGCTTCGACGCCTCTCCCGCGTCCTTTGCCGCCCTGCGCTTCGCGGCCGCGACCGCGCTCGCCACCTGTGCTGAGCTGACGATCATCCGGGCGCTGGTGTCGGCGGGGCACCACGGCGAATCGGATGCCGTTCGCCAGCACCGCGAACAGGTGCAGCAGCGCACGGCCGCAGCCATGCTGCTCGTCGCCGAATCTGCAGCCAGGGAGAGCGCCAAGGAGCTGGCGATCCGAACGCGCATCGTTCGGAGCTCATCGGCCGCCGAGGTCTTGGTCGGCGCATCGGCGCACGCTGAGCTTCTCGTTCTCGGCGCCGGTCGCGAGCAGGAGAAGACGCACTACCCGGCGCTCAGCCCGACAGGGCACGACATGCTGATGAACCTTCTGGGCCCCGCCGTCATCGTGCACAGCGCCGACCGCTGAGCCGATCCGCGGGGCCGGTGCGCTGGGCCGGTGCGCTGGGGCCTAGGCCTCGTGCCCTACGACGATCATGGGGCCGGTGATCCCGAGCACAAGGCCGTGGCTCACCGAGCCGAGCAGGAATCGGCGAAGAGCGCCGTGGCCCCGGGTACCGACGACGAGCAGCCGAGCCCTGGCCCCGTATGCCAGAAGCGCCGGGGTCGCCGGGTCATTCTCCAGGTGGCCCGTGATCCCGCACTCGGGAAACTCAGTGCCCAGCAGGGCAAGGGTCTCGTTCAGCATCTCGTCGTTGGACTCGAGCAGCCACTGGGCGAACTCGGGATTCAGGCCGCGCACGCCACTGCCCAGACCCGGATCCTCCCAGGCGAGCACGACGTCGAGCGGCTCGTGGCGAAGCAGGGCCTCGCGGGCCGCGAACCGGGCCGCGGCCAGGGAGCCGGCCGAGCCGTTGACCCCGACGACAACGCCGGTGCGCTCTTCGGCCACCGGAGTCTCCGGAATGATGGCCACTGGCCCATCGGCCGTTGCCGCGAGCCGGGCGCCGAGTGACCAGCCGAACCTGCGCTCACGGCCGGCACGCTGATGCGTCCCGAGCACGAGCAGGACGTCGGGACTGGTGAGCGATCGAAGCTCGACCTCCGGGTCTCCGCGGCGCAGGGTGACCAGGAATCGCACCTCCGGCACCAGCGACCGAAGGGACTCGACGACATCCTCTGCGGCCTGTCGGGCCTCGAAGACGAGGTGCTCGATCTCCCGCTGGTCGGCGTCGATCGCGATGTCGTCCACCACGTGCACGATCTCGACCGTTCCGTGGCGCAGCCGCTCGCGGTCTACGGCCCATTCGAGGGCAGCGGCCGACGGGCCGGAGTCGTCGAATGCCACGATCGTGCGCGGAGGGGAACCGGTGCTCTGTGACATGGGCCTGCTGTCCTTGATTCGTGCCGAAAGTATGCTGGCTCCAAGCTGACCGCGCCACCCGCCCGCGAGGTTAGGGGCGAAGGTCCCGATCGAGGGATCCACGCTTGGGAGTACCCTGTCCCAACTGCATCGCCCTGCCCCACCAGACATGACAGGATCCCCATCGTGACCGATGCCGCGCCCATCATCAGTGCTGTGATCCTCACGACCCTGCACGTGATCGTTGTCATCGTCGCGACGATCTACGTCTCGGCCAATCGCCGCCCCTCCGCGGCGATCGCCTGGGTTCTGACCATCATCTTCATCCCGTACATCGGCGCGATCGTGTATTTCACCATCGGCGCCTCCCGACTGCCCAAGGCCAGGCGCGAGAAGCAGGTCGAGGTGAACTCCTGGGTGCTCGACAGGGTGAAGGGACTCGATCTGACGAGTCATTCGGATCGCTGGCCCGAATGGCTTCATTCCGCCGTGCGCCTGAACCAGAACCTCGGGGCCCTGCCCATGGTCGGCGGCAACCAGGCGATCCTCCTCCCCGAGTATGAGGCCACGTTCGCGGCGATGGTCACCGACATCGACGCGGCCACCGAGTACGTTCACGTCGAGTTCTTCATCGCGGTGAAAGACCCGACGACTGAGGCGTTCTTCGCGGCGCTGGGCCGGGCATCCGCTCGTGGGGTGAAGATCAGGGTGCTGTCCGACTGGCTGATGGGACGCCTGTATGCCGGCCGTCAGGAAACGCGCGCATACCTGGCCTCGATCGGGGCGGAGTGGCACGCAATGCTGCCGATCAACATCTTCACGGGCCACTGGCAGCGCCCAGACATGCGCAACCACCGCAAGCTCGTCATCGTCGACGGGCGCGTGGGCTTCATGGGTTCGCAGAACCTGATCGACTCCAGCTACAACAAGCCGGGCAACATCAAGCGCGGCATGCACTGGCACGAGCTGATGGTGCGACTCGAGGGCCCCGTGGTGCGCGAGATGGAGGCCGTCTTCGCGACCGACTGGTACTCGGAGACCGATGAGGTGCTGCCGCTGAGCGAGAAGCCGATCGAGCTGCCGGTCGAGAACCCGCAGGGGCCCGAGCTGTTCGACGCGCAGGTACTGCCGAGCGGGCCGAGTTTTGACAACGACAACAATCTCAAGCTCTACGCGATGCTGATCCAGAAGGCGGAGAAGCGGGTGAGCATCACGAGCCCCTACTTCGTGCCCGAGGAGTCCACGCAGCTCGCGATCCTGACCGCGGCGGCCCGCGGCGTCGAGGTCGAGCTCTTCGTCTCGGAGATCGGCGACCAGGCTCTGGTCTATCACGCACAGCGCTCCTACTACGAACCGCTCCTCGCCGCCGGGGTCAAAATCTGGCTTTACGCGTCACCAACCGTGCTGCACGCGAAGCACTTCACCATCGACAGCGACGTGACGATCCTCGGATCCAGCAACATGGACATCCGCTCGTTCAGCCTGAACATGGAGGTCTCGGTGATGATCCAGGGCGCCGCGTTCGTCGAGCGGATGCGGGTGATCCAGGACTCCTACCGCGCCCACTCGACACCGGTGGTGCTCGCCGAGTGGGTCAAACGGCCCCTGGCGCAGAAGATCCGCGACAACCTCGCGCGACTGACGTCGTCGCTGCAGTAGCCGAGGCTTGGCGGTGCCCAATGAAGCACCGCAGTGCACCGCACCGCGGGCATCCGGGCTGGCGAACGGCCACTCGGCCGATTAGCGTTTCGGCCATGACTACGAAACCGCAATCGCTGAGCCGTCGGCTGGCAGCCGGGGCCACGTTCGCCGTCCTCGTGGCGAGCATCGCATCGGGATGCGCCTCCCCAGCGGCGAACCAATCCCGCTTCGTGGGAACGTGGGGCACCCCCAACGTTCCCGGCAGCCCGTCGCTCGTCCTCTCCTCCGACGGGATGCTGTCTGGAACGGACGGCTGCAATCGGCTGTCCGGCTCGTGGCAGGACTCGAACGGGGTGCTGACGTTTCCCAACCTGGCCTCAACGATGATGTTCTGCAGCGGCGTCGACACCTGGCTCTCCCGAGCGAAATCGGCGATGCTCAAGGGCGAGAACACCTTGGAGTTCAGCGACACGAGCTCGGTCGAGATCGGCTCACTGCCCCGCAACTGACAGCGGCCCTCCCGCAACGAGAGGGGCCGCTGACCGCGTGCGTGCGTGCGTGCGTGCGTGCGTGCGTGCGTGAAGCCTGGGGCTACTTGAGGGCCTTGGCCTTCAGCGACTCGAACTCGGCGTCGCTGATGGTGCCGGCGTCGTGCAGCTGCTTGGCCTTGGCGATCTCGTCAGAGGAGCTGTGGCCCGCCACCTCGCGGATGTACTGGGTGTTGGCATCCTGCGCCTGCTTCATCTCCTTGGCACCGCGCTCGGCCATTCCCGAGCCGCGGGCGATCAGGTAGATCAGCACGGTGATGAACGGGACGGCGATGAGGAAGAGGATCCAGACGGCCTTGGCCCAGCCGCCGAGCTTGTGGTCACGGAAGAGGTCGATGACCACATTGAAGAGCGCGATGAGGTACGCGAAGATCGCGAATGCCCAGAAGAAGAACCAGATTGCACCCCAGAGGTTGTTCCAGAAGTCCGACATGATGATTTCCTTTGCTTGACGAAAACGTGCCGCGACGAGCGGAATCACCCGTACACGCAGA
>CANFBG010000064.1 GCA_947444785.1 Microbacteriaceae bacterium | reverse complement strand
GTCCTGCCGGTTCAGGATCTGGCTCGAGATGACGACGGAGGCGTCGTCATCGAGCAGCGTCACCTCGTAGTCGATGATCGCCAGGTGCCGGTCGGTGAACGAGACCATTCGGCGGCTCCGGATGAGCACCCGCTTGCCGCTCGGGGTTCGCCACTCCAGTTCCCGGGACAGCACGCCCTCCCGGAAGTCGAGCCGGCGCTCGTAGCTCGGCAGGTCTGCCTCCGTGAGCACCAGCGGCTCGTCGTCGACGTAGATCCTGATGATCTTGGCGTCCGGCGCGTTGACGATGGTCTGGCCGACACGGGCGAAGCCGAAGGCCTCCTCGGCGTGCTTGATGGTCCAGGTCTCGTGGAAGCCGTTGATGAACGTTCCATGGGCATGGCCGTCGCGGCCCTCGTCGACGTTGCCGCGGAGGCCTAAGTAGCCATTGCCGACCGAGAACAGTGTCTCAGTGCGGCCCATGTCGCCCGAGGAGAAGTCGTTCTCGACCAGCGCCCAGTCGTCCAGCGGGAATCTGTTGCGGTCGAGGGGATCGGTGGGAACGGTGATCATGCGGAGACCTCCCGGGCAAGGATGGGCAGGAACTCGAGCAGGTCGTCGACGACGACATCCGCGCCCGAGTCGAGCAGGCCCTGGGCCCCGACGCCGCGATTCACGCCCAGCACGAGGCCGAAGTCGCCGTCGCGGCCGGCCTGGACGCCGGAGTGCGCATCCTCAACGACCACGCACTCGGCGGGGGAGAAGCCCAGCAGCTCGGCCGCGTACTCGTAGGTCGCCGGGCTCGGCTTGCCGGCGATGGAATTGCGAACGGCCACCAGGCCGTCGACCACGACGTCGAAGCGGTCGCGAAGGCCGGCGGCCTCAAGAACCGGCTCGGCGTTTCGGGAGCTGGACACGACGGCGACCGCGTAGCCGGCGGCCGTCACGGCGTCGAGGAAGGCGACGGAGCCCGGATAGGCCTTGACGCCCTCTTCGGCGAGGGTCTCGTTGAAGGCCGAGTTCTTGCGGTTGCCGAGCCCGCAGACGGTGTCCTCGGTCGGCGCATCCGTCACGTCGCCCTCGGGCAGGTGGATGCCGCGCGCGAGCAGCAGATCGCGCACGCCGTCGTAGCGGGGACGCCCGTCGATGAAGCGGAAGTAGTCCTCGTCGCTGTAACCGGGGGTCACGCCCCGGGAGGCGAGGTAGGGGGTGAAGAGTCGACTCCATGCCTGCATATGCACCTCGGCAGTCGGGGTGAGCACCCCGTCGAGGTCGAACAGCACCGCAGACAGCCCCGCGAAACGACCGCGGGCCTCATCGAGGGTGAAGGTGTTCAGGGGAGAAGTCACTGGATCCTGACTCTGTAGTTGCGCGTCCGTTTGTGAAGACGCGCCAAAACGGCACGGTTTGTGCACCTGACAACCGTATCCGCGAAGAGTTTCGAACGCGAACCCTGTTAATCAGACCGGAGTCGTCAATGGGGCCGGAGCGCTAATCCAGCAGGAGTGCCGGCTCCTCCAGCACGCTGGCGACGTCGGCCAGGAAGCGGCTGGCCACGTCGCCGTCGACGACCCGGTGGTCGAAGCTCGCGCCGAGGGTGGTGACGTACCGGGCCCTGACCTCGCCGTCGACGACCCAGGGCTTCAGCTTGATCGTGCCGAGGGCCACGATCGCGACCTCGCCGGAATTCAGGATCGGGGTTCCGGTATCCATGCCGAACACGCCGATGTTCGTGATGGTGATGGTTCCGTTGGCCTGGTCCGCCTGGGTCGTGCGACCCTCGCGAGCCGTCATCGTGAGTTGCTCGAGCGCCTGGGCGAGCTGGCGCAGGGACATGTCCTGGGCGTCCTTCACGTTCGGCACCAGCAGGCCGCGAGGCGTGGCGGCGGCAATGCCCAGGTTCACGTAGTTGCGAACCGTGATCTCCTTGTCTCCCCAGGCGGCGTTCACCATGGGGTTGCGGCGAACCGCCCAGATCATCGCCTTCGCCAGGATCAACAGGGGCGACACCTTGATGCCGGCGAAGTCCGTGGAGGCCTTCAGGCGCTTGATGAACTCCATCGTGCGCGACGCGTCGACGTCGACGAAGAGACTGACGTGAGGGGCGGTGAACGCCGACTCGACCATGGCCTTGGCGATCTGCTTGCGCACGCCCTTGACGGGCACGCGCTCCTCCCGGGTTTCGGCCCACATGGGCGTCTCGATGTTCTGGAATACCTTGGCCTGCTGCGCGTGACGCATGACGTCTTCGCGGGTGACGTCGCCGATGACGCCGGTCGCCTCGACCTGCGTGATGTCGACGCCGAGGTCCTTGGCCAGCTTCCGGATGGGCGGCTTGGCCATCACGGTTCCGCCGGCAATAGCCGGGAGCGCTCCGGCGAGGGCCGGCTTCGCCGAGGGTGCGGCGGGCTGCGTGGCACCGGCACCGCCGACGGCCGCGGCACCGGCCGCGCCGGCTCCAGCTCCGCCGCCGCGACGACGCGAGGCGACGTGGCCCTTGATGCCATAGCCGACGAGCACCGCTCCGGGCTTCTCGTCTGTTTCACGTGAAACACTGGCCGCGGCATCCGCCCGAACGACGGCGGCCTCGCTCTCGATGGCGGCCTCGCCCGCGACCAGCGCGCTCGTGACGCTGATGATGGCGGTTCCCACGTCGACCGTGTCGCCCTCGGCGACGAAGAGCGCGCCGACGACGCCGGCGTAGGGGGAGGGAAGCTCGACCAGCGACTTCGCCGTCTCGATCTCAACGATGACCTGGTTGATCGTCACGGTGTCGCCAGGGGCGACCTTCCAGGAGACGATCTCAGCCTCGGTGAGACCCTCGCCGACATCGGGGAGGTGGAAGTGCGAGGTAGTCACGGTGCCATCCTTTGGATTGGTAGGAGAAAGATTAGTAGGCCAGGGCCCGATCGACGGCCTCGAGGATGCGGTCGGCATCCGGCAGGAAGAAGGTCTCGACCTTCGCCGCGGGGAACGGCACGTCGAAGCCGGAGACCCGGATCACCGGGGCCTGAAGCGAGTAGAAGGCGCGCTCGGCGACGGTCGCCGCGATCTCCGAGCCCACACTGACGAAGCCGGCGGACTCCTGGCAGACGATGAGGCGCCCCGTCTTGGTGACGGAGGAGAGGATCGGCGCGTAGTCGATCGGGCTCAGGGAACGCAGGTCGATGACCTCGAGGCTGATGCCCTCGCCGGCCGCGATCTCGGCGGCCTGCAGGAGCATGCTCACCATGGCGCCGTGCCCGACGAGCGTGGCGTCGGTGCCGGTGCGCACGATGCGACTCGCGTGCAGCGGGGCCGCCGAGGCGCTGAAGTCGACGGGTCCCTTGGGCCAGTAGCGGCTCTTGGGCTCGAAGAACATCACCGGGTCGTTGCTGTCGATGGCCTCCTGGATCATCCAGTAGGCGTCGTTCGGTGTCGATGGGCTGACGACGCGGAGGCCGGCGGTGTGCGCGAAGTACGCCTCCGGGCTCTCCTGGTGGTGCTCGATCGCGCCGATGTGTCCGCCGTAGGGCACCCGGATGACGACGGGCATGCTCTGGTTGCCCCGGCCCCGGTTGGTGATCTTCGCCAGCTGGGAGGTGATCTGGTTGAAGGCCGGGTAGACGAAGCCGTCGAACTGGATCTCGACCACGGGCCGGAAGCCCCGCATCGCGAGACCGATCGCCGTTCCGACGATTCCGGACTCGGCCAGCGGGGAGTCGAGGACGCGGTTCTCGCCGAACTCGGCCTTCAGGCCCTCGGTCACGCGGAAGACGCCGCCGAGGGTTCCGATGTCCTCGCCCATCAGGAGCACGCGGTCGCTGTCGGTGAGGGACTTGCGGAGCCCCGCGTTGATGGCCTTGGCCATCGGCAGGTCCTGGGTCGTGGTCTCTAGGCTGCTCATCGGTTGCCCTCTCCGAACGATGCCTCGTACTTTTCGAGCCAGGCCTTCTGCTCGTCCATCACCGGATGCGGCTCCGAGTAGACATTGGTGAACATCGACGCGGGGGCGACCGGTGCGGCCGCCAGCGTGCGTCGACGGATGTCGGCTGCGAAGTCCTCCGCCTCCTGGGTGACGTCAGCGAAGAAGTCGTCGCCGGCACCCTGGCTGCGCAGGTATGCCTCAAAGCGCAGGATGGGGTCGCGGGCGACCCAATAGGCCAGCTGCTCGTCAGTCTGGTACCGGCTGGGGTCGTCGCTCGTCGTGTGGGCGCCGATGCGATAGGTCAGGGCCTCGATGAAGCTGGGACCGAGGCCGTTGCGGGCGTCGCCCAGGTGCTTGGCCGTGACGGCGAAGCTCGCGAGCACGTCGTTGCCATCGACCTGAACGCTCGGGATGCCGAAGCCGCGCGGGCGCAGATAAAGGGGAATGCGACTCTGCGTGCTCACGGGCACCGAGATCGCCCACTGGTTGTTCTGGAGGAAGAAGACCTGGGGCGTCTGGTAACTGGCCGCGAAGACCATCGCCTCGTTGACATCGCCCTCAGAGGTCGAGCCGTCGCCGAAGTAGACCATCACCGCGGCGTCGCGGTCGGCATCTCCCGTTCCTATGTCGCCGTCGAACTTGATTCCCATCGCATATCCCGTGGCATGCAGGGTCTGCGTGCCGAGCACGAGCGTGTAGCCGTGGAAGTTTCCGTTGGCCGCATCGTTCGCGTCCCAGCCGCCGAGCGTGGAGCCGCGCATCAACTCAACGATCCCGAAGATGTCGACGCCGCGGATCTTCGCGACGACGTGCTCCCGGTAGCTCGGGAAGATGTGGTCCTGGGGCTTGGATGCCCGGGCGGAGCCGACCTGGGCGGCCTCCTGGCCGTGGCTCGGCGGCCACAGTGCCATCTGGCCCTGGCGCTGCAGGTTCGTGCACTCGAGGTCGAAGCGGCGGATCACGGCCATGTCCCGGTAGAACTGCTCGTGGTCGGCGTGGGTCAGTGAATCCAGCAATGGCAGGTATTCCTCGGCCGCCGCGCTGGGCTGGAAGGTGCCATCTGTCGAAAGGATCTGAACAGTCGGTGATTCTTCAACCATCTGGATTCCCCCGTTCTTTGCTCGTGGGTGCCTGGGGTAAGGAACCGGCTCGTTCGGATGAACCGTGTCTACGATATCGGCTGTGGAGCGGGCATATTCGAGATTCTCGGGCTTTTTTGGAGAGTAGCCACAAGCTCGGCTGAGACTTCGAGGAGCTTCTCGACAGACTCTTCCTCGGCGATCGAAATTCGCAGGCCCTCCGGATGAAACGGGCGGACGACCATGCCGTTTGCGGCATATAGTGCAGCCGCCGCGGCCGTGGCCTCGCCCGTGGGCAGCCAGACGAAGTTGCCCTGTGGCTTGGGCACGTTCCAGCCCTGGGCCACAAGGGCCTCCCAGACCTCATCGCGACGCTTCGCCAGATGCGCGACGCGAGCCAGCAGTTCGGGCTGGTGATCAAGGGACGCGAGGGCCGCAGCCTGGGACTGGTCGGTGATCCCCAAGGGGATTGCCGTCGTGCGGGCGGCGTTCAGGATTGCCGCGGGACCCAGCCCGTAGCCGATCCGGAGGCCGGCCAGGCCATAGGCCTTGGAGAACGTGCGGAGAACGACGAGGTTCGGGTACGTGGCCAAGAGCGGCGGGCCGACGACGGCATCCGGATCGGTGACGAACTCGGCATATGCCTCGTCGAGGATCACGAGCAGGTCGGCGGGCACGCTCGCCATGAACGACGCGAACTCCGCCTCGGTCACCACGGTGGACGTCGGGTTGTTGGGGCTGCAGACGATCGCGACGCGGGTTCGGTCGGTGATGGCGGCAGCCATTGCCGCGAGGTCGTGCCGGTGATGCTCGTCGTTGGCCACCTTGACGCTCGTGGCTCCCGTGAGCGTGGGCATCCAGGGGTAGGCCTCGAACGAGCGCCACGAGTAGAGCACCTCATCGCCCGCCCCGGCCGCGGCCTGAACGAGCTGCACGAGAACAGAGACGGAGCCGGCTCCGAGAATCACCTGGTCGGTCGCGACGCCGTGCAGTTCGGCGAGGCGGGCGGTCAGCTCCGGGGCGGCCGCGTTGGGGTAGCGGTGCAGCGTCTCGCTCGCGGCGGCGACGGCCTCCAGCACACCGGGCAGGGGCTCGAACGGGTTCTCGTTGCTGGAGAGCTTGAATCCGCCCTCGATGCTCGAACCCTGCTTGTAGGCGGGCAGCGCGAGGATTTCGGGCCGCAACCGCACGATCGACTCTGTCATTGGCCAATTCTAACGACGAGCGCAGCAAGAAGCTTGGGAGCAGAAATAACTAAGCCGGCTTACCAATCCGGAATGAACCTGATAGTCCGGTGGTTGCGGCCAAGGACAAATGTGTCGTTGACTTATTGGGCAGCCAGTCGCATGAGTCTGCGCATGTCGGGGATGACAGGGAAACCTGACCCACGCCCCACACCCACGAGAGACCCGGAAATCGAGACCATGGACCTGACCGCCGCCCTCCAGCGCCTCCGGGATGCCCCCTTCCTCCTTGACGTCATGCGCTCCGCCGACGATCTGGCCTTCGCTGCCAGTCGTGACGGAGGCCCCCAGGCCGTTGCCCTGCTCGAGAAGGCGGTCTACGACGAGGCCAACGAGGTCGTCGCCATCGCGGCGGTTCACGCGCTCGGCCGCGTCTTCGATGATTCAGCCGATGCGCTGCTGTCCGAACTTCTCTCCAGCGACCGGGCGTTCCTGCGTGAGCACGCCGCCTGGTCTTTCGCGTCCCGCCTGCCGCGCCTCGATGCGATCTCCCGCCTCGTGGGCTGCGTCGTTCGCGCGGGATTCACGGGTGTGCTCGCCCAGCGCACCCTGCAGACCTGGGCCGCCTCCACCCCCGACCACATCGCCTTGGCCCTTGAGGGCGCTCTCGTCTCCGAGCAGGACCACGAGGCCCGAGCGCGCCTGACCGAGACGCTGGGACTCGTTCCCGGCCAGGTCGCCGGCCGGGCGCTGCGCCAGATCGCCGGCAACGCCTTGCAGCCCGACGTCGTGCGCATCGCCGCCGTGGCGGCCTTGGGCGATCGCAAGACAGACCAGGGCGCCCGCAAGCTGGTTCAGGCGCTCGCCTGGGGCGACGGCGAACTCGCCGATGCCGCGCGACTGGCGGAGATTGACCTGGCCGATGCCGCGCAGCCGTCCCCCGCTCGCCCCGACGGCGCCGGTCTCACCATCGCGCAGCTCTTCCTGCACGCCGACATCGACCGCGGCCTGACCCGGGCCGGAGCCGGCGACAACGGCGGAATCGCCACGCTTCTCGTTCGCCTCGGTGACGCACTGGCGGAGCGCCCGAACATAGACCGCGTCATCACAATGTCCCGCGGTGCGGCCCACGCCGCGGCCGCTCCCCTGATCGGCGCCGCCTACCCCGACGCCAGCGGAGTATCGGGTCACATCCTCGCGCCCATCGCGCTGCTGACCGAGCCCGTCAGCCAGGCCCAGTCGTGGCCGACCCGCGTTGCCGCCGAGCGCGGCATCCGCCGGGCACTCAAGGCACTCGGCCCCGTCGACGTGCTGCACCTCCGGATGGCGGACGTTGGCAGCATGGCCGCCGCCACCGTCGCCCGCGAGCTGGGCATTCCCGTGGTCTTCACGCTCGCTCCCGACCCCCACGGCGTGATCCACGCCCTCGATATGGCCGGCTCGCTTCGACTCGACAATTTCGGTGCCGCCGACGAGGTCGAGCACTACTGGTTCCGGCACCGCCTGGTGCAGAGGCTCGCGAGCGATGCCCAGCACACCGTTCTCTTCCCCCGCCCCTCGCTGCGCGACGATCTGGCGGAGCTGCTCGGCATCGACATCGACACCGCGCCCGGCCGCTACACGGTCGTTCCCGAGGGCATCGACCTCACGGGCATCGAGGCCGCGATCATGGAGGTCGCAACCGAGAACGCCGAGCCGCGGGACGCCACGACGCGGGCCTTCACCGATCTGGACACTCTGATCACCAGCCTCCCGGCTCACCGCCACGGCCTGCCCATCGCCCTGAGTGTCGGGCGCCTGCACCGGGTCAAGGGCATGGCGAGCATCGTCGAGGCCTGGGCCGGCGACCCCCAGCTCCGCAGCGCGTACAACCTGGTCATCGTGGGTGGCGACCTCGCCAACCCATCCTTTGACGAACGCAGCCAGCTCGATCGCATCGCCGCCGTCATCGCCCAGTACCCCGAGGCCGCCGACGGCCTCATCCTCGCCGGCCATCGCCCCAACGACGTCGTGGCCCGGTGGCTCGCGACGGCACGCCTGGGCTCCAAGGACCTGGTCGGCCCGGGCGGCTTCTACGTCTGCGGCAGCCTCAAGGAGGAGTTCGGCATCGCCCTGCTGGAGGCACTCGCCGCGGGCCTCGTCGTTCTCGCCCCTGCCGGCGGCGGGCCTGCGACCTATGTCGAAGACGGCATCACGGGCTTCCTCGTGAACACCAGCACCGCCGCGGGCGTGCGCCGCGGAATGATCGATGCCGCCGCCCTCGCCGCTGCGCCCAGCCCGGCCGACTGTGTCCGAATCGCCCGCGCCCAGTCCCTCGTGCGGGACAAGTTCACCATCCAGGCGATGGCCGAAGCGCTGGATGCGGTCTACACGGGAGTGGCCGCAAGCTACGAACGGGTACTCGACACCCGCTCAAGCCTGTGACACTGATCCTGTGACCCTGCTTGTAATCAGTCCCGACTATGCGTCCCATCTCTACCCCCTCGCGACGATAGCGACGGCCTTCAGCGAGGCCGGCGAAGACGTGGTCGTGGCCACCGGGCCGGCCACGGCCGGCATCGTCGACGCCTTCGGCTTCCGGCGCGTTCCGCTTCAGCTCGGCCGGGGATCCAACCCCGGGGTCATCAAGGCCGAAGACCAGCCCGTCGGGGAGGACGACGCGCTGCGCGGCTTCTTCGCCGCAACGCGGGAGGGCATGATCCCCACGCTCGCGTTTCAGGCTGCGGCCCGCAGCTCCGACCTGCTCTGGGAGCCCGTCGAGACGGCCCAGACGGTGCTGCGGCTCATCGACGCCGTGCAGCCCGATCAGATCATCGTCGACCACCTCGCCTTCAGCGCCCGCCTCGCCTTGATCGCGGGCGGCATCGCCCACGGCGATGTCGTACTCGGCCACCCCTCCGCCCTGCCGGTGGGCGAAGAGGTCTACGGGTATCCGCCCGCCTGGCCCGCCGCCTTCAGCCCGAGCATCACCGAGCTCGAGGAGCTCTACGCGTTGTGCGGAACGGTGCGCGACAGGTTCACGACCCAGTGGAACAGTGCCCTCTCCGAGCTGAACCACAACGTCACCGAGACCGATGACGCCTTCGCCGCCCATGGCGACCTGCTGATGTTGAACTATCCCGGCCAACTGCACGACGATGCTCGAACCGCCCTGCTGCCCACTCACGCCTTCCTCGGCTCGGCCGTGCGCCGGGAACCCGTCGACCCCGAGGTTCTCAACTGGCTCGCCGAGAGCCGGGAGCCGATCGTCTACGTCAGCTTCGGCAGCTTTCTCTCGATCCGAGCGGATGTCCTGGCCCGCGTCGCCGCCGCCCTGAAGCCTCTTGACGTTCGGGTCGCCATCGCGACCGGTTCGGCGCCCCACGCGGAACTCGGCGAGTTGCCAGAAACGTGGCTGGTTCGGGAATTCCTGCCGCAGGTACTGCTTTTGGACCACGCCGTTCTGGTGGTCACCCATGGGGGAAACAACAGCGTGACCGAGGCTGCGACCGCAGGCGTTCCGATGCTCGTCCTCCCGTTCTCGACCGACCAGTTCGCCGGGGCCGCGGCCATCGAGGCCTCCGGCCTGGGCGAGGCCCTGCCGCCGAACGAGGCCACGGTGGCCGAACTGCATGCCGCGGCCGAGCGCATCCTCGGTTCGACGGAGATCAGCCACCGGGCGGCGAGCCTCGGGCGAGAGTTGCGGGCAACCCCAGGCAAGGACGTCGCGCGGTCGGCACTGCTGCTGCCGTTTTCCCACTTGAACTGAAATACTTTGTCTATGCGTAGATTCGTAGTCTCCCTCATCGGCAACTCGTTCGCCCTCTGGCTGACGACCCTGATCGTCACGGGCGTGACCCTGGTGCCCTACGCCGACACGACATTTGCGACCGTCGTCTCCTTCATCGTCGTCGCCCTGATCTTCGGTGTCGTGAACGGCATCCTGGGCACGGCCATCAGGGTCGTCGCCTTCCCGCTGTACATCCTCACGCTCGGCATCCTGTCGCTCTTCGTCAACGGTTTCCTCCTGATGGTCGTGAGCTGGATCACCGACTTCCTGCACTTCGGCCTACACATCGTCGACTTCGGCTGGGCAATGCTCGGCGCGTTCGTCCTGACGATCCTGTCTGCGATCATCAACGCGATCCTGCGGCCCCTCGGCGGCCGTCGCTAACCAGGCGATTCGCCTCCCCCGAGAAGGCGCTCGGCCCGGTACAGCCGCACCGAGCCGGACTTGCTCGCCGGACCCGCGTCCGCCCCAGGACCAAGGAACTCGGCGATGCCGTCCCGATACCGACGGATGCGCGCTTCGTCCGACCCGTCGATCATCGCCGCCGTCGCGCGATACTCGGCGAGGGCGTGTGCCGGAAGCACAGCGTTCTTCGGGACCTCACGGTTGGCGAACGCGCTGCGCTGGATGAGGATCCTGTCTGGGCTCCGTTCACGTTCCACGCCGCCCAGGGCCGGAACCAGATCCTCGGTGTGGGCGATGGCCGCGGTCGGCGCGGTGATCGCCAGCTGGCCGATGGGCGCTCCGACGGTGAGAACCCCGGCCACCGTGAAGTCGCCGCTCCGCTCGAGCTGGGCCGCGAGCAGCCCGCCCTGCGAGTAGCCGACTACGAGCAGGGGATCTGTCGGTGCGACGCCCGCGAGGGTCAGGGCCTGGGCGGCCGCACGCAACGAGCCGGCATCCCGCCCTGCCGTGGCATAGAGGTTCGACGTCATGTCGAAGGGCTCGGTGCCGGGCGCGAGGCCGAGATCGATCGTGCCGCCGAGATACAGCACCCACCGATCCTTTTCGGCCCCGGCCGCCCCGGCCGCCCCGGCGCCCGGGTAGCGCTCCAGCCGAATCTGGGCGTCACCCTCGGCGGAGCCCGGAACCCGGTCGATGAGTTCGCCCACGCCGGAGGGCGGCGCGACGGGCCTGCTGGAATACTCCGTCGGTCGCACCCGCACCGCGCTCTCCCGCAGGTACCCCTTCTTTGCGAGAACGGCCGCGCCGCCGATGCCCGCAACGAGAATGGCTGCGGTCTCCGGCAGGCCGAAGAGTTCGGGCTGCAAGCCAGCTGGATGCGGCACGGGCGGGATCCCGAACAGGCCCGCGAGCGCCTCGTCACTGGAGGACACCATCACCCGCACCAGGGCGACGAGCAGGGGGTTGGAGATCAGGCGGGGATTCTCCGCGATCCAGCCGGTGATCTCCCCGAGCGCCCCGGGGAAGAGCTTGGCGCCCAGGGCGGCCCCGATTCCAAGCCCGAGGAGTCGTGGGGCCGAGACGAGGGCAATCAGCGGCGCGAGCCGACCCATGGCGAATCCGAGCCAGGCGCCGGCCTGGGTTCCGGCAAAAGCCAGCAGGCGCTCAGCCTGGCCGTAGGCCTCGGCCGAGACCCGGAGTGCGGTGGCCAGAGACGCCGCATCGTCGGCGACCCGAGCAAGCGCCGCCGCCGCCGGGCCGGCATCCACCCGACCACTCAGCGCCGCGAGCCGATGCCGGGCGTCGACAGCGGCATCCTGAATCGACTGCATTTGGTGGCCCACCGACGTCACCTCGGCCGTAGACACCGCCGTCTGACCGCCCCCCGAGACGATCAGCCCGCCGGTGCCGCCGGTGCCGCGCCCGCCGACGAGTTGCTCCGCGGTCAGCATGCATCGCGAGTTCGCACCAGGGCGCGGCCCAGTTCGCCCTGCAGGGCGTCGAGTTCGTCTGCGGCGGAGACAAGCAGCGCCTGAAGCTCGATCTGCCGAGCGTCGAACGAGCGCCGCGCCGGCCCGAGCCAGCCCGAGAACTCCCCTGCCGAGGCCGCGCGAGGCGCCCTGTCGATCAGCTCGCCGAGCTCCGCGGCGATGTGCCTCACGAGCACCCTGTCCCACTCCAGCTCCGACTCGGCCTGGGCCGACGCGAGTTGGGCCAGCGGGTCGGGTATCCAGTTCATGGGGGCAGTCTCGCCTCGAAACGCCCGGGATAGCTGCAAAGCCCTGCGAGAAGCGGGGCATGAAGGCCCAGCCCCGGGTGTGCAGGAGGGGAAACTGCACCAAGATAGGGGTATGCCCTCCGAGAACGAGCCCATGCTCGACGCCGCCTTTCGCGTCAGCATGGTCTGCACCGGAAATATCTGCCGTTCGCCCATGGCCGAGGTTGTCTTCCGCTCCCTCGTGCAGAATGCCGGGCTGGATAAGAGGGTGTCCGTCTCCTCCGCCGGAACCGGCGACTGGCACGTCGGCGAGCGGGCCGACCCGCGCACCCTGACGGCCCTGGCGAACAAGGGCTACTTCGGGGAGAACCATCGGGCCAAGCAGTTCGATGCCGCCAGCTTCGACGGCCTCGACCTCATCCTTGCGCTGGACCGCACGCACGAGCGCGCGATCCGCTCCTACGCCCGCACGGATGACGACCGCTCGAAGGTGCGCCTCTTGACGAGCTTCGACCCAGAGCTCGCTCCGTTCCCGGATGTTCCCGACCCGTAC
>CANFBG010000063.1 GCA_947444785.1 Microbacteriaceae bacterium | reverse complement strand
GTGCTGAAGGCCCTGGACTACGCCATTGCGGCCCGCCACGCCTCGATCGAGGCCGTGCACCTCTCGATCGACGATGAGTCCACCGCGCAGCTCGAGCGCGACTGGGCAGAGCAGAACATCAAGATCCCGCTGCAGATCGTCATCTCGCCCTACCGCGACGTCGCCGAGCCACTCTGCGAGTACATCGAGGAGCACCGGGCCAAGCACGGCTCCGAGGTCATCACGGTCTATACGCCGATCTACATCGTCGGCCACTGGTGGGAACACCTGCTGCACAACCACAAGGCACGTCGCATCCGCAAGCGCCTGATGATGGTGCACGGCGTCACCATCGCGCTCGTGCCGTGGCTGCTGGACTCCTCGGCCCTGGTCTACGGCCGGCGCTCGCGCCCGATGCCGGGTGCAGATCGTCGCGGCGAGCCCGTCCGTCCGGTCGAGCGCGGCCATCACCACTCCCGCTCCTAGCCCGGGAGTTGCGGCACACCCTTTCGGGGGCGGCTTCAATCCAGACCTGTGAGGGTCCCGGCCACCCATCGGCCTGCGTGCTAAACTCACCCTAGATTTCTACTGATATTCAACTCATCCGGGCGGCGAAAACACCCCCCGGCCCGAACGGTGAGGGGGGTCTCGCATGGGGCGCGGCCGTCAAAAAGCTAAGCACACCAAAGTGGCTCGCGAGCTGAAGTACTTCAGCCCCGACACGAACTACTCTGCCCTCGAGCGAGAGCTGACTAGTCCTTCCAGCGACGAACCCGACTACTCCAAGTGGATCGACGCCGAAGACGAAGACGACGCTGAAGACGACGAGGCCGACGAGGCCGACGACGGTCTCTTCCAGTCCCCCGAGGCGCAGCAGAAAAGCGCGTAGTACCGGCCTCAGGCCGCTATCCGAATTCGGTTAGCGGCCTTTGTCTGTTTCCGGGCTCTGGTCTGTTTCGGGGCTCTCGTCTGTCTCCGGGATCTCGGCCTCGACCCGCTCGACGACCTCCATGATGCCGGTACGAGCGCGACGGGTTGCAACCCGGTCGATGATGATGGCGGCGGCGGCGCCCAGGGCCACACCGATGGTGACGAAGGCGATGCCGAGGAACCCGAAGACCTGGCCCGTGCTGAAGCCCGGCTGCTCAGGGAACGAGACCGTCAGGATCAGGGTCGCCACGAGGCCCACGACGCCGCCGAGAATGATGAAGCGCACATAGCGAGGCGCGCGCACGACCAGGACCTGGTGGGTCTGTCCCTCGTCGCTGGTCTTGGCGGGCTCGCTGGCGGGGTCTTGAGGCGTGGTCACGCTGTAATTATGCCGCACCAACCTTGAGGAAGAACCTGTGTCAGCGTCGAACGGGGACGTGGCCTCGGAGGTCGGCGCGCTGGCCGGAGGCGGCAATGCGCGTGCTGGCGATCCCGTCCTCCCACGCGAGGGATCCGGTGGCGAGGGCCAGCCAGGTTTCGGCATCCATCTCGACGACGTTCGGCGGGGTGCCCCGCGTATGGCCCGGCCCCTCGACGCACTGGGTCGCGCCGAACGGCGGAACCCTTACCTCGAGGGTGTTGCCCTTGGAGTTCTCGGCGAGGCACTGCAGCAGGTAGCGAACGGCCATCGCGACGGTGTCCCGCGCCGCGGGTGTCGCACCGGGCAGAAACCCCGCGAGCGCCGCCGCCACGGCGCTCTCGCCCTCGGCGAATTTGATCCTGGTCTTGGCCATGCTCCAACGATAGAGCGGATGCGCGGGTGCGGACTCCCGCGCTCGCCTAAACTGACACGGTGAAAATACTTGTCCTCGGATCCGGTGCCAGAGAGCATGCCATCATCACCGCCCTGCTTGCGGAGACGGACGCGCATGACATCGTCGCAGCCCCCGGCAACGCCGGTATCGCGCAGAGTGTGCCCGTCGTGGCCATCGACGCGAACGACCCCGAGGCCGTGACCTCCTACTCCGAGGACAACGACATCGAGCTCGTCGTCATCGGTCCCGAGGCGCCCCTGGTGGCCGGAGTGGCCGACGCCCTCCGTGCGCGCGCCATCCCCGTCTTCGGCCCCGGGAAGCAGGCCGCCGCGCTCGAGGGCAGCAAGAGCTTCGCCAAGCGCATCATGACCGACGCCGACGTGCCCACCGGCCGCGCGGACCGCGCCGCCACCCTCGCGGAGGCGGAGGCGATTCTCGACGCGTTCGGCAGCCCGTACGTGGTCAAGGCCGACGGCCTCGCTGCCGGCAAGGGCGTGCTCGTGACCCCCAGCCGCGACGCCGCCGTCGAGCATGCCAAGCACTGGCTGGCACACGGCTCGGTACTGATCGAGGAGTTCCTCGACGGCCCCGAGGTGTCCCTCTTCTTCGTCAGCGACGGCCACACGGTGCTGCCGCTCTCCCCCGCCCAGGACTACAAGCGCCTGGCCGACGGGGATCTCGGCCCCAACACCGGCGGCATGGGCGCATATTCGCCCCTGCCGTGGCTCTCCGAGCAGTTCGGCAGCGAGAAGGCGTTCGTCGACGAGGTCATCGAGACGATCGCCCTGCCGACCGTGCGCCAGCTCGCCGCCGAGGGCACCCCGTTCATCGGCCTGCTCTACTGCGGCCTGATTCTGACGGATGCCGGGATCCGCGTGATCGAATTCAACGCGCGGTTCGGCGACCCGGAGACCCAGGTCGTGCTGCCACGCCTGGTCAGCCCCCTCAGCACCCTGCTACTGGCCGCCTCGGTCGGCACGCTGAGCGAACAGCCTGCCCCCGCGTTCTCCGACGATGTCGCCGTCACGATCGTCGTGGCCAGCGAGAACTACCCCGAGACCCCCGTCATCGGCCGCCCCCTCGGCGGTCTCGAGGAGGCCGAGGAGGTGCCCGGGGTTCACATCGCCCACGCCGCCACCCAGGTCTCCGACGGGCGGCTCGTCTCCTCGGGCGGACGCGTTCTGAGCGTCGTCGCCACCGGCACCTCGTTCGCCCAGGCCCGAACCCGTGCGTACGAGGCGATCGAGATGATCACCCTCGAGGGCTCGCAGCACCGCACCGACATCGCCGCCAAGGTCGTCACCTCGTGAGCATCCCCGGCTTCACCCTCGCCTACTCGGGCAAGGTGCGCGACCTCTACGTGCCGACCGACGAGACCCTGGCCACGACGAGCCGACTGCTGGTGGTCGCGAGTGACCGCGTCAGCGCGTTCGATCACGTGCTCGAGCCCGGGATCCCGGGCAAGGGCGAGCTGCTCACGAGCCTCAGCCTCTGGTGGTTCGACACCCTCACAGGCATCCCGAACCACCTGCTCGGCGACCAGGCCGACGTTCCCGCCGAGGTCCGCGGCCGCGGCATGCTCGTGAAGCCGCTGGACATGTTCCCGGTCGAGTGCGTCGTTCGCGGCTACCTGTCGGGCAGCGGCTGGCTCGAGTACCAGCGCGAATCGAGCGTCTGCGGTGTGCCCCTGCCCGCCGGACTCTCCAACGGCGACCGCCTCCCCGAGCCGATCTACACCCCGGCATTCAAGGCCGAGCTCGGCGAGCACGACGAGAACATCACGTTCGAGCGCACCGTGGAGCTCGTCGGAGCCCCCGTGGCAACGGCCCTCCGCGACCTCTCACTGGAGATCTACCGGCGCGCGGCCGCCCTCGCCCTGGCCAGCGGAGTGATCCTCGCCGACACGAAGTTCGAGTTCGGCGCCGACCGCACGACGGGCGAGATCACCCTCGCGGACGAGGTACTGACCAGCGACTCCAGCCGCTACTGGGACGCCGCGGCCTATGACTCCGGCGACCGCACCGCGAGCTTTGACAAGCAGATCGTGCGCAACTGGCTGGCCGCGAACTGGGACACCGACCCGGATTCGCTCACCGCGGGCCCTCCCCCGGTGCTCCCCGCCGAGATCGTCGAGCGCACCGCCGCCCGCTACCGCGAACTGCTGACCCGCCTCACGTCCTAGGCGGGCCCGGCCAGCCGACCTTCGCTCCGGGGAGACTACGCGGCGTAGGTTCCCGTCAGGCGAACGGCACCGCCGTCGACGCCCTTCGCGCCCTGCTCGAAGCCGGCGAGGCTCGCGAGCGCAGCGAACGAGACCGTGCCCGAGACCCAGGCCGGGATGCCGTCGGCGGCCAGCGACGCGATGATCGCGGGCACCGCATCCGGGGCGACGACGGCGAACATGCCGATGCCGAGATTCCAGGTGCCCTCGCTGCTTTCCAAGGTCGAGCCGGCCATGTCGCTCAGCACGCGGAAGACCGGCGCGGGCGACCACGAGCCGCGGGCGACCTCGACCCAGGAGCCGACCGGCAGCACGCGGGCGAGGTTCGCGGCGATGCCGCCGCCGGTGACGTGACTCAGGGAGTGCACCGCGCCCGCGAGCGCCGGGTCGGCGAGTACGCGCAATAGCGGTGAGGTGTAAAGGCGGGTCGGCTCGAGGAGGACCTCGCCGACGATTCCGCCGAGCTCGTTCGAATGATCGGTGTAGCCGATGCCCTTGGACGCGAGGATGTGGCGAACGAGCGAGAAGCCGTTGGAGTGCAGCCCGGAGGACTCGATGGCGATGACGACATCGCCATCGGCCACCCGCTGGGCCCCGAGCAGGGCGTCGGCCTCGACGGCACCGACCGCGGCACCGGCGACGTCGTAGTCGTCGGGCCCGAGCAGGCCCGGGTGCTCGGCGGTCTCGCCGCCGACGAGGGCGGTTCCGGTCGCGGCACACGCGTTGGCGATGCCCGCGACGATGTCTGCGATGCGCTGCGGCACGACTTTTCCGCAGGCGATGTAGTCGGTCATGAACAACGGCCGGGCCCCCACGACCACGATGTCGTCGACGACCATGCCGACGAGGTCCTGGCCGATGGTGTCGTGCTTGTCGATCGCCTGGGCGATGGCGACCTTGGTGCCGACCCCGTCGGTGGAGGTCGCGAGCAGCGGGTGGCGGAACTCTTTCAGCGCCGAAACATCGAAGAGACCAGCGAATCCTCCGACGCCGCCGAGAACCTCGGGGCCGTGCGTGCGGGAGACGGCCGACTTCATCAGCTCGACCGCCAGGTCCCCCGCCGCGGTGTCGACGCCGGCTGCGGCGTAGGAGTTCGGGGCATCGGGGGAAGTCGTCATGAGCACATTCTTCCAGACCGCGGGGGCATCGGTGCGGCCGCGACTGAACACGGCCTGAAAACGCGGCCGCCGAAGTGCCGGTAGAATTTCCCTTTGTCCATTTACCTACCGTCTGGAGCTCGCTGGCGCATGTGTGGAATCGTCGGAATAGTCTCTTCAGGCCCCGTCAACCAGCAGGTGTATGACGCCCTGCTGCTTCTGCAACACCGAGGCCAGGACTCCACGGGCATCGCGACGGCTGACGGCTCGACCTTTCACGTCGTCAAGGCCAAGGGGCAGGTTCGCGAGGGCTTCCGCACGCGGGACATGCGCTCGCTGCTCGGCAACATCGGCCTCGGCCACGTTCGCTATGCCACCAAGGGCAGCGCCGCGAACGAGCAGGAGGCCCAGCCGTTCTACGTGAACGCGCCGTATGGCATCATCCTCGTGCACAACGGCAACCTGACGAACACCCGCGAGCTCAACCAGGCGCTGTTCCACATCGACCGCCGGCACCTGAACACCACCAGTGACACCGAGCTGCTGCTGAACGTCCTGGCCACCGAGCTGCAGAGCACGGTCTCGGGCTTGGATCTCGAGCCCGACGAGGTCTTCGATGCCGTCGAGAGCGTGCACCAGCGCATCGAGGGCTCCTATGCCGTGATCGCCATGATCGCCGGCCACGGGCTGCTCGCCTTCCGCGACCCGTTCGGCATCCGTCCCCTGGTGCTGGGCAAGCGAAGCGACCCCAACGCCCTGCCCGGCATCGAGCGCAACGAGTGGATCGTGGCCTCGGAGTCCCTCGTGCTCGAGGCATCCGGTTATGAACTCGTGCGTGACGTCGCCCCCGGCGAGGCAATCTTCATCACCACGAACGGCGAGCTCTACTCCCGCCAGTGTGCCGCGAATCCCGTGCTCATCCCCTGCTCGTTCGAGTACGTCTACCTCGCCCGTCCCGACAGCGTGATGAACGGCATCTCGGTCTATGAGGCACGGCTTCGCCTCGGCGACCGGCTCGCGAAGACCATCGCCGACCTCACCCCCATGGGCGACATCGACGTCGTCATGCCGATCCCCGACTCCTCCCGCCCCGCGGCGATGCAGGTCGCCCAGCGCCTCGGCGTCGAGTACCGCGAGGGCTTCTACAAGAACCGCTACGTCGGACGAACCTTCATCATGCCCGGCCAGGCCGAGCGCAAGAAGTCGGTGCGCCAGAAGCTGAACGCCATGTCGAGCGAGTTCAAGGGCAAGAACATCCTCATCGTCGACGACTCGATCGTTCGGGGCACCACCTCGAAGGAGATCGTCGAGATGGCCCGGATGGCGGGGGCCAACAAGGTCACCTTCACCTCCGCCGCGGCCCCGGTGCGCTTCCCCCACGTCTACGGCATCAACATGCCCTCCCGCGAGGAGCTCGTGGCCCACGGTCGCAGCTTCCCGGAGATCGCCCGGGAGATCGGCGCCGATCACCTGATCTATCAGGAGATCGGCGATATGGAGGCCGCGATCATCGAGGGCTCGAACGTGAAGTCCCTCGAGATGAGCTGCTTCACGGGCGAGTACGTCACGGGCACGGTCACCCCCGAGTACCTTGCCTGGGTCGAGGCGACGCAGAACAGCTAGCGTTCGGCGCCTTCGAACCTGAGAAACTGCCTAAAGTAGTTGTCGCTACAAGTAAAAACGGGCGGGCCTGCGGTTTACTAGTGATGTGACCACCATTCAGGATCTTCTCTCCCCCGCGACCGGTATGGGCGCCGTGACCCTCCGCGTCGGCAACCTCGACACGATGGTCGACTTCTACCGCGACGCGGTGACGCTCGACGTGCTCAGCCAGGATGGCGAGCTCGCCGTTCTCGGCCGTGGCGGCACCCCCGTCGTCATCCTCATGCACGCCCCCGAGCTGAAAAGCGCAGAGCCTCGCCAGGCCGGGCTTTACCACACGGCCATCCTGTTCGAGAGTGAGGCGGCCCTGGCTGCGACCGTCTACTCGATGGCCCAGCGCGCCCCGGGAACCTTCACCGGCAGCGCCGACCACCTCGTCTCCAAGGCCTTCTACTTCAACGACCCCGAGGGCAACGGCATCGAGCTGTACTGGGACCGCGACCGCACCGAGTGGAGCTGGGCGCACGGACAGATCGAGATGGCGACGCTCTACCTCGACCCGAACGAGTTCCTTGAGGCCAACCTGACCGAGGCGACCGCGGCTGACCCGCGCGTAGGCGGCGCCTCAGTCGGCCACGTGCACCTCTCCGTCGGCGACGTCGACACGGCCCGCGAGTTCTACGTCGACCGCCTCGGCTTCGAGACGACGACCATGTTCGGCAACCAGGCCCTGTTCGTCTCGGCCGGCGGCTACCACCACCACATGGCGATGAACGTCTGGGAGAGCAAGGGGGCAGGGCGCCGCCCGCTGGCCCTCGGCCTCGGCCAGGTCGAGATCATGGTTCCCACGCTCGACGAGGTCGCCGCCGTCAACGAGCGCCTCACGCACTTCGGCATGCAGACCCAGGACGACGGCCGGTCGGTCACGGTCAGCGACCCCTGGGACAACATCGTCAAGATCACGGTCGCCGCCTAACCCCTCACCCCCCTTCCGTTTTCAGGCAGTAGCCGCCGCCAACCGCCCCAGGCGGTTGCGCGCGGCTACTGCCTGAAAACGGAAGTACTACCCGGCGGGGGCGGCGGGGGCGGGGTTGTAGGCCGCGACCAGCTCGCGCTTGAGCACCTTGCCGCTCGGGCCCATGGGCAGTGCCGACAGCACCTGGATCTCCCGGGGGTACTTGTAGGGCGCGACATGCTCCCGGGCGAACGCGATGAGCTCCTCGGGTGTGACCTCCGAATCGGCAACCAGCACGACGGCCCCGACGATCTCCTGGCCGTGCAGCTCGTGGGCGACGCCGTAGACCGCCGCCATCGCGACGCCGGGGTGCTTGGCCAGCACCTCCTCGACCTCCCGCGGATAGACGTTGTAGCCGTTGCGCAGGATCATGTCCTTCTTGCGGTCGAGGATGCGGATGTAGTCCTCCTCGTCCTTGGTCCCGAGGTCTCCGGTCCTGAACCAGCCGTCGACGATCGCCTCGGCCGTGTCATCCGGGCGGTTCAGGTACCCCTTCATCAGGTTGTGCCCGCGGATCACGATCTCGCCCAGCTCGCCCCGGGGCAGCAACTGGATTGCTCCCTCGATCTCGGCATCCGCGATCTCGACGTCGACGCCCCAGATCGGCGTGCCGATCGTGCCGGCGCGCGGCTCCATGCCCCGCTGGTTGAAGCAGGCGACGGGCGACGTCTCGGTCAGGCCGTAGCCCTCGTGGATCTCGATGCCGAAGGCCTCGCGGAACCGGTCGATGATCGCCACGGGCAGGGCGGCCCCGCCGGAGACGCCGTAGCGCAGCTTTGAGGAGATGCCGGTCGCGCCGTTCAGCGCCGACAGCAGAACCATGTACATCGTCGGAACCCCGAAGAAGAGCGTGCAGCCGTGTTCCTGGATCAGGGACAGCGCAGCCGTGCCGTCGAACTTCGGCATCAGGACGATCGTCGCCCCGGCCCGGAACCCGGTGTTCAGCACGCAGGTCTGGCCGAAGGTATGAAAAAGCGGCAGGCAGCCGAGGATGGTGTCGGCGGCGGTGAGGTCGAAGGTTCCCAGCAGCAGGGTGCTGGTCTGCTCGACCAGCGAGAAGTGCGACCCTTCGGCACCCTTTGGCGCTCCGGTCGTGCCGCTCGTGTAGAGAATCGTGGCCGTGTCGTCGGGCTGGCGCGGAAGATAGGTCACGATCGGCGTGGCCGACGCGGCGACATCCTCGAGCCGGTCGAAGGCGAGGGCGTCGAGCAGGGCCGCCGGGGCATCCTCGGGAACGACGCTGGGAACCATCAGGGAGACGACGTCGATCCCGATCAGGGCGGCACCCTTGGCACCCTCCCCGAGCAGCGGCGCCGAGCAGACCAGCAGCCTCGCCCCGCTGTCCTTCAGCACGAACGCGATCTCCTCGGCCTTCAGGAGCGCATGGATCGGCACCACGATGCCGCCGAGGGCCAGGACCGCGTAGTACACGCGCGGGAAGTCGGCGACATTGGGAATGAGAATGGCCACCGGGTCACCGGCCCGGATCCCCAGGGCGTCGAGTCCGCCGGCGTACGACTTCGTCTCTGTCCACAGCTGGGCATAGGTAATCGACTGGTCGCCGACGATGATGGCCGTCTTCTGGGGCATCTTGGCCGCAGTCTCGGCGAGGATCGCAGCCACGGAAACAGTCGCGTGACCGGCGCTTTCAGCTAGGTTGTTCATGGGTTTCTCCAGTCGTCCTTGACGTCGAATCGAGCAGGCGCGAACCTGCCCCCAGCACACAGCGTACGTGCCTCGGCCGAAAGGCGCGACGGGGTTGTCGATCGCTGATGCCAGACAGGTGCTTCCTGCCGATACGCCCACTCCCGGTAGACTCGTAGCTTCCCGCCGTCGCTTGCTCAGAAAGAGTTTCCACGTGCCCACAATTGTTGTAGAGGTCATGCCCAAGGCCGAGTTGCTCGACCCGCAGGGAAAGGCCGTCGGTGGCGCACTCGCCCGCCTCGGCCAGTCCCAGTTCACGAACGTTCGCCTCGGCAAGCGCTTCGAGCTCACGGTCGACGGGCCGATCGATGCGGCCGTCCTCGCCGAGGTCGCGAAGCTCGCCGACGAGATCCTGTCGAACTCCGTGATCGAAGACGTCGTGGGCATCCACGTTGTTGCCGAGGCGGATGACGCAAGCCAGGCCTCCGCCTGATGCGCATCGGCGTCGTCACCTTCCCGGGCTCCCTCGACGACCGCGACGCGCAGCGCGCGGTCCGCCTCGCCGGAGCAGAAGCCGTCGCCCTGTGGCACGGCACGCACGACCTCGAGGGCGTCGACGCGATCGTTCTTCCCGGCGGGTTCAGCTACGGCGACTACCTGCGCTGCGGGGCGATCGCAAGCCACTCCCCGATCATGGCCGAGGTCATCCAGGCGGCCGAGCGCGGCGTCCCCGTACTCGGCATCTGCAACGGCTTCCAGATGCTGACCGAGGCGCACCTGCTGCCCGGCGGGCTCATCCGCAACGACCACGGCAACTTCATCTGCCGCGACCAGGGCCTGCGCGTCGAGAACAACTCGACCGCCTGGACCAACGGGTTCGCGGCGAACGCCGAGATCACCATCCCGCTGAAGAACGGCGAGGGCGGTTTCATCGCCTCCGCCGAGACGATCGCCGAGCTCGAGGGCGAGGGGCGCGTCGTCGTTCGCTACCTCGGAATGAACCCGAACGGCTCGATCAACGACATCGCCGGCATCTCGAATGCCCGCGGCAACGTCGTGGGCCTGATGCCGCATCCGGAGCACGCCGTAGAAGAGGGCTTCGGCCCCGACACCGCCTCTGCCATGCGCAGCGGCACCGACGGCCTGACCTTCTTCACGTCGGCCCTCACCGGCTTCCTGGCCACCGTCTAAGCCCGCCCGGCTAGAACAACAAAGGACACCAGAACTGTGACTTACCTCCGCGCCGCCGCCGACACCGTCGCGAACGCCATCGCCACGCCCGAGAAGGTGCAGCCCTACGGGGCCCTGGGCCTGAAGAGCGACGAATACGACATGATCCGCGAGATCCTCGGCCGCCGCCCCACCTCCGGCGAGCTGGCGATGTACTCCGTCATGTGGAGCGAGCACTGCTCATACAAGAGCTCCAAGATCTACCTGCGCCAGTTTGGCGAAAAAGTCAGCCCCAAGATGAAGAAAGACCTCATGGTGGGCATGGGCGAGAACGCGGGCGTCGTCGACGTCGGCGAGGGCTGGGCGGTCACGTTCAAGATCGAGAGCCACAACCACCCCTCCTACATCGAGCCGTTCCAGGGCGCCGCGACCGGCGTCGGCGGCATCGTGCGCGACATCATCTCGATGGGCGCCCGCCCGGTCGCCGTGATGGATGCGCTGCGCTTCGGCAAGATCGACGACCCCGACACGGCTCGCGTCGTGCACGGCGTCGTCTCGGGCATCTCCTTCTACGGCAACTGCCTCGGCCTGCCGAACATCGGCGGCGAGACCTGGTTCGACCCGATCTACCAGGGCAACCCGCTGGTCAACGCGCTGAGCGTCGGCGTGCTTCGCCACGAAGACCTGCACCTGGCCAACGCCCGCGGCGTCGGCAACAAGGTCGTGCTGTTCGGCGCCCGCACCGGCGGCGACGGCATCGGCGGAGCATCCATTCTGGCCTCCGACACGTTCTCCGCCGGCGGCCCGACCAAGCGCCCCGCGGTGCAGGTCGGCGACCCGTTCGCCGAGAAGGTGCTCATCGAGTGCTGCCTGGAGCTGTTTCAGCAGAAGCTGGTCGAGGGCATCCAGGACCTGGGCGCCGCGGGAATCTCCTGCGCGACCAGCGAGCTGGCCTCGAACGGCGACGGCGGCATGTTCATCGAGCTCGAGCGCGTGCTGCTTCGGGATCCCACGCTCACGGCTGAGGAGATCCTCATGTCGGAGAGCCAGGAGCGCATGATGGCGATCGTGACCCCTGAGAAGCTCGAGGGTTTCCTGGCCGTCACCGCCAAGTGGGATGTCGAGACCAGCGTGCTCGGCGAGGTCACCGACACCGGCCGCCTCATCATCAACTGGCACGGCGAGGAGATCGTCAACGTCCTGCCCCGCACGGTCGCCGTCGACGGGCCCGTCTACACCCGCCCCGTCGCGTACCCGACCTGGATCGACGCCCTGCAGGCCGACACCGCGGCGAACCTGCCCCGGCCGACCGACGCGGCAGAGCTTCGCGGCCAGCTGCTGCAGCTGCTCGGCTCGCCGAACCTCGCCGACCCGAGCTGGATCACCGACCAGTACGACCGTTATGTCATGGGCAACACCGCGCTCTCCTTCCCGGATGACGGCGGCATGATCCGCGTCGACGAGGAGAGCGGCCTCGGCTTCGCGATCGCCACGGATGCCAACGGCCGCTACTGCCAGCTCGACCCCTACCAGGGCGCGCAGCTGGCCCTCGCGGAGGCCTACCGCAACGTCGCCGCGACCGGCGCCAAGCCTGTTGCAGTCAGCGACTGCCTGAACTTCGGCAGCCCGGAGAACCCCGAGGTCATGTGGCAGTTCTCCCAGGCCGTCGAGGGCCTGGCGGATGGCTGCCTCGAGCTCGAGATCCCGGTCACGGGCGGCAACGTCTCCTTCTACAACCAGACGGGCGACAAGCCGATCCACCCGACGCCCGTCGTCGCCGTCCTCGGCGTGATCGACGACGTCGGACGCCGCATCCCGAGCGGCTGGCAGGACGAGGGCCACAATATCTACCTGCTTGGCGCCACGGCGCTTGAGCTCGACGGCTCGGCGTGGGCCGGCGTCATCCACGACCACCTCGGCGGTCGCCCCCCGGCGGTCTCACTGCCGAACGAGGAAGCACTGGCCAACCTGCTGCACGCAGCGGCCGCGCAGAGCCTCATCGCGTCTGCTCACGACCTGAGCGACGGCGGCCTCGCAACAGCTCTCGTCGAAAGCGTGATGCGCTTCGGCATGGGCGCCCGCGTGTGGCTGGACGAGATCATCCTGCGCGACGGAGTGGACGCGGCCACGGCCCTGTTCTCCGAGTCGACCGGCCGCATGATCGTCAGCGTCCCCCGCGAGGACGACGTGAAGT
>CANFBG010000062.1 GCA_947444785.1 Microbacteriaceae bacterium | reverse complement strand
CTTGACGAACATCGGAATGTCGAGAAGTTCCCACGTCGTAAGCCACGGAACAATCTCGTTGAGCCGGTGACTTGCGGCGGGGTTCAAAGCCAGTTGGAACATGCTGCTTCCCTCGTTGATGAGAGTGTCTACGAGGTCAGGGGTTAGTGTCGGGTTTCGGGCGGCCCAATTGCGCATGCGTGGTGGTCCGTCGAGGATGGCGCGTCTGACAGCGGGTGCCGGGCAGTGCGGTTCTTCGAGGAGGTTCCAGGCGAAGAAATGCAGCTTCAAGACCCGTGCCTTTTTAGGCTCGAGTTCGTCGAAGTCTTGGCGGAGGATGTGTTCCATCAGGTCCACGGGTGCGTTGGGTGCGAACATGACCCGCCACAGTTGGGCACCTTCGGCCGATTCGAAGTCTCCCCGTTTAACGACGTGCTCCCAGATCTTGAATCTGGCCTCTGGGGGCAGCGAGCGGTTCAGGAACGCGTGGTCCGAGACACGCTCGTCGTCGTCGGTCAGAAGCGTCAGGAGAATATCTGCGGGGCACCGGGGATCCTCGGCGACGCGGCGCCGAACGGTGGGATCAGGAGACTGCGAGAGCGCGAGAAACTGGGCCCCTCTGGCTGTCATGAGTCAGCGCTCCCTGTCCACATGTCAGGTCCGACTTGGTTGCGGTGTTCAGGTTGGCCATGACCTGCTCGTCGACGCGGGCCGCTGATGTCATGGCTACGGGGGCATCGCCGACGATGACTGCTTGGGTGCTCGTACATCAGCCCGCAAGTGTCAGTGCAGCAGTGATGAAGGTGGCTGTGCCGATGGTCATTGAGTTCATGGTGATTCCCCTTGTCGGCCGTCCTGTCGGCGCAACGCGATGCTATTCGTACCCTCTGACACTCGTGCGTCATCTTTCTACACAAGACACGTCGGAGGACCTTACTTTTCCGGGTGTCCAGCCGCACCCGCTGACATAAATATGAGACGGATGACGGTCCTTGATGCGTGAACTACCGGTTGCGCCGTCCAGACGGCCGTGAATGTCTCCGTCCACCGGGACGCTTTTCGCCACTATTGTCGCTGGCTTGAATTACAGTTCACGCAAAGGTGTGACGACACCTTCTGGACCAAGGAGTACTCAGTGGAATCGTTGATGGACGTAGCCCAGGGCACATACCGTGTCTCGACGGCTTCGGGTTCGAGTTACATCCTCGACCTCGACGCCGGCCTCCTCTGCCGCCAAGCGGGCTCCCCCACGAACGTCGGAGCTAAACTGCGACGCGATGGTGAGTTCGTCGAGTTGGTCGAGATTGTGGAGTGCTCGGTCGGGAAGCCGATGTACTTGATCATCAGTCTGAATCTGCCGAACATTCCGTTCACGACTCGGCTCACGACGACTGTGGTCGCAATCGAAGCCATGGTGCTCGATTCGCCCACGGCTTTCTAGGGAATTCCGTGAGTGATTCCAGTCAGAAGTCGCCTTTCGATTACCTTGTCAAGCCTAGTGGCGGCGATATTGCGGCAGTACTCGCAGATCTGGCGAGTTACGAAAACGATCTTCGACGCGCAGATCGATCGCTTGAATTGATGACCAGCACAGCCGACATTGAGCTGCTCTCCATCTACTGGGATCATGCGATTGTCATCTATTCAAGGGTGTTCGCTTCGGGCGGCGTCCGCTGCCGGTTGAACACGCAAGCGCTCCGCGAGGCTCTGACGCCTGAAAGCCGTCCACAGTGGACCTCGTTAGGGCGACGGTAACCAAGCCCGGAATGGCGCCTCTTCGAGTTGTTGAAGCCCTCGATGTAACGGATTACATCGTGCCGGGCCTGTGATTTCGTGGCATACACGGTCCGATACACGAGCTCGTTCTTCAGCATCGAGAAAAAACTTTCCGCCATGCTGTTATCCCAACATACCCCCGTGCGTCCCATCGAGGACCGCATCCCCAACCGGGCCACGAGGGCCCGGAATTCCGGCGATGTGTAGACGCTCCCGCGGTCGGAATGCCAGATCGCGTCGGGCATTATCGGCGTCGTCGCGGCCGCATTTCGGAGCGCGTCAGCGACGAGTTCGGTGCGCATGTGGTCCGCGATCGACCAGCCCACGACCTTCTTCGAGTAGCAGTCGATGACGGTCGCGAGATAGATGAATCCCTGCCAGGTATGGATGTAAGTGATATCGCCGACGAACTTTACCCCGGGGCGATCCGCAGTGAAATCACGCCTCACAAGATCGGGCATGCCGGCTGCAGTATCCGCGTCGGCCTCGGTCGTGATCCGGAACGGGCGTGGCTGGCACGCGATCAAGAGCCTTGCCCCGCATGATCTGTCGGACGAGTTCGGGTGAGCACTCGGTTTTCTCGGCCTGCAGATCGGCATGAACACGCCGATACCCATACGTTCCGTGGGACTCGGTGAAGAAGTGCCGGATCCGGGCCGTGAGGGCCTTCCGGCGGCCCGTGGTCGCTGATTCTGGCCTTCCGGCCCAGTGATAGAACCCTGAGGTTGAGACGTCCAGCCAGTGACACATTCTCGCGACGGAATTCACGTTGCCGGGGACGAGTTTTTGGGAGTCGATGTATTCGTACTTGCTCACTACCGCTGCTCCCGTGCGAAGTAAGCGGCCGCTTTTTTCAAGAAGATGGCCTCGGCTTTCAGGTCCTGGTTCTCGCGTTCGAGTTGCTTCAGTCGGGCGCGTTCCGTGACCGTGAGATCGGTCTCGGTGCCGCCGGCGGCCTCGCGGTATTTGTTGAGCCAGTTCCGGAGAGTCTCGGTACCGACGCCATAGGCGGCAGCGACGTCCTTGATGGGTTTTGACGTGGCTATGACCTCGCGGCAGAGCTCGTCTTTGAATTCTTGGGTGAATCGTCGACGCGATTGGGACATGCTGTTCCAACTTTCGGATGAACCCTCATTTTAAGAGGGCCCACTGTCCGAGATCTTCGTAGCAGCTCAATTCTATGACCCGGGCGTCTGTTCTCCGTCCGGGTCATAGACCCTGAACCCCTCCACTACGCGCACTTGCGGCCCGAGTTCGACCTGCAGGTCACTCATCAAGCTTTCACCCTCGGCAATCCATTCCCTACCGACTTCGGCGTCAGGCCACCGAATTTCCTCTATGGGGTCGAGCACCGACTGCCAGATGCGGTTCCAATTCTGCAGACGCAGACGAAGTTCATCCGAGATCTGCAAATTACCGAGTACCTGCCCGAAACTCCATGCAGGCCAAAGCCGCACTACGTCCCGGTGATCTCCGCCGCCTTCTTGTAGAGTGTCCACGACTCCAGCGTAATGAGGTCGGCATTCAACGTGCGCCGCCGCCGGAGAATATATGGCCCAACTGCAATCCGAATGACGGCCTGCGTTTTGTGCAGACGAGTATTGAAATCTGTGCAGACGAGTTCTGAAAACGACGCACAGATTTCGGTACTCCCCTGCACGGTCCACGCGCCTGCCGTCCGGTTGGGGTGTAGGCCAGCCTGACGTCAGGAACGGTACGGATTCCACAGCGACTAGGGTCGATTTCTCGAGTAACTGACATATCGGATCAGGGCCCAAAGCCGCCCTGACGCCGAGGGGAGTGCGTTGACACGAGAAGACCTTTGGACTTCCTGACCCTCGCAGGAGCCTCCGCCTTCCCACCTCATCACTCACCTCTCCCGGCCCATAACCGTCACGCGCCAATGACGCGTTTCTGACCCGACTATTCTGGCCTTTTGGGGTGTATTACCGGAAAGCAGGGGGTTACAGAATTGATCCGAGGGAAATCTCCGCTGATCGTGAGATCAGAGACAGGCTCGGATCGGGGGCCGAGCCTGTCAGCCTCTTAGACCGAACGAAAAGTGGCAGAAGAATGGTGGAGAAACTGAACTACTCAGCACCGTCGACGGGATTCGCCCTCAATAAGGGCTCCTACATGATCATCCGAGGAGACACGCTGTCCGCAATCGTCCCCGTGGCCGAGGTCACCGACCATGACGGGCGCGATTTCGTCGTCCGGCAGGTCGACGAGGGAGACATCATCCTGTCTTTCGACTTCACCCTCGCCTGGATCACGGTACGGACCTATGCGGCTGTTCACGCCGCAGTGTTCTCTTCTTGGGCACGGGTTGCCCTTCTGAATGAGGACATCAGCGTCACCTCCGCGACAGGATTTGCTCACGAGCACCTCTTCATTCCGCGAGAAGATGCCACATACGCGCTCGAGGTCCTCCACCACGTCACGGACGCGTTCCGGATGCGCGAAATGATGCTGACCGTCCTCCACACAGCCGGCCTCACAAAGTCACCCGCAAGCCCGGACCTCGCCGCTGTCGCCCATGACGTGCTGGTATACAGCATCGGTCCCGGCGCAGGCATCAATCCAGCGCCCGCCGCGGCAATCTTGCTCCTGCACCGCATCAGCGCGCAACACGCACTCAGCGCGGAGCAGCGCGCCGAATGCCTCACCCTCGAGGCCAGTCTCCGCGACGAGGTCCACGCGCCCCCGCCCCTCAGAGAGGGCCTCAGCCGCGAGGGTTTCTAGCTCTGCGTGTTCCCCATAACGGACGGAAATCTCTAGAAACCGGGTCGCATTTTCATTTCACTGACACATCCGGCCACAGGGTCGGAGTTGATCTGATGGCTGTTCTCGGGACAATTGACGCCCGCCAACACTGGTCACTTTCACGAAGGCCATCCTCAAGTCCAAGCACGACCGGAGGGAATTCGAGGCGCCAGCGCTGCATCCCCAACCAGAAAAACAGCTGACCGATCTAGAGACTCGAAGCCCGGATGGGTGAGACTTTTTTTGGTGACGCCATGTTGACATCTGGCTCTGGGCTCGTGCTTACGGCTGGCTCACAGGCAGGCGAGCCCATGATCAGAGTGCCATACACCGATTCAGGACCGAAGTTTCCGTCGGATTCTGGGCACCGGCAACACGTCGGACCTCAATTGAAGACAGGCCTCATGACATCACCGAGGATCGAACCGGCAGATCCCCTATTCCTCAGCCACACTTCGGCAGAGGACCAGAGCCCGGCGAGCAAATACGAGTTCCAGATCGATGACGACCTACTGGAGTCCGTAACAGCACGTGCCGCCCAACGCGGCGAGACCGTCACTTCCGTTATTAGGAAAGCCCTCCAACGCTTCATCGACGACCACTGAGGCGATCAGGGGAAACTCGCAGCCCTACCTCCTGAACTCAGGACGATCGGTCTGTGGAAACACCCGGAGAGCAGCACGAGTCACGCCAGCAGACTCGCGGATAAATCGTGGCCCCCGACACGTGAGTGTATCGGTCACAGGAAATCGGGTCGATTCCTTATGCGTCATAGACGCCTTCGCGGCACCGCTCTCTTCTTGCGCAGCCCGGAATAGAAGCACCACATCAGGTTCCTCTCCGAGACCTCCGCCACTTCAGGAACATGAGCCTCATGAAACAGTTCATCTACGGGTGCCATAGAGTGGACCAGCGGCCTCGAGACACTCCTCCGGGGCCGACCGTGACCGGGCGTCGATCCCCCGACGCCCGCTCACGTTTGAGGTCCGGGACCAACCAATGGCACGTCCCCCTCGCTCAACGGTCTCGTTCCGCTCATCGGATCAGCACGTCCACCGGAACTGCCCTCGTGATCATTCACCCGCATCTTCTCTACCGACCGAAAACCAGACGCGGATCGCCTACTAGTCCAAAACGGCGACGACCCGCAAGGCATTGACCGAGAATCCCACCGGCGGTTAGATTTCTCTCGCAGCAGAGAAGAACCTCTGCTCGCTGTGGCCAGGCGTCGACCCCCCGACACCTGGCCACAACAGAGAGCGCCTCCCTGAAACACGATCCACGACGTGCCGGGCAGAAGGCCACAACCGGTCTGCCCCACGGTGGCAAAGTCCAGGCCAACGTCTAAAGTGTGGCTTCCCGCCAGTTTGTACGCCAGCCTGATGCCAAGGGGCAGCCGGGAATTACTGGCCATCACCTGATCGGCACAGGCGTTACTCTTCGGTCTCGCCGCCTACGGCTCGGAGGTGTTCACGGAATGTTGTTCCGTTCGCGTTCCGGGCGTCGAGGTACTCAGAGAACCGCGTCTGATCGCGGAGACTGACGCCAAGCTTCATCCGCGCTGCTTGGAATCGTTCCGTGTTCCGGATCGAAGAAGCGACGTCGGAGATTTCCTTTGCCCTGTCAAGGGGAAGGAAGAGAACTCCGTCATCGTCGCCGAGCACGAAGTCCTCGGCTGTCGCGATCACGTCGTGACCCACCGCGGCGGCGGTCAGTGCGGCCGGGTCTTTCCGGTCAAGGCGTTGCGGACCGACCGGGAAGGCTCCTAGGCTGAATAGCGGCAGTCCAATGGTCCGCAACTCACTCGTGTCCCTATGTAATCCCCAGATGACGATCCCAGCCAGTCTCGCGCGCTGCACCTCGAGGGCGATGAGGTCCCCGACGCAGGCCTCGTCGGTGCGGCCCTGGTTGTCTACGACGAGCACATCGCCGGGATCCGCCTGCTCAAGCGCTTCGAGGATGACGTCGGCGCTGCCATAGTGGCGAGCCGATTGCACCCGGCCCACGAGGTGCGTGCCCTGCGACACCGGTCGGGTTCCTTCCGGTGCGCTGCGCACGGGAATGCCAAGTCGCATGGCAGCGTCGGCGACGTGAGGAGTGGTGAGGTCAAGGAATGAGCGTTGCAGGTCGAGCGGATTCATGTCACGGGCTTTCACTGATTGACGGTGGGCGGTCTGCGTCAGGTGACGGTAGAGAAAAATCTTAGGAGTTGGGCTCTAGTCCTGCGCCGATACGTCGGCCCCAGCGTGATCCTTCGCTTTACCCAGTAGCTTCGTGCCGTCTGCTCGGATCTCACCAGATGGCGAGACGTGACTGTAGAGCGTTTGACGGGTGATGCCGAGTTCTTTGCAGAGGTCGCCGATATGGGTTTCTTTCTGCCCCATGGCTGACGCCGCCAGGCGGACTTTCGCCGCGGTCATCTTGAAGGGGCGCCCGCCGCTCCGGCCTCGAGCTCGGGCTGCGGCCAGGCCGGCGATCGTGCGCTCGGAGATAAGAGCCCGCTCAAACTCC
Organism: Microbacteriaceae bacterium; assembly: GCA_947444785.1. GTDB lineage: Bacteria > Actinomycetota > Actinomycetes > Actinomycetales > Microbacteriaceae > Agreia. The sequence continues at coordinate 5,720 of CANFBG010000062.1, read as the reverse complement.
GAGAGCGCGGCGAAGATGCCAAAGACGAGCTTCCCCGATGCGGTCGTGGTGTCGATCGCGGCCCCCTCCCCCGTGAGCACCTTCAGCCCAACACCCCGGACGGTGAGGTCGTGGACTGTATTGACGAGGTGGCGGAGATCCCGACCGAGGCGGTCGAGTTTCCAGACCAGAAGGGTGTCACCGGAACGGAGCGCTTTCAGGCACGCGGCCAGGCCTGGCCGGTCGTCTTTCTTCCCGGATGCTTGGTCCTCGTAGATGCTCTCTGACGGGACGCCGGCGGCTATGAGTGCATCCCGCTGCAGGTCCGTGTTCTGGGAGCCGTCTGCTTTGGAGACTCGCATGTAGCCGACGAGCATGGCGGGAACCCCTTGTCATTTAACGACCGAATACGTGACACCCAGATTGCTTTCGACATGTCACCAAAAAATGTCACTCAACAAGTGGATTAATATGCATCCTGCAAATCTTCATCACTTGTCGTTATGTGATGAAAATTGGACAGGATATCCAACTGACCGATCGTGTGGAGCGGCGTGAACAGTAGGCAGCCTGAGTCAGTTATGGATCACAGAATGCCGTCAGAACGCGCCAGGATTCGTACCTTGGTCGTTGATGGGCATTTGAGCCAGAGGGTCTAAGACTTCATCTGACACTTAGGTGGCGGAACCCATGTGAGGCAAAATCTCATCGGCTGTCAGCATGGCTGAACCTTCCCTGAGAGATCCGTGCGGCAAGCACGCTGGCCGTCCCCTGGTGTCAGGTTGATTCATCACTCTGGCTCTAAGCGATTTTCGAGGGGTGTCTCCGTCCGCACGGCTTCCCGAGATTGACGCGTTAAACGTCAAGCCGACGCGAGCAGACACCTCGCTCTAACGGCCCAGAAGGGTTGCCTGAATTTTCGCGGTGACGGCGTCTCGCAGCGGGCGCACCGCGTCGAGGTCCCAGGCTTCCGGGTTCGGGAACGACCACTCGAGGACCTCTCCCCGGGGGATCGCGGGGAGGACCAGGCCCACCTTCATCAGAACGACAATGTCGGCCATCTGGAGGTCTTGGGCAGTGACAGCGCGAGGTATCCGCCCGGAGATGTCCATGCCCAGCTCCGCGATCGTGGCTGCGATTGCAGGGTTCACCCCTGCCGCGGGGGCCAACCCCGCCGAGATTGCAGTGAAATTGTCAGCGGCGAGGTGCTCCAGGAGGGCGGCGCCGAGTTGGGACCGGCCGGCGTTGTGCTGGCAAATGAAAAGAACGGTGGGCTTGGTGCTCATTGTGGTGGGACTCTCTTGTGGGGCGCAGCATCGGAAAGAGTTGAACGCAGCATGGACCAATGGTCGGCGCTCGGGCTGGGCGAGTGGGCTGGGCTAACGCCTCGCGAGGACAGGTCGCGCGGGGGCAAGAAGCTTCACTGCGGCGAATCCCAGAGCCGCGCCGATGACTTGCGCGCCGATGTAGGGAAGGACCGAGGCTGGGGCGATGCCGGCGAACGAGTCGGAGAACATCCGCCCGATCGTGATCGCCGGGTTCGCGAAGCTGGTCGAGCTTGTGAAGAAGTACGCCGCACCGATGTAGGTCGCGACGACAGCCGCGGCGAAGTGAGCACGGTCGGTGCGGACCAGGGTAAAGATGATGAAGATGAGCCCTGCGGTCGCAACCACCTCGGCCAGCAAGTGCGCTGGAGTGGCACGGTCGGTAGTGCTGAACGACACCACCGGCAGGTCGAACATGGCGTTGGCGAGAAGGCTTCCGGCTATGCAGCCCAGGACCTGAGCAAGAATGTACGGGCCGATGTCTCGGAGTCCGCGGAGCCCCAACGCGGAGTCCGCCGCGGTGACCAGCGGGTTGAAGTGTGCACCGCTCACGGGTCCGAGAACGGTGATGAGCACGAACAGGCCGAACGCGGTTGCCAGCGCATTGATCAGCAGTTGTACCCCGACGTCGTGGGAGAGGTTCGTGGCGGCGACTCCGGAGCCGACAACGATGGTGGTCAGAGAGGCGGAGCCGATGAATTCGGCAAAGACGCGGCGATTGATGGAGGGCGGGGCTGTAGTCACGCGCCAAGCATACGCATAGACTCCCATCTATGGGAATTGTGGGATCAACCAGTGAGCTGCGACTACTCGCAGACCCGACTCGGGCGCGCATCATGTCGCTCATCATGAACAGTGCCGACGGCCGGATGCTGGTCGGCGACCTTGCCGCCACGCTCGAGTTGCGGCAGCCCACCGTGAGCCACCACGTCAAGGCGCTCTTCTCTGAGGGATTACTCGAGCGCGAACCCGATGGTCGACAGGTCTGGTACTCGATCAGTTCCACCCAGATTGACCGGGTGACGGACCTGCTGCAGGCCGACACGCAGCCCGCGCTCGAAGACGGTGTGCTGGCCAGGATCTCACAGGACCTCGCCACGCGATTTGCCGGAACTTTCGCGGCCGAGACGGTCGACCGGTATGTGCGGGAGAGTTATGCACTGCTGGCCGAACAGGCCCGCATCACCCGTTATCTGCCCTCCCTGACCGCCCGCTTCGCGGCCGATCGGCTCGCAGCTCTCGCCTCGGCCGCCCTGCCCGCAGGTCAAGGCGCGCCCGAGGTGCTCTTTGTGTGCGTGCAGAACGCCGGCCGCTCTCAGATGGCCGCCGCGATCCTTCGCCACCTCGCGGGCGACCGTGTCAGTGTGCGCACGGCCGGCTCGGCACCGGCTAATGCGGTGCGGTCGATCATCGTGACCGCGCTGGATGAGATCGGTGTGCCGATCGGCGGCGAGTTCCCCAAGCCCCTCACCGATGACGTCGTGCGTGCCGCAGACGTGGTGATCACCATGGGCTGCGGCGATGCATGTCCGGTGTACCCGGGCCGCCGCTACCTGGACTGGGTCTTGGAGGACCCCGTCGGGCTGCCCTTGGCCCGGGTTCGGGAGATTCGCGACGACATCGAAGGCCGGGTCCGCGCGCTGCTGCCCACGCTTGATGTGAACGTTTCGTGAACGAGCTTCCGATCCGCTAGCCAGATACATAGATGACGGTCTATGCTTTTGGTAACCCGATAGTGAGGATCACGTCCATGTCTGACAAGCCCACCGTTCTTTTCGTCTGTATCCACAACGCCGGCCGTTCGCAGATGGCTGCCGGCTACATGCGTGCCCTGTCGGGCGGCGCCGTCGAGGTGCGCTCGGGTGGGTCCGAGCCGGGGGATCAGATCAACCCGATGGCTATTGCCGCGATGGCCGAAGAGGGCATCGACATCAGCCAGGCGATCCCCACGCTGATGACCACCGAGCAGGTGCGCGGCTCCGACGTGGTGATCACCATGGGCTGCGGCGACGTCTGCCCGATCTTCCCCGGCAAGAGGTACGAAGACTGGGAGTTGGTGGACCCCAAGGGCAAGAGCATCGACGAGGTACGCCCCATCCGCGACGACATCAAAGCCCGCATCGAAAAGCTGCTCGCCGAGCTTCTCCCCGCGAACGTCTGACGCCTGTCATGACCACCGTGAGCGGCGAGATGCCGGGCCTGTCCTACCCCGAGGAGTACCTCAAACGACTCGCCAGTGATCTGGCGATAAAGTTCGCTGGAGTCTTCGGTACCGAAACCGTTGAACGGTACGTCCTCGAGTCCTACACCGGGCTGCTTCGCACGGCCACGGTCAAAGCTCATCTGACGACCAACACCATCCGGTTCGCGACCGACCGGCTCACCGCCCTCGCTCAGGCGAAAGGTGCGCTCGACAGCCCTCTTCCCGAGGTGCTGTTTGTGTGTGAGCAGAACGCGGGCCGTTCGCAGATGGCCGCTGCCCTTACGAGCGCCCTCTCGGGAGCTGCCGTGCATGTCCGTTCCGCGGGCTCCGCTCCGGCGCACGAGCTCAACCCTGCCGTCGTGCAGGCCATGTCCGAGATCGGGTTGGATCTCTCCGAAGCGTTTCCCAAGCCCCTCACTGACGATGTTGTGCAGGCGGCCGATACGGTGATCACCATGGGCTGCGGTGATGCCTGCCCCGTGTACCCGGGCAAGCGCTACCTCGATTGGGACCTCACGGATCCGGCCGATCTCCCCATCGAAGATGTCCGTCTCGTTCGCGATCAGATCCGCGCCAATGTGGAAGCCATGCTCGAGACCCTCGGTGTTGAATCACAGGGGCTGCCCGCATGAGCGGCGTCGAGAACGTCATTGTTGTCGGCTCCGGCCCGGCCGGCTACACGGCCGCCATCTACCTCGCCCGCGCCGGCCTGAACCCGATCGTGCTGACCAGCTCAGTCGAAGCAGGCGGTGCCCTCGTGAACACCACCGAGGTTGAGAACTTCCCGGGGTTTCCGGACGGCATCATGGGACCCGATCTGATGGAGAACATGCGCAAGCAGGCGGAACGCTTCGGCGCTCGCCTCATCTACGACGACGCCACCGTGTTGGAGCTGACCGGGGAGATTAAGACCATCACCACCGGGTTGGGTGACGTCTACCGGGCTCACACCGTGGTCCTTGCAATGGGATCGGCGTATCGCACACTCGGCGTCGATGGTGAGCAACGCCTCACCGGTCGCGGCGTCTCGTGGTGCGCGACCTGCGACGGATTCTTCTTCCGCGGGCAAGACATCGCCGTAATCGGCGGCGGCGACTCTGCCCTCGAAGAAGCGATGTTCCTCACGCGCTTTGCCAATACGGTCACTCTCGTGCACCGGCGCGACACGCTCCGTGCGTCGAAGATCATGCAAGACCGCGCCCTGGCGAACCCGAAGATCATCCCGCGCTGGAACTCCGAAATTCTCGCTGCCACGGGCGACGAGAAGATGACCGGCCTCCTGTTGCGAGACACCGTCACGGGCGAGGAATCCCGCCTGGATGCGACGGGGCTTTTCATCGCGATCGGTCACGACCCGCGCAATGAACTTGTGCTCGATCAGGTCGACGTCGACGACGAGGGGTACGTGTTGGTGGATCATCCCACTACCCAGACGAATCTCCGCGGTGTCTTCGCGTGCGGTGACCTCGTCGATCATCGGTACCGGCAGGCAATTACCGCGGCGGGCACCGGATGCGCCGCAGCGGGCGACGCCGAACATTTCCTGGCCTCCACCGGTCTCGCTACCTACTTGCAGGACGATGCTGCACCCGTGGGTGCACCAACCCTCAGCTAGACCGGAGCCCGAGGAAGAAAGATGGTGGAGGCTGCCCCGCTGGATTCCGTTTGCTCGATGGTCGGTGCCAAGGTTAGGAATCAGCCCTTGATGCGAGGCGTCTGTTCAATCAACTGCCGTGACCACTTCAAAGGCACCGGCACAGAGACCGGGACTGCGGGCGCAGGGGCTCATTGATTTGAGTGATTTCTTCGCGCGGAGCATTAGGGCTGAAACCTTTGCGAGTTCTAATGGCAGTCACGCTAGTTAAAGTGTCGCCCTTGAGCGCTGAAGGGCCATAGTCGACCCATGAAGGGTCATCGAGTAGTACCTGATCAAGCTTGATTTATCTTGAGGCCCGGAATTTTTCTAGACTTTGCCCGGAATCGTCTTGTCGGGTATTCGTCAGCGCCCAGTGCTGGGGCGGCGGAATGAATTCCGCAAACAGCCCACCGTAGTGAATCGCAAGGCCATGACACGAGAAATCGTGTTGTGGCCTTTCTTTTTGCCTGATTCATGTTCGGCGGGCTATCGGGTTGTCGGCAAGAACGTGTGGATGGCCCCGGGCGTGTCAACTCTGCCCAGCCCAGCCCAGCCCAGCCGGTTCGTGACCAGAGCG
>CANFBG010000061.1 GCA_947444785.1 Microbacteriaceae bacterium | reverse complement strand
GCCCGCATCCAGGCCCGCCTGCTGGTGGCCGCTGGCGACCAGGACGCCGGCACGCAGCAGCACGAGCGGCCACAGGGCCCTCGCCTCCGCGAGGTTCAGCGGCAGTTCGGCGTTGAACGCCCGGATCACCGGCAGGCAGGCCAAGGCCGACATCCCGGCATGGTGCAGGGTCGACGCGACGGTGACCGCCAGCTCGGCGACCCGCCACGAGAGTGTCACATCGCCGAAATCGATGACGCCGTCGGGCAGGCGATAGCCCGTGGCGTCGTCGACGCTGCAGACCACGTTGTCGTCGGCGATGTCGCCGTGGATGACCTGCCAAACGAGCTCGGGAGCGAGCGGCTCGAGGAGCGCCAGCGCCTCGGCGGCGGCGGCGAGCACCCGGCTGCGCTCGTGGAAGTCGGGGATGGCGGGCGCGAGGCGCTCCAGAACGCGGCCCGCCTGGGCGAGGTCCCACTGCAGCACCCGCTCAGCGCCCGGATGCGTGAAGCCGGCCAGGCCCCGGGCCACACGACCTGATACCGCGCCCAGGCCGTCAAGCACGCGCGGCGCGAGGTAGCCGTTTCCCGAGAGCGTGCCGCCGGGAAGGTGCTCGATGATGCGCGCGTGATGCGTGACGCCCTGCACGTCGACGGTCTCGATGCGCGAACCGGAAACGCCTGGCCGCGACGTCGGCAGCCTCAGGCTCTCGATCTCGCCGGTCTCGACCAGCCCGGCGAGATGGCGGGTCGCCGCATCCTGCGCCTCGAGCTCGAGAAGCGAGAACGCCGGGTTGGCGATCTTCAGCACGCTCCGCTCGCCCGAGGATGCACCCTTGATGCGGCCCTTCGTCGTGGTCAGAAGAAAATTGGCGTCCTGCTGGCTGCCCAGTGCGGCTGCCTTCACGCGAAGCTCGAACGCGTCGGTGGCGATCTTCTCCGCCTGCCTCAGGGAGACCCGCGGGCCGGGGAGTTCGTGCTGCTCGAAGAAGTCAAACGTTTCGCTCATCCGTCTATCCTCCGCCCGAAACGGTGATTCGTGGTCACGACGGTCTGTTCAATGAGGAAGGGAAGAAGTTCGATGCGGCCCGCCCGGGTCACGTCGCCGGTGGCGATTGCCACGTCGAGACTGCCGGCCAACGCGTCGCCGAGCGCGTCGGCCGAGCCGCCGATCAGCCGGATGCGCGGCGTCGGGAATCCGGCGGAGCCCTCGGTCACCGAGTCGCGAACCCGCGCCAGCCACCCGGCGTCGTCCTCGATCTTGACCTTCACGTCCCACTCCTTCAGCAGCTCCCGAAGAGGCTGCGGCAGCTTCAGGGCCGAACTGAGCCGGAGGCGAGAGCGCGTCAGCGTGCCGGCGGCGAGCACCCGCATCAACTCGGCCAGCGTGCCGCCGTCCGACAGCCTGATCGTCGTGGAAACGGGGAGGTAGCGCAGAACGTTGCGCTCGGCGCGAAGGCCCGCGGTGTCGCCCTCGGCGAAGAACCCGGCCCAGGCATCGGCATCGCTCTGGGCGCCGCGGCGGACCCGGTCGAAGCCCTCCCAGTCGAGGGCCCCGGTGACGGAGTCCAGCAGGCGCACGACGCGGGAATCCAGCCCGGCGAGGCTGAGGCCGTGCCCGGGCGTTCCGGGTTGCGTGACCCAGGTGCCGAGCTGCGCCAGGATGTTCGGGCCGCCGGACTTCGCTCCGAACCCGGCAGCGGAACGCTTCCCGCCACCGACCGGCTGCCGCCCGACGAGCGACCCGGTGATGGCCCGATTGATGAACAGGCTGCCGGCCTCCACGTGCTGCAGCCAGAGATCGTGCTCGTCGGTCGCGAGCGAGAACAGCCCTGCGGCGAGACCGTAGCCGGTCGAGTTCTGCTGGTCGATCGCGGCCTCAAGGCTCGACGCGCGCATGATGCCGAGCACCGGCCCCTGGAACTCCGTGAGCGCGAAGTAGGTGTCGGGCAGAACCCCGGCTCGAACGCCCGGGCTCCAGAGCCTGCCGTCGGCGCTCAGCTGTCGCGGCTGGACAAGCCAGCTCTCCCCCGAACCGAGGGTCGTCAAGGCATGCAGGAGCTTTCCCGTCGCCGGCTGGGCCAGGGGACCCATGTCGGTCTGGGCATCGTTCGGATAGCCGACGCGAAGACTGGTCACGGCATCCACGAGCTGGCGCCGGAACCGTGCCGTTCGCCCGACCGAGCCGACCAGGATCACGAGGCTCGCGGCCGAGCTCTTCTGCCCGGCATTGCCGAAGGCACTGGTCACGATCGCGGCCACGGCGAGATCGAGGTCGGCGCTCGGAGTCACGATGATGACGTTCTTGCCACCCGTCTCGGCCAGGAGCCGCGGGCCGGTCCCCCACGAGGCGAAGAGTCGCGCCCGCTCCTCGGTTCCGGTCAGAATGACCCGGTCCACAGCCGGATGGGCGATCAGCCCGCGCTCGAGCCCGTTCTCGCCCGCATCGTTCCCGAGGTCGGCGAGGGCCACCAGTTCGCGGGGAACACCCGCCTCCCAGAGCGCCTCGATCATGACCGCTGCCGAGTGCCGGGCGGTCGGGGCAGGCAGGAGGATCGCACCGCTGCCGGCGGCGAGCGCCGCGAGGACACCCCCGGCGGGAGAAGAGACGGGGAAGGTGGCGTTCGAGGCGACGACGGTCAGGCGACTCGGCACGAATTCTGCCCCGTCGACGTCGCCGATGAGCAGCGCCTGGGCGGCGTAGTAGTGGGCAAGGTCGACCGCCTCGCTGACCTCCGGGTCGCTCTCGCCGATCGTCTTGCCGACCTCGGTGGCCATGACCTCGATCAGCCGATCCCGGTTCGACTGCAGGAAGATGCCGGCCCGGTCGAGCACGGCGGAGCGCTCGGCAAGGGGAAGCCGAGCCCAGTCTTCGGCGCTTGACCGGACCCCGGAGATGACCGCCTCGACGCCGGCGGCATCCGTGATCTGAGACGCATCAAGCGTTATCGCCCCGAGGCCGGGCAGCCCGACACGCGCCAGGATTCGGCGGCCCCAGGCCCGGTTCGCCGCCGTCGACGGGTCGGTATCGGGCGTATTCGCAAACTCCGCGCTACTCGAACCGGTCGGCTCCGGGGCGGCTCGGTTCTGCCGGCGATGGGGGCTGCTGGCGGGCGGCGGCTCCTGGCTGGCCGCGATAAGCGCCGTGATGAATCGCGTGCGCTCCCTATCGAAGAGTGCCGCATCGACGGCGAGGTCGAAGGCTGCGGCGAGGAAGTTCTCCCCCGATGCGCTCTCCTCAAGTCGGCGGATGAGCGGGGCCGCGGCCACATCGAACTCGGTCGGATCGACGACCGGGGCGTACAGCACCAGGCTCCCGCCGACGGTGCGCCGAACCGCGTCGGCGTGGCCGGTGGCGATGCCGAGCTGCCGTTCGACGTCGACGGCAGCAGAGACGCCTCGGGCCTCGGCGAGCAGCCAGGCGAGGGCGGTGTCGAAGAGGTTGTGGGTCGCGATGCCGAGCCGGACGGCATCCGTTCGTCGGGGCGTCAGCGCGGCGTCGAGCAGTCGCTTGTAGTTCGCATCCGTCTCGGCCTTGGTGGAATAGGTCGCCAGCGGCCAGCCGCGAAGCTCCGCCTCCACGCGCTCCAGCGGAACGTTCGCACCCTTGACGAGTCGCACCCTGATCGCCGCCCCGCCCTGCGCCCTCCGCGCGGCGGCGAATGCGGTCAGCGAGTCAAGCACCGCCAGCGCGTCGGGCAGGTAGGCCTCAAGCACGATGCCCGCCTCGAAGGCGAGAAACTCGGGCCTGCCCAGGATGCCCGTGAAGACCGCCAGCGTCAGGTCACGATCGCGAAACTCCTCCGCGTCGAGAACGACGAGCTTGTTCTCGGGCAGGGCGGCAAGGTACAGGGGAAGAAGGAGGGCTGTGATGCGCTCGACGTTCTCCTCGAATGCCCAGGGGCCGTGCGGCGGCACGACGTCGGAGATCTTCACCGACACCCGGTCGACGTCACTGCGGGCCAGCAGTTCGATCAGGCCGGCAAGACGGCGTGCGGCCTCGACCGCACCGAGAACCGGCTCCCCGAGGGAGGTCAGGTTCAGCCGGTCGCCGTTCTCGGTCAGGGCAGCGATCGCGGGTGCGAGCCGGTCTGCACTCGCGTCGATCACCAGGTGGCCGAGCGTCTTTCTCAGCACCCGGCGGGAGAGGGGAACGACGATCCCCGGGATGACCTCACCGAGCACCCCGCCCACAGCGACCGCGGCGCGCAGGTGCCACGGCAGGAATCCCGGCACGACACTGGCCACGTCCTGCAGGTTCCTGCCGGCCACGAAGAGGTCGTCGGGCCGGGCCACGCCATCGATCAGCCCGCGGGTGAAATCGAGTCCGTTGGGATCCTTCAGAACCTCCGCGAGGCCCTCGCCGGGCGCATCCGGGGCCAGGGCCGCCACCGCCGATTCCTCGAGCCAGTGCCGCACGAGGGCAACCGTCTCATCCGCCAAGTCGATCGGGCGCACACCCTGGGTTCTCTCACTGGAATCGGTCACCCTTTCGAGAATAGAACGAATCGGGTGAGAACCCCTCCCGCGGGCTCAGTCGGTGCGGGCTCAGTCGGTGCGGGCTCAGTCGGTGTGGGCGTAGGAGGCCGCGAGGCGCGCAAGGCCCTCGTCGAGACTGACGGCGGGCTGCCACTGAAGATCGGCGCGGGTGCGGCGCTGGTCGAACCAGTGCGCGGTCGAGAGCTGTTCAGCCAGGAACCTGGTCATCGGAGGCTCGTCGGTGCCCGGGCGCAGGCGCCATGCCGCCTCGATCAGGGAGCCCGCCGCACGGGCGACTCCTGCGGGCACCCGCCAGGTGGGCGGTGCGACGCCGGCTGCGGCGCAGATTCCGGCGAGCAGGTCGGCGACGGGCCGCGGCTCGCCGTTCGTCACGACGTAGGCGTTGCCGTGCACCTGGGGGGCGCGACCGAGGGCCGCGACGATGGCGGAGGCCGCGTTCTCGACATAGGTCGTGTCGATCAGGGCGGCCCCATCGCCGAGCAGCGGCAGCCGGCCCCGGCGGGCACGATCGACGATGCGAGCGATCAGCTGGGTATCCCCGGGTCCCCAGACCAGATGCGGCCGCACAGCGACGACCGCGAAGCCCGGGGCATCGGCCGCCAATGCCAGCAGCTCGGCGATGGCCTTGGTTCGGGCGTAGTCACCGCTGGCGTGGCCGGGGTCGGCAACACGGGCGTCGTCGCCCACGATCGATACGCCGGCATGGGCGACCGACGGGGATGAGACATAGACGAAGCGGGCAGCCCCGGCCGCCCGGGCCGCGGCCAGGAGATCGCGCGTGCCGCCGACGTTCACCGCGTCGAATTCCGCGGCCTCGCCCGCGAGCGAGACCTTGGCCGCCAGGTGCACGATCGCATCCATGCCCTGAACGGCATGTGTCACGGCGGCCCCGTCGGTCAGCGAACCGCGGATGTCCTCGATGCCGGAGACGGCGAGCCCCGAGGGCCCGCGCTGGAAGGTGCGCACCTCGTTGCCGGCCAGCGCAACGCCGGTCGCCACGGCCCGGCCGAGCATTCCGCTGGCGCCCGTTACGAGCACCTTCACGGGCGGCGCATCCTCGACTGTCCGGCCAGGATGCCGCCCGCCCAGCGGGACAGGGCCGATCGGTCGATCTTTGAGTTGTGTCGAATATCGGTCGGAAGGCGCGGCACCACGAGCACGGCGGCGATCGGCCGGCCCGAGGCCTGTCGCACCGATGCCTCTCGCACCGATGCCGCGAGGGCGGAATCCGCGAGCGAGACCCGGCGTGCCGCGGGCTGGGTCTCGACAACGACGACGAGCTGCTGGGTTCCGGCAGGGCCAATGCCCACGACGGCGGCGCGTCCGATCGGGGCAAGGGTCTCGATGCTCTGCTCGATTCCGACGGGCGTGACGACACCCGTCCCGGTCGTGATGAGGTGCGGCATCCGGCCCTCGACCCAGAGTCGCCCCTCGGCGTCGAGATGGCCGACGTCGCCGGTGCGGTGCCAGCGCTCGGAGCTGGCGGGCGCCTCGGCGGGGGTTCCCCGAACAGCCTGGCGGTCGGTCGACCAGAGACGGTCGTAGTGACTCTTGATGTGGGGGGCCGAGACGATGATCTCGCCGGTGACGTCGGGCGCCTGGCTCGGCTCGCCGACGGCGTGGCCGTTCTCGTCCAGCGCGCTGATCCGGAGGCGGGTCGTTGCGTTAGGGCGGCCCACGCAGACGCCGCCGGCACCGGCCGCAAGGCCCTGGGCCTCCCGGGCCTGTCTCGCGACACGCAGTTCGCGGATGCCGGTCAGGTCGATATCGGTGAGCAGCAGCCCCTCGGTCATGCCGTAAGGGGTATGTGCCCCGGCGTTCGGCATCAGCCGGCCCGCGGCGGCCAGGAGCGCCTCCGGCACCGGGGCCCCGGCAGAGAGGAACGTCTGAACCCCGGCGAGGGCGCGATGCGCATCGGCGTCAAGCGACGAGGAGGTCGCAACAACGTTGGCGAGCGCCGCGGGAGACAGGAAGACGACGGTCGCGTCCACCGCGGCCACCGCGGCCGCCACGGCATCCGCGGTGAGGGTCTTGGGCGAGGTGACGTCCATATCGGGCGTGACGCTGCGACAGCCGAGCGCCGGACCCAGCAGCGCGAACGGGGCGAAGCCCGCGACGAGTCCGGTTCCCGGCCCCACGCCGTACTGGGCCGCAAGGGCATCCCGCACGGCCTCGAGCTGGCTGTGCCGATAGACGACGCCCTTCGCCGGCCCGGTCGAGCCGGAGGTGAAGAGCACCGCGGCGATGTCATCCGCGCCCGGCCACTCGGGCAGCACGGCGGGTTCGCCAAGCGTCTGGATGCTGCCGGCCCGGGCGATGAGAGAGGCCAGCGTGTGCTTCACGCCCAGCGCGCGGGCGACGGCGGGCGGAAAGGCGACCGTCGAGATCTTCTGGCCTGGCCAGCCGAGTGCGCGGGCCGCAGCGAGGCCCGGGGCGGCGCCGATGACGTGATCGGGCCAGGCGCCGCGCACGGCGCGGGTCAGCCCACGCAGGCCGAGTCCGGCATCCGCGACGACGACGACGGCACCTATGCGCACACAGGCATATAAGACCGCGGTGAGGTCGGCTCCGGGTGGCACGAGCAGGGAGACGCGGTCGCCGTGCTTCACCCCGACAGACTGCAGCCCGAGGGCGATCTGCTCGACGCGGCGCGACAGTCTCTGCCAGCTCACGACGAGCGGCTGCTTGCCGCGGCCGGGAGCCATGTCGATGATGGCCGTGTCGGTGCTCTCGCGGAACTCCTCGAGATAGTGCCAAAGTGGCTGACGGCCCGCGTCGCGACCGGACGCATCAGCGGGAGCAGCACCAGCGGCAGCGGCCCCGGCCCGTGCGTCCTGCTCGCCCAGCCATGCGAGGGCATTTGCGGCATAGTCCACGTCTTCGGCGACGAGGTGACCGCTGCCCTCGAAGCGGTGGATGTCCGCGTGCGGCAGCCGATCGGCGAGGTCATCAAGGTACCGGTCCGAGAAGATGGGGTCGCGCGGACCCCAGAGCATCAGCGCGGGAACCTGCAGCCGGGTGACGCCCTCGGAGATGCGCGCCAGCTCAGCGAAACTCTCGTGCTGCTCGTCGACGGGGATGTCCGCGACGAAGCCGCCGATGCCCGCCCGGCGCGAAGCCCCGCGGTACGGCGCCCGGTAGGCGTCCTTCACGGCCGCCGACAGGGCCGGATGCGCCAGCGCGAGTGTCGTCTCGAGGAACCCCGGCGTGGTGACGGTGGCGAGGCGCAGGATCGACCGGCGGAGCGTCAGTCGAAGCGGCGCCGGAATCGGGTAGCCCTTGGGCTGGTGAACGGCGGTGTTCAGCAGCATGACATCGGCCAGGAGGTCAGGATGATCCACGGCCCAGCCGAGGGAGACGACCCCGCCCCAGTCGTGGCCGAAGCTCACGACGGGGCCGTCGAGCCCGAGGGCATCGGTCAGATCGCCGAGGTCGCGCACGCGTCGAGCCAGGGGGCGCGAGACGCCGGTTCGCTCGGAGAACCCCATCTCGAGCTGGTCGACCGCGATGACGCGCCAGGGGCTGCCGCCGTCGAGCGCGTCCTCGGTCGCTTTCTCGACGAGCCTGCGCCAGAGGTAGGACCAGGTCGGGTTTCCGTGCACGCAGAGGATCGTGCCGATCGGCGTGATCCCGGCCTCGGCAAGCACGGCGGCGTTGTCGAGAATGTGCCAGTCACGTGTCGTCTGGGAGTCGCCGCCGCTCTCGGCGGCCGTGACGAGTCGCGAGAACCGCGCATCCAGCCCGGGCAGCCCCACGGGCGGCAGCGAGGCCGCTGCGAGGGGGAACCGGCTGCCGGGTGCTGTCACCAGGCGAGTTCCAGCATGGCCGTGTTCAGGCCCGAGCCGACACCCATCAAGAGAACCCGGTCGCCCGGGGAGAGCTTCGCGGCCTCCTGCGAGAGCGTGATCGGGATCGACGCCGGGCCCACGTTGCCGAGCACCGGGTAGGTCAGGGGGATCCGCGTCCGATCCAGACCGATGGCCTTCACGATGGCGTTGGTGTGCACGTCGGAGACCTGATGCAGGATGTAGCGGTCCATCTTGGACCACTTCCAGTCTTTCTTGGCCTCTTTCCACGCGGCGGTGACGAGTTCCATGCCGCCCTTGAGCAGGGCCTTGCCGTCGGTGAACATGCCGTCGACGCTGCCGACACAGAGGTCATTGAACTGCGTCGCCGCGCGGGTGACGCCACCCAGGAGCCGGTGGCCCTCCGGATGCGCATCAGCTCGCCCGAGCACGGCTGCCGCGGCACCCGAGCCCAGCGTCAGGGTCGCGAACTCGCTCATGAAGTCTTCCCGGCCGAGGCCCTCGCGGCCGAGGCGCGCGATGGTGTTGTCCTGGATCTCGTCGGCATCTTCGCCGTCGACGACCATGGCGTAGTCGATCTGGCCGGCATCGATGAGCTGGGCGGCCAGGGTCAGTCCGTTGACGAAGCCCAGGCAGGCGTTGGCGATGTCGAAGTTAACGGCGGAGGACGGCAGGCCGAGGCCATTGTGGATGCGCACGGCCACGGAGGGCTCCAGGTGCTTGCGGGTCACCGACGTGTTGATCAACAGGCCGATCTGGCCGGCCTCGATGCCGGCCTCCCTCAGGGCCTGATTGCCCGCGGTGATGGCGGCATCATCGAACGTCTGCCCGTCGTTCCAGTTGCGGCGCTCCTGAACGCCGGCGACGCGCTGAAGCAGGCCCTTGGGCAGGCGCAGGCGCTTGAGAACGGGAGCGAGCCGGCCGTCGATCTCGGCCGAAGTCGTGATGCGAGGGGCGAGAACGCTGGCTACAGACAGCAGGGCGACATTTCGATGCGTCGTCGTTGCGTTTCCGTTCACCGGCCCTGCCTTCATTTCATGTGTTTCTATGGGCTTTGCCGTGAGGATGCCCGTCCCGCTCCGCGATTCGCGACCGACACAGTAGACAACGATATCCCTCAACCGGGTGTGAATTCGCCGTATTCGCGGGCATCAGAACGGCGACAGGGTCTTGACCCTCCCCCGAACTGGGTTCTACTGAATGACTTTAAGGCTCATTATTCTTGGTTAGCCATGCACTCTGAGACGACTCCGGGTGACTCGGCGACAGGCCGAGGCAAGAACCGCAGCGTTCGGGGCATAGTTTTCGGGCTGCTCTTTGCGTCGGTCCTGTGGCTCGTGGTCGTGGCCATTATCGTCACTATCGTCTTTTTCGCGACGCGGTCTCCATAACTCCGGCCGTTAACCTGGCCGCAATCCCTCGTTCCATGGGGTATATTTAATTCCAGAGACAGCAGGGCCTGATTTGAATGTGGATCAGCAGTTTTTTGAGTTCAGAGACTCAGAGAAAAAAGCAATGGGCGTTACCGGGTGCAAGCGGTAACGTCCAATTGTTTTTAACTAGGCTTTCTGCATGACGACTTCCCCGGGTTACGACGCGATCATCGTGGGTGGGGGCCACAACGGCCTCGTCGCCGCGGCCTATCTGGCAAAGGCCGGCCAGAAAGTGCTGCTGCTCGAGCGCCTCGACGTGACCGGTGGCGCCGCGGTCTCCGCCGAGGCCTTCGTGGGTGTCGACGCCCGGCTCTCGCGCTACTCCTACCTCGTGAGCCTCCTGCCGCAGCGCATCATCGAGGATCTCGGCCTCGAGCTGACCCTCGTGCGTCGTCGCTACTCCTCTTATACGCCGCTTCCCGGCACGAGCACGGGCCTCCTGATCGACACAGCGGATGCCGCCGCCACGGCCGCCTCCTTCGCCGGGATCGGGGCGCCGGACGACGCGGCCGCCTTCACCGACTTCTACGCCGACACGACGCGTCTTGCCGGGGCGCTCTGGCCGACCCTGACCGAGCCGCTCCTGACCCGCAGCGAAGTGCGGGCTCTGACCGCCGCGGCCGGGGTCAGCGACACCGATTGGGCCGACGTCTTCGAGCGTCCGCTGGGCGAGGCGATCGACCGGCGCATCGGCAGCGACCTCGTGCGCGGCGTCGTGTTGACCGACGGCCTGATCGGCACGTTCGCCCGGTCGCACAGCGAAGACCTGAGCCAGAACCGCTGCTTCCTCTATCACGTGATCGGCGGGGGAACCGGGGACTGGGACGTTCCCGTCGGCGGCATGGGGGCGGTCTCCGGGGCGCTCTGGCACGCCGCGAAGGAGGCCGGCGCCCACATCGTGACCGGCGCCGAGGTCATCTCCGTCTCCCCCGAGGGCGCCGTGCAGTTCGAGCTCGACGAGCAGCTCTTCGAGGTCACCGGCGAGCGCATCCTCGCCAATGTCGCCCCGTGGGTGCTCGAGGGCCTGCTCGGCGCATCCGGCAACGCGCCGGAGGAGGCCGATGCCCTCGCCAAGCCCGAGGGTGCGCAGGTCAAGGTGAACCTGCTCCTGACCCGGCTTCCGCGCCTCAAGGACAAGAACGTCGACCCGGCCCAGGCCTTCGGCGGCACCTTCCATGTCAACGAGCTCAACAGCCAGCTGGATGCCGCCTATCTCGCCGCCGCCGCCGGCGAGATCCCCGGCACGCTTCCGGTCGAGATCTACTGCCACTCGTTGAATGACGCGAGCATCCTCTCGCCGGAGCTTCAGGCCCAGGGGGCGCAGACCCTCACGGTCTTCGGACTGCACACGCCCGACTCGCTCGTGTCCGAGGAGAACAACGACGAGGTGCGGGATGCCCTCCAGGCCGCCGTTCTCGCCTCCCTTAACAGCGTGCTCGCCGAGCCGATCGAGGACTGCCTGATGCTGGACGCCGAGGGCAACCCGTGCATCGAGACGAAGACCACCCTCGATCTGGAGCACGCGCTCTGGATGCCCGGTGGCAACATCTTCCACGGCCTGCTGAGCTGGCCCTTCGCCGAGGATTCCGAGCCGCTGGACACGCCGGCCCGCCGCTGGGGCGTGGCCACGGCGCATCCGCGCATCCTGCTGTGTGGCTCGGGCACCCGTCGCGGCGGGGCCGTCAGCGGACTCGGCGGCCACAGCGCGGCGATGGCCGTGCTCGAGGAGCTGTCGGAGCCCCGCGAATGACGGGCCCCAGCATCTCGGGGCTCCGCTGCCCGTGCCTGAGCGGCGAGACCTACGGCGCCTGCTGCGAGCCGCTTCATCGCGGCGAGGCCTTCGCCCCGACAGCCGTGCGGCTGATGCGCTCCCGCTACTCGGCGTTCGCGCTGGGAGATACGGCCTACCTCGCGTCCACATGGCATCCGCGCACCCGGCCCGCCGTGCTGGAGCTCGATGAAGACCAGCGCTGGATCCGCCTCGACATCGAATCCAGCACCGGCGGCGGCCTGCTCGAGAGCACCGGAACGGTCGAGTTCACCGCCTATTACCGTGCCGTCGAGAACGGCAGGACAGTGCGCGGCGAGCAGCACGAGAACAGCCGCTTCCTCAAGGAGGGCGGCCGCTGGCTCTACCTCGACGAAGTGCCAGCCTCCTAGGGGTGCCGGCTATTTAGACTGGGATCATGCCCATCATTCGCGAGATCGTCACGCACGAGCCAGCCACCCGCCTCGCCACGGTTTCCGCCGTGACGCGACCGGTTCCCTGCATGGTGCGGGTCACTTTTTCCGGCTCGGAGCTAGTGGGTTTCCCGAGCGGCGGTCCCACGGACCACGTGAAGCTGTACTTCGCCGATCCGTCGGTCGAGGGCCCGACGAACCGCACCGTGACCCGCGACTACACGGCGCGCGAGTTCCGCAACGTGGATGACGGCACGGGCTTCGGCTCGACCCCCGAGCTCGACATCGACTTCGTGATCCACGAGGAGGACTCGTCCAGCGGCCCGGCGTCGGCCTGGGCCTCGGCCGCGGCTCCCGGAGACCAGCTGCGGATCTCCGGCCCCGGCAAGTCGAAACTGGCCCCGACCGGCGTCAGCCGCGTCATCCTGATCGCCGACGAGAGCGCCCTGCCCGCGGTCACCCGCTGGTTGCGGCTGCTCGCCCCAGAGATTCAGGTGACCGCGCTGCTCGAGGTGGCCGACGCCGGCGTGACGCCCTATTTCGACGCGGAATCGCTTGCCGCGCGGGCATCCGTCACGTGGCTGTATCGCACCGACCGGGCAACCCGTGAGGCTCCCGGCCAGGTCGAGGCGGCCCTCCGAGCCCTGGGGCCCATCGGCGGCGACGTCTATGTGTTCGCCGCGGGAGAGGCCGGCCTGCTGATCCCGTTGCGCCGGTACCTGCGCCGTGAACTCGGCCTGCCCGCCGACCAGGTCGCCGTGAACGGGTACTGGAAGCGCGGCGACGAGCTGTTCGACCACCACGCCCCGCTGGACGCCACCGACCCCGACTGACCGGCCGACTGACCGGCCGGATAACCCGCCCGAATCAGCTGAATCAGTGCGAACGGTGGTCCTGGATCGTGATTCTCGGGCCGTGGC
>CANFBG010000060.1 GCA_947444785.1 Microbacteriaceae bacterium | reverse complement strand
GCGAGCTCCTTCGCGTTGGCACTGCCGTCGTGAAGGCGCTTTCCCTCGTAGCCGATCTCCTGGGCGATGCGTCGCCAGATCGGCCCGTGGCCGGCGCGGTGACCGGCCAGCGCATGGGCCACCTCGTGCAGGAGCACCTGGTGGATCTCATCGTCTTCGTAGCGCACGGCGAGATGCCGGGAGACGGAGATTCGCTTATGGGTGAAGCTGCAGAGGCCCGCCCGGGTCTTTGCATTGTCGAAGGCGAATGACCAGACCTGTGGGTCTAGGTGCATTGCAATGAGGGCGTTCGCCCATTCCCGGACCCGCTTCAGTTCAGCCATGTCAGGAGGCTAGGAGTCGCTCGAGCCGGCGGTCACAGCCCGGACTGTATCTGTGCAATATTCTTCTCTGTCACTGAGATCGCGACGAGAGCGATCTCGAGATCGCCGAGGGATGCCCCGAGTCGCTCGTAGAGAAAAACCGCGGCTGTGAAGGCGGCTTTGGCCTCGATGAACTCCGAGAGTTCAAAGCGAACCTTGCCCAGGGCCAGCCGGGCGGATGCCTCCAGCTCGCCCCACTCGTGGGTGCCGGCCTCATCCGCGCAGAGTGAGAGCTCGGAGAGCGCAGGGGCGAGTTTGCCCTGCGAATGCTGCACCTGGGCACGCACGATTCGTGCCTCGAGAAGATCCTCGCGGTTACCAGAGAAACGGGTCAGCCGGACCGCCTCGTTCGCGACGTTCCACGCCTCGTCGATTCGACCGAGAAGCCTGAACAGCGTGACCTTCTCCAGCAGCCCGGTCAGGCTTCGGAGGCTGCCGAGCTCCTCGAGGCGCTCGTTTGCTGCGCTTTCATCGACCCGCTCGCGCAGCGTCAGGGGGTCATAGCCGGTGATGATGCTCAAAATGCCAATACTTCTTCGGTGTTCGTGTTCGATGTGTGGTGCCGGGAACAGCGCGCTCGCGTCTCGGTCCGAGGCGAGAAGGCATCCCTTTTCTCCTTCAACCATAACGGCCGGTGCCCGCGAGCGACCCAGAACACGGCGGCTAGGGGCGAACCTGAAAGACGCTTCGAGCGGGAGGCGGCGACGGAATCGCCGTCGCGTCCGTGACGATCGGTGCCCCGGCGATGAAGTTCGCCAGCTCGGCCCCGGCGACCATCTTCGCGGGGGTGGGGTCGCTGTTGACCAGCCGGGGCATCCGCTCGAAGGGGAGGGGGCTGTGCGAGGCGAACATGACGACATTGCCGAACCGGCGGGCTTTGAGCATCTGCGGGTCGACAACGAGGGCGACGTGCTCGAAAACGCTGGCGAGGGTCGAGGCCTGGCCGCGGGCGAAGGCGAGCCCGGCGCCGTCGGCGACGTTGGCGGCGAGGATGCCCGTGGGTGCGAGTACGGCCGCGCCCACCCGGTAGAACTCCTGGCTGGTCACGTGGGCCGGGGTTCTCGCCCCGGAGAAGACGTCGACGACGAGCAGGTCGACGCTGCCAACGAGTCCCGAGGGCAGGGCACCCAAGACCTCGCGCGCGTCGCCGTGCCGGATGCGGATCTGAGCGCCCCGGGGCAGCGGGAGGTGTGTGCGGACGAACTCGACCAGATCGCTCTCGAACTCGACCACCTGCTGGCGGGATCCAGGCCGGGTGACGGCCACGTAGCGGGGCAGTGTCAGCCCGCCACCGCCGAGGTGCACGGCCGTGATCGACTCGCCCGGTGGGGCGAGGAGGTCGATCGCGTGACCGATGCGCCTGACGTATTCAAAGGAGAGATGCGTCGGATCCTCGATGTCGACGTGCGACTGCGGCGTTCCGTCGACGACCAGGAGGAAAGACCCGGGGGAGTAGCGGTCGCTCTCGACTACGGCCCGGAAACCGCTGCCCGAGAGCGTCACGGCCGGATGCTGGGCCGCCGCCCCTGCCCCGTCGCGTACGCCGCCCCTGTCGCCCCTGCCGATTCGTGCCATCCCCCCATCCTCCCTTACTCCCTCCGGGATTCCGTTTTCAGGCAATAGCCGCAGCCAACCGCCCAGGGGCGGTTGAGCGCGGCTATTGCCTGAAAACGGAAGTTGCTAACAGGCGGCGAGCTCATCGACTTGTCCCCATCCCTCGCGTCAGGCCCGGCCGTGATCGTCGAGATATCGCATCCTTGCTGACCATGAGCCACGTACTGGAAGTCATTCGCGCCGCCGGCGGGGTTGCCCACCGGTCGAAAATCCTAGCCGCAGGGGTGACATCATTCGAGTTGGGTCGAGCGGTGCACTCGGGTGAGATCATCCGGGTGAGGCGCGCGTGGTACGCGCTGCAGGATGCGACTCGAGACCTCGTGCAAGCTGTCCGGGTCGGTGGTTCGCTGACCGCGGTCTCCGTTGCAAGGCTGCATGAGCTCTGGACGTTTCCCGAGCAGGGACTTCATGTATCGGTAGCGGCCAACGCGTCGCGCCTGAGATCGGAAAACACCCGATTCGTGCCGCTCGGTGATGAAACAGGCAACACCGTCTGGTTGCACTGGCGGAAGTCGAACGGAGCGACCCTCACCGTTCAAGAGACACTCGCCGACGCGCCAACGACGCGATCCACTGCCAGGACGACGAGCACAGTGTCATCCTCATTGATTCGGCTCTCAACAAGCGGCTCGTGAGTCTCGTGGAACTGCGACAGAAGTTCGCGGGACTTCCGCGCAGGTACCGCAGAATCCTTGCCAGGTCGGATGCGGGAAGCCAAGCCGGTACGGAGACCCTTGTTCGACTCCGGCTGCGGGCAATCGGATTCCTGCTCCGAATCCAGGTCCAGGTCAGGGGCGTGGGTCGAGTGGATCTGCTCGTCGGCGATCGGCTGGTGCTCGAGTGCGACAGTCACGAGTGGCACTGGCTCGAGGATAGCTACGAGAAAGATCACGAGCGGGACGCCGTTCTGATCCAGAAGGGCTACCTCGTATTACGCCTGACATACAGCCAGATCATCAACGACTGGCCGCGAATGGAGTCGATCATCCGGGGAATCGTCGCACGCGGCGACCACCTCTTCCCACGTTCCCGTTCCGTTTTCAGGCAATAGCCGCAGCCAACCGCCCAGTGGCGGTTGAGCGCGGCTATTGCCTGAAAACGGAACACCCAAAGCTGGGGGAGGGCAGGTTATACCCGAGAAGTGGAAACTGGTCAATACAACAGGTAGACAGGCGCGACATATTGCGCCTATGCTTGACCTTTGCGCTCCCAGTAAAACTGTGCCTTCATATTGCGGTCGGCAACGCTTGTGCCCATTCGAATCGATTCCGTTTCGATGTGGTGGCACCACTCTAGAACCAAATAGCGGGTTCTGGCCAGAACTTGGTGAGTCTGACGGTCTGTGTTCTTTTCTGCACATGATCCGTATCCCAATATTCAACCGACAGTATTGAGGCCCGACGGGGCCCACGGAGGTTATTTCCTTGGCTGCTGCGCTAAACGCAACCACCATCTCACCCAAGAACGGCCGAGGCGCTTCGCGTCTCTCGTTCGCGAAGATCACTGACACGCTGACCGTCCCGGATCTGCTCGCTCTGCAGACCGAGAGCTTCGACTGGCTCGTGGGCAACGACATCTGGAAGCAGCGCGTCGCGGAGGCGAAGAAGGCCGGTCGTCAGGACCTGCCGAACCACTCCGGACTCGACGAGATCTTTGAAGAGATCTCGCCGATCGAAGACCTCGGCGAAACGATGCAGCTGAGCTTCACCAGCCCGTTCCTCGAGCCGGAGAAGTACACGATCGACGAGTGCAAGGAACGCGGCAAGACCTACGCGGCTCCCCTGTACGTCGAGGCTGAGTTCATGAACCACCAGACCGGTGAGATCAAGACCCAGACCGTCTTCATGGGTGACTTCCCCCTGATGACCGAGCGTGGAACGTTCATCATCAACGGCACCGAGCGCGTCGTCGTCTCGCAGCTGGTTCGCAGCCCGGGCGTCTACTTCGACCGCGCGATGGAGAAGACCAGCGACAAGGACATCTACTCCGCTCGCGTCATCCCCAGCCGCGGTGCATGGCTCGAGTTCGAGATCGACAAGCGCGACCAGGTCGGCGTTCGCATCGACCGCAAGCGCAAGCAGTCGGTCACGGTCTTCCTCAAGGCCCTCGGCCTGACCAGCGAAGACATCCTCGCCGAGTTCGCCGGCTTCGCCTCCATCGAGGCGACCCTGGAGAAGGACACGATCCTCACCAAGGAAGAAGCCCTCAAGGACATCTACCGCAAGCTCCGTCCCGGAGAGCAGGTCGCCGCTGAGGCTGCCCGCGCCCTGCTGGACAACTTCTACTTCAACTCCAAGCGCTACGACCTCGCGAAGGTCGGTCGCTACAAGATCAACCGCAAGCTCGGCATCGAGAGCGCGCTGGGCAACTCCGTGCTCACGGTCGAGGACATCCTCGCGACGATCAAGTACCTGGTCGCCCTTCACGACAACCAGACCACGCTGCCCGGAACCCGCGAGGGCAAAAAGGTCGACATCCGTCTCGACGTAGACGACATCGACCACTTCGGCAACCGTCGCATCCGTGCCGTCGGAGAGCTCATTCAGAACCAGGTCCGCACCGGACTGTCCCGCATGGAGCGCGTCGTTCGCGAGCGCATGACCACGCAGGACATCGAGGCGATCACCCCGCAGACCCTGATCAACGTGCGCCCCGTCGTCGCCGCGATCAAGGAGTTCTTCGGGACCTCCCAGTTGAGCCAGTTCATGGACCAGAACAACCCGCTTGCGGGCCTGACCCACAAGCGCCGCCTGAGCGCCCTGGGCCCGGGTGGACTGAGCCGCGAGCGCGCCGGCGTCGAGGTGCGAGACGTTCACCCCTCGCACTACGGCCGCATGTGCCCGATCGAGACCCCGGAAGGCCCGAACATCGGCCTGATCGGATCCCTCGCATCATTTGCGCGAATCAACTCCTTCGGTTTCATCGAGACCCCGTACCGTCGCGTTGTCGACGGCGTGGTCACGGCGACGATCGACTACCTCACGGCCAGCGAAGAAGACGAGTACGTCGTCGCGCAGGCCAACGCCCCCCTGACCTCGGATGCCCGCTTCGCCGAGCCCCGCGTTCTCGCCCGCCGCAAGGGTGGCGAGGTCGACCTCTTCCCGCACGAGGACATCGGTTACATGGATGTCTCGCCGCGCCAGATGGTCTCGGTCGCAACCAGCCTCATCCCGTTCCTCGAGCACGACGATGCAAACCGCGCCCTCATGGGTGCGAACATGCAGCGCCAGGCCGTCCCGCTGCTGCGCAGCGAGAGCCCCCTGGTCGGAACCGGTATGGAGGGCTTCGCAGCCATCGACGCCGGCGACGTCGTCACCGCCGACAAGGCCGGTGTCGTCTCCGAGGTCTCCGCCGACGTCGTCACGGTTCAGCTCGACGAGGGTGGAACCCAGACGTTCTACCTGCGCAAGTTCGACCGCTCCAACCAGGGCACGAGCTACAACCACCGCGTCATCGTGTCGGAGGGTGAGCGCGTCGAGGTCGGCCAGGTCATCGCGGATGGTCCCGCGACCGAGAACGGCGAGCTCGCACTCGGAAAGAACCTCCTCGTGGCATTCATGCCATGGGAGGGTCATAACTTCGAGGACGCGATCATCCTGAGCCAGAACCTGGTCAAGGACGACGTCCTCTCCTCGATTCACATCGAGGAGTACGAGGTCGACGCCCGCGACACCAAGCTCGGCAAGGAGGAGATCACCCGTGACCTCCCCAACGTCAGCCCGGAGCTGCTCGCAGACCTGGACGAGCGCGGCATCATCCGCATCGGTGCAGAGGTTCGCCCCGGCGACATCCTCGTCGGCAAGGTCACGCCCAAGGGCGAGACCGAGCTGTCTGCCGAGGAGCGCCTGCTCCGTGCCATCTTCAACGAGAAGAGCCGCGAGGTTCGCGACACGTCGCTGAAGGTTCCCCACGGCGAGCAGGGCACGATCATCGCCGTCAAGGAGTTCTCTGCGGAGAACGACGACGAGCTCGGCTCTGGCGTCAACCAGCGCGTCGTCGTCTACATCGCTCAGAAGCGCAAGATCACCGAGGGTGACAAGCTCGCCGGTCGTCACGGCAACAAGGGTGTCATCTCGAAGATCCTGCCGGTCGAGGACATGCCGTTCCTCGCCGATGGAACCCCCGTCGACGTCGTCCTCAACCCGCTGGGTATTCCGGGACGAATGAACTTCGGCCAGGTGCTGGAGACCCACCTCGGGTGGATCGCCAAGCAGGGCTGGGAGGTCTCGGGCAAGCCGAAGTGGGCCGCCGCTCTTCCGGAGCACGCTCGCAAGGCCGCCCCGAACACCAAGGTCGCGACCCCCGTGTTCGACGGCGCGTTCGAGGAGGAGATCGCAGGTCTGCTCGATTCGACGACCAAGACCCGCGACGGCGACCGCCTGATCGACTCCACCGGTAAGACCATGCTGTTCGATGGTCGAAGCGGCGAGCCGTACCCCGAGCCCGTCTCGGTCGGTTACATGTACATCCTCAAGCTCCACCACCTCGTCGACGACAAGATTCACGCTCGTTCGACGGGTCCGTACTCCATGATCACGCAGCAGCCGCTGGGTGGTAAGGCACAGTTCGGTGGACAGCGCTTCGGTGAGATGGAAGTTTGGGCCCTCGAGGCCTATGGAGCGGCGTATGCCCTCCAGGAGCTCCTGACCATCAAGAGTGATGACATCCTCGGCCGCGTCAAGGTCTACGAGGCGATCGTCAAGGGCGAGAACATCCAGGAGCCGGGCATCCCCGAAAGCTTCAAGGTGCTCATCAAGGAGATGCAGTCGCTGTGTCTGAACGTCGAGGTCCTCTCGGCCGACGGAACCGCAGTCAGCCTTCGCGACACGGATGACGAGGTCTTCCGCGCTGCTGAGGAGCTCGGCATCAACATCTCCACCCGGTTCGAGTCGTCGTCAATCGACGACATCTAACCCGGCACCCCAACTAGCGTTCGATTCCGTTCAGGAAAGAAGAATAAATTGCTCGACGTTACAACTTTCGACGAACTGCGCATTGGTCTGGCCACGGCCGACGACATCCGCAAGTGGTCACACGGTGAGGTTAAGAAGCCGGAGACGATCAACTACCGCACGCTGAAGCCCGAGAAGGACGGCCTCTTCGGAGAGCAGATCTTCGGACCCAGCCGCGACTGGGAGTGCTCCTGTGGCAAGTACAAGCGGGTGCGATTCAAAGGCATCGTCTGCGAGCGCTGCGGCGTGGAGGTCACCAAGAGCTCCGTCCGTCGCGAGCGCATGGGCCACATCGAGCTCGCTGCGCCCGTAACCCACATCTGGTACTTCAAGGGCGTTCCCTCGCGCTTGGGCTACCTCTTGGACATGGCGCCGAAGGACCTCGAGAAGGTCATCTACTTCGCCGCGTACATGATCATCTCGGTCGACGTGGATGCTCGTCACGAGGACATGCCCGGACTGGAGAACGAGCTCCGGCTCGAGATCAAGAACCTGAGCGACCAGCGTGACGCCACGATCGCGACCCGCCTCGTGCGGCTCGAGACCGACCTGGCAGCGCTTGAGGCCGAGGGCGCCAAGAGCGACCAGAAGCGTCGCACAAAGGACTCCGCCGAGAAGGAGATGGGACAGGTCCGCAAGGCCTACGACGAGCAGATCAACCAGCTCGAGCGGGTCTGGGAAGACTTCCGCAGCCTCAAGGTCGGCGAACTGAAGCCGGAAGACGCCGTCTTCCACGAGCTCCAGGACCGCTACGGACAGTACTTCAGCGCCTACATGGGTGCCGAGGCCATCAAGAAGCGCCTCGAGGCCTTCGACCTCGTGACCGAGGGTGAGACCCTTCGCCTGCAGATCTCCGAGGGCAAGGGCCAGAAGAAGATCCGTGCGATCAAGCGTCTCCGCGTGGTCTCCTCCTTCCTGGCCACCGGCAACTCGCCGGCCGCCATGGTGCTCGACGTCGTCCCGGTCATCCCGCCGGAACTGCGCCCGATGGTTCAGCTCGACGGTGGCCGTTTCGCCACCAGCGACCTGAACGACCTGTACCGCCGCGTCATCAACCGCAACAACCGCCTGCGTCGTCTGCTTGACCTCGGTGCCCCCGAGATCATTGTGAACAACGAGAAGCGGATGCTCCAGGAGGCCGTCGACGCACTGTTCGACAACGGTCGCCGTGGACGTCCGGTCACGGGTACCGGCAACCGCGCCCTCAAGTCCCTCAGTGACATGCTGAAGGGCAAGCAGGGTCGATTCCGCCAGAACCTCCTCGGCAAGCGCGTTGACTACTCCGGCCGCTCGGTCATCATCGTCGGCCCGCAGCTGAAGTTGCACCAGTGTGGTCTGCCCAAGCAGATGGCCCTGGAGCTCTTCAAGCCGTTCGTCATCAAGCGCCTGATCGACCTGAGCCACGCTCAGAACATCAAGGCCGCGAAGCGCATGGTCGAGCGCAGCCGTCCGCAGGTCTGGGACGTGCTCGAGGAGATCATCCGCGAGCGCCCCGTTCTGCTGAACCGTGCGCCCACGCTTCACCGTTTGGGCATCCAGGCGTTCGAGCCCCAGCTGGTCGAGGGTAAGGCCATCCAGCTGCACCCGCTCGTCTGTGCAGCGTTCAACGCCGACTTCGACGGCGACCAGATGGCCGTTCACCTTCCGCTGTCGGTCGAGGCCCAGGCCGAGGCGCGCATCCTGATGCTCGCGTCGAACAACATCCTGAAGCCGTCCGACGGCCGCCCGGTCACCCTGCCCACGCAGGACATGATCATCGGTCTGCACCACCTCACCACGGTGCGTGAGGGAGAGGTCGGCGAAGGCCGTGCGTTCTCCTCCATCGCCGAGGCGATCCTGGCGCACGACCAGAAGTCACTGCACCTCAACGCCAACGTGAAGATCCGTCTCATCGACGTGCACTTCCCGGAGGGCGAGGCTCCCGAGGGCTACGTCGACGGTCCCGTCATCGTCGAGACGACCCTGGGTCGCGCGCTCTTCAACGAGGCACTGCCGACGGACTACCCGTTCGTGCGTGAGGTTGCCGACAAGGGACAGCTGTCCCTGATCGTCAACGACCTCGCCGAGCGTTACCCCAAGGTGGAGGTTGCCGCCTCGCTCGACCGCATCAAGGACGCCGGTTTCTACTGGGCCACGCGTTCCGGTGTGACCGTCGCCCTCTCCGACATCCTGACCCCGCCGAACAAGCGGGAGATCGTTGCCGGTTACGAGAAGCAGGCTGCCAAGGTGCAGACGCAGTTCGAGAAGGGTCTCACGACCGACCTCGAGCGTCGCCAGGAGCTCATCCAGATCTGGACGAAGGCCACGGAGGAGGTCGCGCAGGCTATGCGCGACAACTTCCCGGTTCACAACACGATCAACCGGATGGTCACCTCGGGCGCCCGTGGTAACTGGCTGCAGGTGCGAAACATCGCCGGCATGCGAGGCCTCGTGAACAACCCCAAGGGTGAGATCATCCCTCGCCCGATCATCTCGTCCTACCGTGAGGGACTGTCCGTCGCCGAGTACTTCATCGCGACCCACGGTGCCCGCAAGGGTCTGGCCGACACCGCGCTCCGCACGGCTGACTCGGGATACCTGACGCGTCGACTCGTCGACGTTTCGCAGGATGTCATCATCCGCGAGGACGACTGTGGCACGACCAAGGGACTCGACCTGCCCATCGCAGTCGAGAGTGCCGATGGATCGTGGAGCCGTGACGACAACGTAGAGAACTCGGTTTACGCCCGTTCACTCGCCGCCGCCGCTGTCGACCCCTCCGGAACCGTCATCGCCGAAGCCGGCGCCGACGTCGGAGACGTGCTCATCGATGAACTGATCGCCGCTGGTGTGAACCAGATCAAGGTGCGCTCGGTCCTGACGTGTGAGTCCGTCGTCGGTGTCTGTGCCGCCTGCTACGGCCGCTCGCTGGCCACCGGCCTGCTGGTCGACATCGGAGAGGCCGTCGGCATCATCGCCGCACAGTCGATCGGTGAGCCCGGCACGCAGCTGACCATGCGTACCTTCCACACCGGTGGATCGGCATCCGCCGATGACATCACGCAGGGTCTGCCCCGCGTCCAGGAGCTCTTCGAGGCCCGCACCCCCAAGGCTGCGTCGCCCATCGTCGAGGCTGCCGGCCGCGTGCACATCGAAGACACCGACCGCAGCCGGAAGGTCATCCTGACCCCCGACAACGGCGACGAGCCGATTGCCTACCCGGTGCTGAAGCGTTCAACGCTTCTCATCGAGGACGGTCAGCACGTCGAGCTCGGCCAGCAGCTCATCATCGGCGCGATCGACCCGAAAGAGGTCCTGCGCGTCAAGGGTGTGCGCGAGGTGCAGAAGCACCTCGTCGGCGGAGTCCAGGGCGTCTACCGTTCGCAGGGCGTCCCGATTCACGACAAGCACATTGAGGTCATCGTTCGCCAGATGCTCCGCAAGGTGACCGTCGTGGACCACGGTGACACCGATCTGCTCCCGGGTGAGCTCGTCGACCGGGCGCGTTACAACACGCTCAACCGCGAGGCCCTGACCGAAGGCAAGCAGACCGCGTCTGCCCGCCAGGAGGTCATGGGTATCACCAAGGCGTCGCTCGCCACCGAGTCGTGGCTGTCCGCAGCCTCGTTCCAGGAGACCACGCGTGTTCTCACGCAGGCCGCCATGGAGGGAAAGAGCGACCCGCTGATGGGCCTGAAGGAAAACGTCATCATCGGAAAGCTGATCCCGGCCGGAACCGGTCTGCCCCGCTACCGCGATGTCGTCGTCGAGGCGACCGCGGAGGCCAAGGCCGAGCGCTACCCGAACCGCATCTTCACCGATGACGCATCGTTCTCTGAGGCTGACCTGTCGTTCGTCGACTTCGACAGCTTCTCCAGCGATGACTACACCCCCGGTACCTACAACTAACCTGTAGGCCAAACGACGGGCCCCTCACCGGAAACGGTGTGGGGCCCGTCGTCGTTTCAGCCCCGCGAATCAGTGAACGCTCCTAGGCTGGGGGCCAAGCGATACTGGATGCGAGGAGCAACATGGCCGCGACGACCGCCACCGGTGAGACACGGGTCAAGAAGGCCGCCTACGAGCTGGAACTGCGGCGCCTCCAAGCGGAGCTCGTCACGATGCAGCAGTGGGTGAAAGACACGGGCGCCCGCGTCGTCGTGATCTTCGAAGGCAGGGATGCCGCCGGCAAGGGCAGCGCCATCAAGAGGGTGACGGAGTATCTGAACCCTCGGACGGCCCGCATCGTTGCCCTGCCGACGCCGACGGTCAGGGAGACCGGGCAGTGGTACTTCCAGCGCTACATCGAGCATCTGCCCACGCGGGGAGAGATCATCCTGATGGACAGGTCCTGGTACAACCGCGCCGGCGTCGAGCGCGTCATGGGCTACTCCACGCCCGATGAGTATCGACGCTTCCTGCACCAGGCCCCGATATTCGAACGGCTGCTGCTGGAGGACGGGATCATCCTGTTGAAGTACTGGTTCTCGGTATCGGATATCGAGCAGGAGGCCAGGTTCCGCTCTCGGCTGAAAGACCCCATGCGGCGCTGGAAGCTGAGCGAGACAGACCTGCTGTCGATCACGAAGTGGGTCGATTACTCCCGGGCGAAGGACGAGATGTTCCTGCACACGGACATCCCGGAGAGCCCGTGGTGGACCGTGGAGAGTGAAGACAAGCGCGCGTCGAGGCTGAACATGATCAGTCATCTCCTGACCCAGGTCCCCTATGTCGCGAAGATTCCGGAGAGGGTGAAGATCCCGAAGCGCCCGGCGGAAGAGGACTACCAGCGGCCGCCCCGGGAGCAGAGTCGCTACGTGCCGGATCACGCGTCGAGCCTGAACCACTAACCTCGTAAGCGTGCGCCTCGGAGTTCTTGACGTCGGTTCCAATACCGTCCACCTGCTGGTTGTCGACGCGCACCCCGGCGCCCGCCCCGGCCCCCTCGTCTCGCACAAGGTCGTCCTGCGCCTCATGCGCTACCTCCAGCCCGACGGCAGCATCAGCCCAGAGGGTGTCCAAGCGCTGCTGGACTCGATCGGATCCCTTGCCAAGCGGGCCGCGGCCGAGGGCATCGACGCCCTGCTCCCGTTCGCGACCTCTGCGCTCAGGGAGGCCGCCAACGGCCCCGAGACCCTAGAACTGATCGCTGATAAGACGGGGGTTCAGCTTCAGGTCCTCACCGGCGAGGAGGAGGGCCGACTCACGTTCTTCGCCGTGCGACGCTGGCTCGGCTGGTCGGCAGGCGGCATCCTGCTGTTGGATATCGGCGGCGGCTCGCTCGAGATCGCGCGGGGCAACGACGAGTATCCGGATGTCTCGGTGTCGGTTCCACTCGGGGCCGGCCGCAGCACCGTGGGCTTCCTGCACGATGACCCGCCGCTGCCTGCGCAGATGAGCGCGCTGAAGGAGCACGCGCGGCGTGTGCTGGGAAAAGCCACGAAGTCCTTTCCCGCCACCCAGGCTCCGCAGCGCGCGGTCGGCTCCTCCAAGACCATTCGCTCGCTGGCTCGCCTTGCGGGCTCAACCACGGAGATCCCCGGCATCGGCGAGCGCACGGTGCTGCGCCGCGTCGACCTGAAGGACTGGGTGCCCCGACTGGCGGCAATGAATGCCGAGGCGCGCCAGAGCCTGCCCGGCATCACGGCCGACCGAACTTTCCAGATCGTGGCCGGCGGACTCGTCCTCTATGAGGCGATGCGGGCGTTCGACGTCGATGAGCTCGAGGTGTCGCCGTGGGCCCTTCGCGAGGGCATCATCCTGCGCTATCTCGACGCGCTCGACTGATCCAAATCGGCCAGGGTTCGTGACGCGGCCGGATGTGGTCCCGCCGCCAGAATATCCGGCAGCCGCTCGAGGATTCCCGGTGATCCAGATCCGATGATGACCGCGTTGCCTGCCTCTCGGCCCGAAAGTACGCCATCGGGCCCGACGACCACCACGTGGGGCACGGCGACGGAGAGTGCCCGGGCCTGGCTTCGCACAGAACCGAGATCAGACTCGTCGGCAACATTGATCACGATGATTCCGTCGGGTGCGAGAACGAGCTCCCGGATCTCGGAG
>CANFBG010000059.1 GCA_947444785.1 Microbacteriaceae bacterium | reverse complement strand
GTCGACGGTTTCGACGTTCTGCAGCACCCGGCGGATGCGCGGGCCCGCCTCGGAGTGCAGCTCCAGTCCACGAGCTTCCAGGCGGAGCTGAAGATCGAGCAGATCGCCAGGCTTTACGGCGGCCTGTACGGCGTTCGACTCTCCCGCCAGCAGATTGCCTCGAGCATGCGTGACATCGGGCTCGACGAAGAACTGGGCAAGCGGTTCAAGCAGCTCTCCGGCGGCCAGCAGCAGCGCCTCGCGCTCTTCATCGCGACGCTGCACGACCCGCTGCTGCTGCTCCTCGATGAGCCCACTGCCGGTCTCGACCCGCAGTCGCGCCGGGCGCTCTGGCGTCGAATCGAGCACCTCCGCAGCGCCGAGAAGAGCATCCTGCTCACCACGCACTCGATGGAGGAGGCCCAGGCGGTGTGCGACCGGGTGGCGATCATCGATCACGGCAGGCTGCTCACGATCGGAACGCCCGCAGACCTCATCGCCATGCACGCGGAAGACCCGAAGGTCGCCGCGGTCGCGCACGGCGCCGTCACACTGGAGGACGTGTTCATCGGGCTGACGGGAAGTGAGATCCGTGGCTGAGTCGACACCACGCCTGCTACGCCCCTCGCTCGGGCTTGCCCTGGCGTCGCTACTTCGCGCCGACACAATGGTGCTTCTTCGCAACACCGTCTCCACCCTCGCCGGCATCTTTCTCCCCGTCATGCTCCTCGTCGCCAGCACGTTCGGCAAAGCGCAGGCCAAGCTGGGCGGCACCGAGGCCATCATCGGCCTCGCCCTGACCCTGGGGCTCATCACCTCGTGCATCCTGGGCTACAGCCTGGCGATCGCCCACGACCGCGACGCGGGAGTGCTTCAACGACTCCGGGTGACGCCGGCACCCGCCTGGACCATCATGGCCAGCCGACTCCTGGTTCAGGTCGCGGCGAGTCTTCTCGCATCCGTCATTGTCGTCGTCGTCGGGGTGACCCTGCACGGCCTGGATCTGAGCGCAGGCCAGTATGCCCTGCTGCTGGCCGTTGCCATCCTCGGCTCGGCCATGTTCCTGGCGCTCGGGCAGGCCCTCGTTGGATTGGTCAAGTCCACGAGCGCGGTCAACGCGATCGGCCGCCTGCTCTTCGTTTTTCTCGTGCTGCTCGGCATCCTCGGCGCGACGGGCATCCTCGGGGATACGGTGAAGTCGATCGCCGCCGTCTCGCCCGTCGGGGCCCTGATGACGCTCTTCGCCGATGTTCTAGCTTCGTCGTCGGTCGCCGATCAGGACCTCGTGTCACTGCTCGTCTGCGCCGGCTACACCGTGGTGTTCGCGTTCATCGGCATCCGCTTCTTCCGCTGGGAAAGCCACTAGGGTCGTATCCCGGCGCGCACCGCTGCTGGTTCACCGAGCGGTCGTCGCCGCCTCGGCCTCGGCGGTCGCGATCTGTTGGCGGTAGGGCAGCAGCGCCGCCTTCATGCCGAGGCCGACGACCCCGACCAGCCGGGTTCCCCGGTAGTAGCCGAAGATGCAGTCGCCTGCGAGGTCTCCCTCGAGCTGACGGATGCTGTCGGCCAGGCCCGGCAGTCCATACGCCTGAATGCCGATGTCGAACTGGTTGGACCAGAATGCGGGCATCGGCGTGAACGGCAGCGCGAGTGCCTCCGTGAATGCGGCGTCGCCGGCGAGCCACGCGCCGAGCACTGCGCCCGCGCGCTTTCCCGTGTCGGTGGGGATGTTCCAGTGCTCGACGCGGCGGGCGACATCGTCGAAGAGGGCATTCGGGAATCGGGCGATGTCGCCGACGACGTACACGTCGTCGTGGGCGTTGCCGTCGACGTCGATCGCGCGCATCCCGGCGTCGGCCAGAACCCCGTTGGCGATATCGAGGCCGGTTCCGGCAAGCCAGTCGGAATTGCAGTCGGAGCCGATCGCCTCGACCAGCACGTCGGCCGCCAGGCGCGAGCCGTCGTCGAGAACGATTCCGGTGAGCCGGGTATCACCCTCGATCACGGCGATGCTGCGACCGAGGCGAAACAGCACTCCGTGCGCCTCGTGGCGGCGTTGGAGTTCTGCGGCGAGCACCGGCCCGAGCGGTCGGATGATGGGACGCGAGCTGGGGGAGACGACCGTGACCTCGCAGCCGAGCTTCGTCGCCGTCGCCGCGACCTCGCAGCCGATGAAGCCCGAGCCCGCCACGACGACCCGGGCGCCGGGCACGAGTTCGTCGCGAAGCGCCATCGCATCGTCGAGGGTGCGAACGGTGTGCCGCCCCGACAGGGAGCGGGGTCCCTCACTGACCGAGGGAATAACGCGGCGCGGCCGGATGCCCGTGGCGATCACGAGGGCGCGGAACGGATGGGAGACGCCGTCGGTCGTGGTGACCGTCTTGGCAGCGAGGCTCGCGGATGAGACCCGCACGCCCAGGAGCCAATCGACATCCGCCGTCGCGGGCCGCTGCGGGAACGCGACCGCCTCATGGGTGACGCCGGTCGACAGCGCGTCTTTCGACAGCGGAGGCCGGTTGTAGGGCGCGTGGATCTCCTCGCCGATGACCGTCAGGGCTCCCGTGTAGCCCGCCTTTCTCAGCGCCTCGGCGGTGCGCAATCCGCCCATCGCGGCGCCGACGATGATGACCGGCGCAGGCTGCGCATCCGCTTCGGGGGCCATGGGAGGGCCGCTACTCGACGATTCGAATGGCCTGCATGGGGCAGACATCGATGGCCGACTCGACCTCGGCCAGCAGTGAGTCGTCGACCGAGGCCAGGTACTCGAGCTTGTCGTCGGCGTTCAGGGTGAAGACGGTGGGCGCCTCGAAGACACACTGCCCGTAGTGCTGGCAGACGGCCATGTCGACATCGATCTTGATCATTGGTGCTCTCTCTGCTGTGGGTCGGGAAAGGGTTAGCGGCTGGGGGATTCGGTCACGGTCGAGGGGTACAGGTCCTTCGACGGCGTGCGGATTCCGCGGAACTCCCAGTCGCCGCCGAGCGCGGTCGAGATGACCTCTTCGCTCTCGGTGGGCTGGGCGCCGACGTCGGTGCGAATGGGAGTCGGCCCCGTGACGATGTGGTTGCGCAGCAGGCCGAGGCCCTCGACCTCGACCTCGACGACATCGCCGGGCTCGACGGGGCGGGAGAACGCGGGCGTGCCCGAGTAGAGCAGGTCGCCGGGGCTGAGCGTGATCGTGCGGGCGATGTCCGCGACGAGGTAGTTCATGTCCCACTCCATGTTGGCGGTGCTGTCGTTCTGCTTCTCGACGCCGTTCACGATGGTGCGGATCTGCTTGTTGCGGAAGTCCCAGCCTGTGACGAGCCCGGGGCCGACGGGTGCCAGCGTGTCGCTGCCCTTGACCCGGAGCATCGAGCCGGCATCGGTGTCGCGGAAGTCGTGCAGGCCGTAGTCATTGCCGACCGTGTAGCCCGCGATGTAGTCGCTGGCCTCCTCGGGCGAGACGTTCCGGCAGGTGCGTCCGATGACGATCACGATCTCGCCCTCGAAGTTCAGCCACTTGCAGCCGAGCGGCCGAACGACGGCACCCTTGTGGGAGTTCAGCGCCGTGATGGGCTTGTGGAAGTACGTGGGTGCTGCGGGGAGCTTCGTCATGAACTCCTCGGTGCGGCTCGCGTAGTTCAGGTGCACGGCGATGATCTTCGACGGCTCGGTGGGGGGAAGGTGCAGCGCCGTATCGACGCCGATCTCCCGGCCGTCGGCGGCCACGAGGGTGTCGCCGTGGCGCCGCATCTGAACGGCTGCGCCATCGAGCAGGATGCGGCGGTATTCCCGCACAGGACTAAGCGTCACGGGAGAGCACCAGGTCCTTTGCCGCGGGGAAGCCGGCCTCGGGCTTCGGGAACCAGACGTGCACCTGGCCCGTTCCGATGGAGTTCTCGTAGTCGCTGTAGAGCACGCCGGGGGCGGTGCAGTTCTCCTCGCCGACCGCGCCGATCGCGAGCAGCCAGTGGCCGAACATCGCCTCGGGGCGGAACGTGTGGAACTCGGGCATCGTCGAAAGGATCTTGCCGTGCTCGCCGGCCTTCATCCATTCGAGGCGCTCGAGGTCGGCCTCCCGGGCCGCGGCGGAGAAGATGTGGCTCGGGTCGCTCATCTCGTGCTTGCGCAGGTCGCGCAGCTTGTAGAACGTGTGGGACAGGGCGCCGGATGCCAGCAGGATGACTCGTCGGCCGCTGGCGGCGATGGCCTCGCCGAGGGCGCGACCTGCCCGCAGCATGTCCTCGTCGGTGGCGGTCTGGCAGACGCTGAGGCTGACCCAGCGCTTGTCGAGGCCCTTGCCGAGGAAGTCCCAGAGGTTGATCGTGGCGTACATCACGGGAAGGTAGGGGTCGTCGATCGCGGTCACCCAGGTGCCGTTCTTCTCGCCGAACTCCTCGGCGAGGCGAGCCAGCTCCGGGTCGCCCTTGTACTCGTACGGCACGCCGCTCATGCCGCGGGGGAGTTCCTCCGAGGTGAAGTGGCCGCTGCGGTCCTCGTGGCTGGTGATGACGAACTCGACGGTCGTGGCCCAGTGGCTGTCGAGCACGACGACGGTGTCGTAGTCATCGTTCTCGAAGTAGTCGCGGCGAAGCTTCTCGAGCCCGGCGACCAGGGTGATGTCCTTGCCCTCGTTGAGCTCGATGCGCACGTCCTCCGGCAGCATGATGGTTGGTACGTGCGCGATGAGGCCGAGGCCGACTACTGATCCCATGGTGTCTCTTCCTTCAGATTCGGTTGCTGCTGAGTTGGTCATTTGTCATCCGCCCAGCCGGTGGGGGCCACGACGGTGTTCTTCACGTCGGCGTAGAAGTCGAAGGACCAGGTTCCGCCCTCCCGGCCCGTGCCCGACTTCTTCGAGCCGCCGAAGGGGGCCCGCAGGTCGCGCACGAAGAAGCAGTTGACCCAGATGGTGCCGGCCACGAGCTGGCTGGTGATGCGGTCGGCGTGCGCCCGGTCTCCCGAGACGACGACGGCGGCGAGGCCGAACTCCGTGCCGTTGGCGAGGGCGATGAGCTCCGCATCCGTTCTGAAGGTCTGAAGCGTCAGCACCGGACCGAACACCTCCGCGGTCACGATCTCGTTGCCGGGCGTGGGCTCGAGCACGAGGGTCGGCCGGAAGTACGCACCGCCGAGCTCCTCGTTCGGGGTGCCGCCCATGACGATGTTCTGGCCGGACGCCGAGGCACGGTCGACGAAGCCCTTGATGCGGTCGAGGTGCTTGAGATGAACCTGGGGGCCGATGTCGGTGGCGGCATCCCGCGGATCGCCCTGAACGAGCGTGGCGGCCTTCGCCGTGAATGCCGCGGTGAAGGCCTCGGCGATGCTCTCATGAACGAGGAGCCGCGTGCCCGAGAGACAGACCTGGCCGGCGTTGTCGTACTGCTCTATCGCCAGCGTCACCGCGAGGTCGAGATCGGCGTCTTCCAGCACGATGCACGGGCTCTTGCCGCCCAGCTCGAAGCTGCAGGGCGTCAGGTTCTCGGCCGCCGCGCGGGCGATCGACTTTGCCGTGGGCACCGAGCCGGTGAACGAGATGCGGCTGAGATCGGGATGGGCGACGAGCGCGGCCCCGGCCTCGGCGCCGTAGCCCTGCACGACGTTGAAGACACCGTCGGGCAGGCCGGCCTTCTTTGTCAGGTCGGCAAAGAAGGATG
The DNA here is from genome assembly GCA_947444785.1 of Microbacteriaceae bacterium. Classification (GTDB taxonomy): domain Bacteria; phylum Actinomycetota; class Actinomycetes; order Actinomycetales; family Microbacteriaceae; genus Agreia. The sequence goes on along the minus strand of CANFBG010000059.1, from coordinate 7,414 downwards.
CCGTGAGCGGGGTCCACTCCGCAGGCTTCAGGACCACGGTGTCGCCGGCCGCCAGCGCGGGCGCGATCTTCCACGTGGCCAGCATCAGCGGGGCGTTCCACGGGGTGATGAGGGCGGCGACCCCCGAGGGATCCCACGAGATGTGATTCGTGTGGCCGCGGGTCTCGAAGTCGGGGTGGCCGAGGTGGTTCACCAGCCAGTCGGCGAAGAAGCGCAGGTTGTGGGCGACCCGGGGCATGACGCCCCGGCGGTTGCTTCGAATCAGGCCGCCGTTGTCGAGGGTCTCGATATTCGAGAGCGCCTCGATGTTCTCCTCGACCAGATCGGCGATGCGGTTCAGCACCGCGGCGCGCTCAGCCGGCGGTGTCGCGGCCCAGGCGGGGAAGGCCGCCTTGGCCGCGGCGACGGCGAGGTCGATCTCGTGGGCGCCGCCCCGGGCTATCTCGCCGAGAAAGCTCCCGTCGATGGGGGAGGTGTTCGTGTAGGTCGAGTCGGAGGCCACCCGGCTTCCGCCGATGAAGTGCCGGGTGTCGACCGGTGTTCCGGCAACAGCTATAGAGGTCATGCGGTGAATGTCCCTGCTTCGAAGTACTCGTCATTGAATCGTTCGGAAAGAATCGTTCGGATACTAATGAGTTAGCATACCCATAGCGACGGCCTCTGAACAACCGTGGCGAGAATCCTTTCTTCACCCCGTCTGGAGCCCCTTCGATGCCCACTGCCGCGCATTCCGAATTTCGCCCTCGCATTGCCGTCATCGGCAGATTCGCCGAGCAGACATCGGCTCTTCGCTATCGGGCGCTGGTGAATGCGCGAGCGCTGTTGGAGGCGGTCTGGGCGGCCGGCGGGGATCCCGTGACGCTGCTGCCGGTCGCCGGCGCCGACTGGGCGGCGCGCCTTGAGGGCTTCGACGGCGTCTTGATGCCCGGCGGGGGAGACATCGACCCGGCGCGCTTCGGGCTGCGGGAGCGGGCCGAGAACGTCTACGACGTCGATGAGCTGCAGGATGCCGCGGACTTCGAGTGTGCCGAGTTCGCGCTCGCGGCGGGCATCCCGCTGCTCGCCGTCTGCCGGGGGCTGCACGTGGTCAATGCGGTGCTCGGTGGAACCCTCGTGCAGGACCTTGCGGTTCACCATCGCCATCTGACCCACGACGTCGTCTTTGATGCCCGGCACGAACTGTTCGGCCTCGCCGGCCCGGCGGTGAGCGCATCCTGCTATCACCACCAGGCAATAGATCTGGCGGGCAGGGGAGTTGACATCGTCGCCCGGGCCGCGGATGGCGTGCCCGAGGCCGCTGTCTTCGACGGGCCCGGGTGGGCGGTCGGGGTGCAGTGGCACCCAGAGGATACGGCGGCGACAGACCCTGCCCAGGCGGCCCTCTTCGAGGAGCTCGTGCGTCAGGCTCGGCTCGGCTCCTAGCGGTCCTGGCTCGAGGGCGGTTCGTCGGGCGAGCTCGCGGCCGGCTCCACGCTTGCGGTCACCGCGCGCAGCAGGTCGGCGAATGTGTCAAGGGTGCCCGCGTCGATGCTCTCGACGACGCGCTGCTCCTCGAGATTGAACTCCGGGAAGAGTGCCTGCATGAGCTCGCGTCCCGCCGGGGTCATTCGCACCAGCACGAGGCGGCCATCCGTCTCGCTCTTCTCGCGCGTGACCCACCCGCGCTTCTCCAGTGTCGTCAGCACCCCCGTGAGCGTGGCCTTGGAGATTCCGCTCTCCAGCGCGACGTTGCGGGTCTCGATGGGCTCCCAGATCCAGGTGACCCAGAGCACGACGAACGCGGTCCAGGACATGTTCTGCGAGGACAGCACCGTGCGCTCCAGATGGTTGCGCACGGCGTTGGATGCGCGAAACAGGTTCGAGACGACGGCCATGGCCGCATAGTCCAGGGGAAGCTGGCCGACCCGGTCGACGACCTGGCGCTCGGTCTCCCCGAGAGTGTGCGGTCCGGCCATGATTTCTCCCTGTGATTGCTTCAGCTGTTCTCGGTCGAGCTTACTTCGCCGTGCGCATCCGGCCCGGTAGGTATACATTGTTCGTACCCGAACAACTTCGGGGCCTATCAACTTGGAGAATGTGATGACTTCACTGGCGAATGTCACCCTTGCCGACCTGGATATTTTCGAGAGGGGCGAGGCGTTCCCGCTCTTTGACGAGTTGCGGGCGAATTCCCCCGTGCACTGGAGCGAGGAGGACTCGCCCAACCACGGCTTCTGGTCGCTGACGAAGTATCAGGATATCGTCGGCGTGCTCCGGGACACCGACACCTTCTCGAGCCAGCGTGGCGGCGCGAACCTCGAGGAACTCGACCAGGAGCAGCTCGACGCCCGGCGCTCGATGCTGGAGACGGACGGGGTCAGGCACCGCTCGCTCCGTCGGCTGATGCAGGGCGAGTTCACCCCGCGCGCCGTCGCTGGCTACGAGACGTTTCTGCGCGGGCTCACCGCGACGACCCTCGACGCGGCTTTCGCGCTGGGCGAGTTCGACTTCGTGAAAGAGGTCGCCGCCGACTTCCCGATCCGGGTGCTGGCGCGAATGCTCGATGTTCCCGACACCGACATCTACCGGCTGATCGACTGGGGCAACCGCATGGTCGGCAACACCGACCCGGAGCACGCCGATGTGCTCTCCGACTCCGAGGAGAGCGAGCAGTACCGTCTGCTTCCCTTCAAGTCGCCCGCGGCCCAGGAGGTCTTTGACTACGGCCATGAGCTGGCGGATGCGCGCCGCGGCAAGGGCGGCACCGACCTCGTCTCACGCCTCACCAACGAGACGCCCTCCGACGGAATCCCGCTGAGTGAGACCGACTTCAACAGCTACTTCCTGCTGCTCGTCGTCGCCGGCAACGAGACGACCCGGCACACCATCACGCACTCGATGAACTACCTCATGCAGAACCCCGACCAGCTGGCCCTGCTCCAGGAGAAGCCCGAGCTCATCCCGTGGGCCGTCGAGGAGTTCCTGCGCATGGCGAGCCCGGTCTACCACTTCCGCCGCACGGCGAACAAAGACACCGAGATCAACGGCCAGGCGATCAAGGAGGGCGACAAGGTACTCACCTGGTTCGCCGCCGGCAACCGCGATCCCCTGATGTTCGACGATCCCTACCGCATGGACGTCACGCGTAACCCCAACGAGCACATGTCGTTCGGCCGCGGCGGCCCGCACATGTGCCTCGGCAACGCCCTGGCGCGCCTCGAGATCAGGATCATGTTCGAGGACCTCCTGCCGCGCATCTCGGGCATGCAGTCGACGGGTGAGGTCTCGCGACTTCGCAGCAGCTTCGTGAACGGCATCAAGCGCTTCCCGGTTCGGGTCGAGCTGGCCTAGGCCGAGCGCAGCCCAGCGCAGCCGAGCGCAGCCCAGCCGTGCCAAGACCCGATCAGTTCGGTTCAGATCAGGGCGATGCGATCGAGAAAGGCGTCGACGAGGTCGGCCGTGCGACGTCGCGCGGCCGCCTCCTCGGCGAATGTGTGAGCCAGAAGGGCATCGGGATCCTGGCCGTCGGCCAGGACCTTCGCTCTGCCGCCCTCCGTCAGCCAGCCCTGGAGCATGGCCCCGGTCAGCTCCGGATGAAACTGCACGGCCAGGCTCCGACCGATCGTGAAGGCCTGGGATGCGCTGGAGTTTCGCGCGATCTCCACGGCCCCGGGCGGCACGCTCCAGCTGTCGTAGTGGAACTGGAACCACGGACCGGCGGCAACGATCTTGGGCTCGTCGCTGTGCACGGCGGTCCAGCCGATCTCGGCACGGCGCGCGGGTGCCACGGTGCCGCCGAATGCGCGTGCGAGAAGCTGCCCGCCGAAGCAGATGCCGAGAACGGGCACGTCAGCCTCAACGGCCGCCCGCAGCCAGGCGATCTCGGGCGTGAGCCAGTTGCCGATGCACGCATCGTCCCAGGCGCCCCAGGGCGCGCCCATGGGTATCACCACGTCGTAGCCTCCGGAGTCGGGGAAGGCGAAGGTGACGTTCGGGTTTGCGAAGTCGGCGGCGGTCACGATCTGGACCTCGTCGATTTCAAAACCACGCTCTCGAAGCCGCTCGCCCACGGCGCCCGTCGGGCTAACGTGATCGTGTTGCACGAATAGGGCACGACGGGTCTTCTCAGACATGAAGTGGGTCTCCTCGAAAGTCAGTGAAATCAGAACCGGTTGCAAACTCTTGCCGCTGGTGGCCTAGTATCGCACTAATCGTTCTTACCCGAACGATATTTCCATTCTCACAATGTCGTGCAAAGGAATCACCCATATGACAACCGATGTGGCAGCCCTCCGCCTCTTGCTGGAGGCATCAGGCATCGACGTCCTCCGCGTTATCTTCCCGGATGTACTGGGAATCACCCGCTCCAAGGACATGCTCGTCAGCCAGCTCGAGACCTCGGCCGCCCATGGCCCCGCGTTCTGCCAGGGCGTCTGGGTCACGACGACCCGGGGCGGTGTTCTCGACGGCAACGACATCATGTCGAGCGGGCTGCCCGACCTCGTCAGCCGCATCGATGCATCCTCGGTGACGATGATGCCGTGGGAGCCCGGCGTTGCCCTCGCGATCGCCGATGCCTACAACCCCGATGGCTCGCCGAGCGCGATCGCCCCTCGGTCGGTGCTGAAGCACGTGCTCGCGCAGTACGAGGAGCTGGGCCTCATCCCGGTCGTCGGCCCCGAGCTCGAGTTCTACATCGCCGAGAAGAGCGATGAGGGGGAGCACGGCTACAAGCGCTCGATCTCGGCCACCGGTCGCGTCTACACGACGGGTGCATGGGTCGATCCCGATGGCCTCTTCCTGCACCTGTTGCGCATGCTCGACAAGATGGACATCGGGACCTTCGCCGGCAACCACGAGTTCAGCCCGTCGCAGTATGAGATCAACCTCTGGCACGGCGAGGCCCTTCGCGCCGCCGACCGCACGTTCCTGTTCAAGACGGCCATCAAGGACATCGTCGCCCGCCGCGGCAAGGTCGCGACGTTCCTCGGCCGCCCCTGGACAGACGAGGGCGGCAGCGGCTTCCACCTGCACGTCTCGGTAATCGACGCCAACGGCGGTAATCTGATGGCGCATCCGGATGGCGAGCTCACCGAGACGGCGAATCACATGATCGCCGGCATTCTGGCGAATGCGGCGCCCCTCGTGGCCTTCACCAACCCCACGGTGAACTCCTACAAGCGTCTCGGCCCCGACACCCTCGCCCCCTACCGCGCCAACTGGGGCCACGACAACCGCAGCACGATGCTGCGCGTTCCGCCCGAGCGCGGCGGCGGATCGCGGCTCGAGGTGCGGGTGGGCGACGGGTCGGCGAACCCCTATCTCGTCATCGCGACCATTCTCGCCGCGGCCCTGGACGGCATCAAGCGCAAGCTGCCGGCCCCGGCCCCGGCCGACGGCTGGTCGTATCAGAACGAGGCGGCCGCGGTGCTGCCGACGTCGCTGTCGGCGGCCCTGGACGCACTCGGCGCCAGCGTCGAGCTGCGGGAGATCGTCGGCGGCATGATCGTCGACGTCTTCGCCGTGATCAAGCGCGACGAGGTCGAGCGGTACGAGGCCGAGACGCCCGACCCGTCGACCCGCGACGTCACGCAGTGGGAGATCGACGAGTACCTCGAGGCCTACTAGCCCGACAACGACGAAGCGCCCGTGCCTTTTCCCAAAGGCACGGGCGCTTCGCAGTTGCGGGGAGGCTAGATGGGGCGTGAACGATCGGTGAGCAGGTCGCCGCCGGCGAACGTCGTGCCGACCTCGCGGTAGTAGCCGCCAAGGATCTCGCCGACGGGCAGCAGCGAGCCGAGCTCGTCCCAGGGGGAGTCGCCGAGAACGAGTTCGGCGTCTCCGCGCCAGGACTGGCCGAGGTCAAGGTCGGTGCCGCCCATGGTCACGATCTGGTCGAGGGAGAGGCCCTGGCCGGCGCTGATCGAAGGCATCGACCGGTTGTGCAGCATCTTGTGGCCGTTGACGAAGCCGTTGCTCTCGCTCGGCTCCCTCAGTGTCACGACGGCGGAGGCGAGGCGATGGTCGTACGCCGCAAGGGTTCCGCCGAGCTGGGCGCCGGCCTCGAGACGCGGCGTGGCCTTGCCTCGGTTGAAGAGGCGGGTGACGTGCACCGAGCCGAGCTTCTTGGGGTAGCCCTGGAACCAGCCGCGGCCGATTGCGAAGTCCTTGGTGACCCAGATCGCGACGCAGCGGCTGTAGGTCTGGCCCTGGTACGAGCAACGCACCACGACGAATGCCTCGAGGTACTGCGATCGAATCGGGTCGAGCAGCTCGAGTCCGCCCGTGCTGCAGCTCTGCCAGTCGGCCCAGATGAAGGCCACGGCGCCGGGGTCTTCGGGGGCGAGGTCGATATCGGGGGGCAGGATAGCCCGAACGTTCTCGACGGCGGTGCGGTACTCGACAGTGAGCAGCGTTCCGGAGTAGAACCACGGCGGGTTCGGGACGAGTGCGCTGGTGCCACGAGGGGTCAGCGGCGGCAGGAAGCCTTGAAGTGAGGTCATACGGCCAGAGTGTATCCGATTTCCCATGTTGTTCGCATGCAAACGATCTGAAGATTTGCATGCGAACGACTTGACGTGGGACTCGAGATGCGCCATTGTTTCCTCAGGTCATTCGGGTACGGATGATTATTAGAGCGCAGCACCGCCAGACTCAATGAGGAGACTTTTCATGGCGCACACTCAATCTGTGACCGACAGCGACGCCACCACCGCCCTGCACAAGGGCCGGCTCGGCGTTCTCGGCATCGTATTCTTCGTCGTGGCCGCGGCCGCCCCCCTGGTCGGCATGACCGGGGCCGTCCCCGTCGCGATCGTCCTGGGCAACGGGGCTGCGGCTCCGGGCGCCTATCTCGCCGTGGGGCTCACCCTGCTGCTGTTCAGTGTCGGCTATGCGGCGATGAGCCAGCGGGTCACCAACGCGGGCGCCTTCTTCGCCTACATCGGCCGGGGCCTCGGCCGCCACGCCGGAATCGCCTCGGCATTCGTCTCGATCCTCGCCTACGTCGCCGTGCAGCTCGCCATCTTCGGCTTCTTCGGCGGCCTCGTGGCCGGCCAGGTCGGCATCCTGCCCTGGTGGGCGTGGTCGCTGCTGGCGTGGGTCGTGGTGACCGTGCTCTCCCTGCTGAGCGTCGACGTCGGAGCGAAGGTGCTCGGCGTGCTGATGCTGCTCGAGCTCGCGTCCCTGATCATCACCTCGATCGCCATCCTCGGCAACGGCGGACCGGAGGGCGTGAACTTCCTCGCCTCGTTCTCGCCCGCCGAGATCCTGGCGGGCGGCCTGACGGGCTCCGCCGGAATCGCCTTTGCGTTTGCGTTCGCCTCCTTCATCGGCTTCGAGGCCACTGCCATCTACGGCGAGGAGTCCAAGGACCCGAAGAAGGTCGTTCCGCGGGCCACCTACCTCGCTGTCGGCGTGATCACTGTGCTCTTCG
>CANFBG010000058.1 GCA_947444785.1 Microbacteriaceae bacterium | reverse complement strand
CGCTGGCCACAGAACATCTCACCATCGCCCAGTCCCGGGCAGGCCTCGATGCCGGAATCATCGGGGCCAGCGTGATGGCAATCGACTACGCCCTCTCCACCGCGAGCATTGATGCAATGGCTGCCGCGCTGGAGTCTGCGAACAAGTAGGGTCCGGCGCTGTGTCAGATCGCCAAGAAAACGGGGACTCTCGAGGGCAGCGACTCGACCAGGATATGAACTACGGATGCCCCATCCATAGTTGTGCATCAGGATTCAGGGGGTCGCTCTTCAGAGGGACGACTCTGCATGCACGGCGGTCTCCCCTGCCCCGATTCCCATAGGGACGGTCCCGACAGACCCTGGCCGCGGCGCAGAACTACTGTCACGGATCTTCAACTCGGGCCGGAGGATGGGGATCGTCTCTGCGGGTTCGCCCCGCATCACGCGGAGAACCCGGTCGACGGCAAGCCGGCCAACCTCGTTGAAGTCGAGGCGCACGGTCGTCAGGCTTGGCTGGTAGAAGCGAGCCTCTTCGACGTCATCAAAACCGACAACACTGACGTCGCCAGGAACGGCGATACCCCGTTCGCTGAGTGCCTTCATCACACCGAGGGCCATCGAGTCATTGATCACGAGAACGGCGGTAATTGACGCGTTGTCAGCGATCATGCGGCCGGCGCGATAGCCGGACTCAGCGCTCCAGTCGCTCGACGTGATTTCAGGATTCACCAGACGATGACGATCGGCCAGTTCGGACAACCACCCCGTCCTGCGCGAGTCGGATGCCATCCACCCGGGCGGACCGCCAACGAACCAGACGGTTTCGTGACCAAGGTCGAGAAGGTGCTTGGTTGCGAGCTTTGCGCCAAGTGCCTCATCGATCGACACCACCATGGAACTCGCCGGAGAACCTTGTTCAAAGCTCACCACGGGCACCTCGGAGTCGAGCCCGCGCAGAGCCGCAACCGCGGCCGTCATGGGGGCTAGAACGATAATGCCGTCGACGGAGTCGGCAACCAGAACATCGATCGCAGCACGGATGCTGGTCGCATCGGCATCCGCAATACTGAGGATGCTCGTGGCGTATCCGTTTCGCCTCGCCTCCTCCGCAATACCGAACATTGCGAACGCCGGGCCGTGCACCGGGAGTGCGTAGGTGATGACACCCAGGTTCATCGACCGATTGGTCGCCAGGGCTCTCGCGGCCGGGTTGCGGTGATATCGCAACTGCTTGATCGCCAGCTCGACACGCTCGCGAACGTCCTTCGCGACGTTGTCATGTTCATTCACCACCCGTGAAACCGTCTGCTGGGACACGCCGGCAAGCCGGGCGACGTCGATCATCCGGACTCCGCGGCTTGCCGGTGCGCGATCTCCCGTCATTCGGGACGCCCCGCGCGGGTGAAGGGTGCGGAAGAGAAGTACATCACTCGATTATGCCCAATGCCGGCCGGGAGAGTCGGATGCCTCACCCGGCCGGCCATTCTCCCTACCGGTTGCCGTACCGCAGAACAGCGGGATGCTGTGCGTAGGGCCACTCCGCCTGGGGAATCATGTATTCCACCGTTGTGTAGCTTCCGTCCATGGTGGCTTTCAATGAAGCCGGACCGGGGAACCCGATCACCCGCCATCCAACCCGGTCGTCATTGCCTCCGTAGACCGGATCTCCATAGAATCCCTGCCTCGTGTTCAGAACGAGCAGCGGGAAGAATTCAAGGAAGTCCTCATTCACCGGCTGGTTGCCGGCGGGTGCGCCGCCGTTGCCCTGGCCCTCTGACTCCGTGAAGACGAACGGGGCAGGCTTGTCCTTACCCGAGATGGCTTCCAGGACCCGGTCCTGCGTGTCCTCCGCGAGATCCACGAACTGGGCCCCGAAGTCATTCCGCGAAATCGTGTCGAGTTCGGCGACTCCGTTTCGATAGAAGTCGCGCCGGTTCTGGATGCGGGCTTGCCATGCCTCCTCTTCGAGTCCCTCCATACGGAGAAAGCCATTGCCGTCCGCAGCCGGAAAGATGAATTGCGTTCCAGCCAACATGCAGTCGATGAATCGCACGACGCCCGCCTCTGTCGCACCCGGGTGACGATCGGTGGGGATGATGCGGGCCGCTGCGGCCTCGACGGTGTCCCACTCATGGTCAGTGAAAAAGAGCGGTGTCTTGACGTCTCGTGTCGAAATCGGCACGGTAACCCATTCTGCCTGTCCCATTTTCTATCTCCTTTTCTGAAATCGGGATCGTTGAATCTGGTGTCTACTACTGGTCATTGGACCAACCGCGCGAATCGACGGCAATGATGCGGTCTGAACACCGCCAGGCGTTGGCCATGATCGTCAACGCCGGGTTGATGCCCGTCGCCGTGGGGAAGAAGCTCGCATCGAACACGTAGAGGTTGGGAACCTCGTGAGAACGGCACCATCGGTCCACGACGGATGTCGCCGGGTCATTGCCCATGCGCACCGTCCCCAGCTCGTGGGAGGTGTTGCCCGTGATGCGCTCCATGTTCACGGGGACGACCTTGCTTGCTCCGGCAGCCTCGAGGATCTCGCCGTTCTTCTTGATCTGCCACTTCTCCTGCGCGAAGTCATTCGCGTGTGGTGTGTGCGTGATCCGGGCGACGGGCAGACCCCACGCGTCCGTGACAGTCGGGTCAAGGTCAACCCGGTTCGATTCCACGGGGAGGTCGTGCAGAAGAATCCCGATCTTCATGCTGTAGTTGAAGAGTTCTCGATCCGCGTCCTTCGCAGCCTGGCCCCAGGTCGGGCGCCCGGGGAAACTCCAGTTCACCGGGTGTCCCAGCATTGAGGGAAAGATCAGCGAACCGAGAATGTGGCCCCGCGACTCATCGGTTTCGTAGAAGTCGAACGAACAGAGGTTCATGTAGTGGCCCGACCAGCCGTAGAGCGGGTCATGGAGTTCCTTGTCGAACAGCCCGACGGAGAACGAGTACTGATGGAACGTGGCATTCCGGCCGACCTGTCCGCTGCCGTTGCCCAGGCCGTCGGGGAAAAGCGCCGACTTCGACATGAGTAGAAGGCGCGGGGTCTCGATGCCCCCTCCACAAACGATCACTGCCTTTGCCTTCTGAACGAATTCGTTGCCGTCTTCGTCTTGGTAGCGCACACCGGTGGCCTTGCCCGTCCGGTCCACGAGAATCTCGCTGACGTAGCAGTCGGAGCGCAGGTCGTAGAGGCCGGTGGCGACCGCATCCGGAATGAAACTGATCAGTGTCGACGACTTGCCCGTTCCGGGGTCGGGGTACTGCTGCCAGAATCCGTTCTCGCTGAACGGCTCGCGACCCCGATACGGCTCCGTGACCATGCCCTGGGGCATGGGGAATGTGCTGTGGCCCATCTTGTCCATGGCGGTTGCGAACTTGCGGCCGATCTGGCTCAGGGGCGCAGGTTTGGTCGGATAGCCGCGACTGCGGCGGCCCTCCCACCGGTTGGCACCACCAAGGCCGGAGGTACCGAACTCCCACTCCACCCGGGTGTAATACGGCTCAAGGTCGTCGTAGCTGATCGGCCAGTCAACCAGGCTTGATCCCGGCACATCTCCGTGCAGGGAACGCATCTTGAAGTCGTTGACTGTCATGCGAGGAACCATGCCTCCCCAGTGCGTGGTTCCGCCACCGACCACCTGCGGCGTGGCAGAGAAATTCGTGATGACAGCCTCTTCGCTCTCGTTCTGGCGGTAGGTGCGGGGTTTGAGCTTGGGATCCTGCCAGATGAAATTGCGATTGAGGAATTTGAGCTCGTCGCCGGAGGCGTGCTCCGGCTTCAGCCACGGTCCGCGCTCGAGTCCGACGACGCGAAGTCCAGCCTCGGTGAGCACTTTCGCTGCAGTCGCTCCGCCGGCGCCGGCACCCACGATGACGACATCGACGGGCAGAGGGTTCTTGTGAGTTGTCATTATTTCTTCATTCCTATAATGAATTTAGGGAACATGCTAGGGGACGTCGAGGAACAGATCAGAGAACGCCGGCGCGGCCGAGGCGTGCCAGTGGAAGGAGTTCGTCCCACAGCTCGTTCGGGATGAGCCAGTCGGACAGCTTCGCGGTCTGGTCTATCCGCCCTGGCTCAGACATGCCCACGATGGTGGCGCCCACGCGCGGATCCTGCAGTGAGAACTGCAGCGCTGCGGCGGCCAGCGGAACTCCGTATGATTCGACGACTCGCTGCATCTGCTTGGCCCGTGCAAGCGTTTCGCCGCTTACTGGCGCGTAGCAGTAAGTGGGCACGGCATCGGGACCCTTGACCAGCATTCCGCCGCCGAATGGCGCGGCATTGACGAAAGCCACTCCACGCGAAGCGGCGTCGTCGAGAAGCGGTTCGGCCGACTGGTCGATGAGCGTGAACCGGTTGTGGCTGATCACGACATCGAACGCCTCCGTTGCGAGATACTTCAGCTCCAGTTCAATGGGCCCGCCTGCCACCCCGATGTAGTCGATGACCCCCTGGTCGCGGAGTGCGATCAAAGCTTCGAGGGGACCGCCCGGCTCGACACCCTCCTCGAACGACAATTTCTCCGGGTCGTGCAGGTAGACGAGTTGAAGGCGATCGAGCCCGAGGCGCTCCAAACTCTCCTCAACCGAGCGGCGTACCCTGTCGCCTGAGAAATCGGCCGTTCCCGGGGTCGGATCGACCTTCGTGGCGAGCACGAAGTTTTCCGGCAGGCCGCCGTTCTCACGGATCGCCTGGCCAATCCGTCGTTCGCTGTCGCCTCCGCCGTATTCATTGGAGGTGTCGATGAAGTTGAATGGCCCGTCGAAGACTCGACGGATCGTCGCGACTGCGACCTCAGAATCGACCTCGTAGCCGTACTGGGCGGGGAAACTGCCCAGGGCGCTGGTTCCGACGCACACCGATGAGACGGTGAGATCTGTCTTGCCGAATGGCCGAGTGTTCATGGTGTTCTCTTTCTCTCGTGTGAATCCGTTGAATTGACGGGTGGTGCGGTGCTGCCGCGAATGATGAGGCTCGCAGAGACGTGCGGAATAGAAACGAGCGCGGCACCTCGCATCAGGTCGAGGATTCGCTTCACCACGAGGCGGCCCACCTCCTCGAAGTCGATGCGAACGGTGGTGAGTGCCGGCCTGTAGTAGCCGGCTTCCGGCACGTCGTCGAAACCGACGACACTGACGTCCTCCGGCACCCTGAGGCCTCTATCGGCGAGTGCCTTGAGGACACCCAGGGCCATCTGGTCGTTGGCCACGAAAACAGCCGTGATGGCAGGGTTCCCGGCGATGAGCAGTCCCGCGTCATATCCAGACTGGGTCGTCCAGTCCCCCGCGAAAACCTCGTTGGTCACGCGTCCCGCCTGTGCGAGTTCCCGTGACCAGCCCAGCAGCCGCGCCCTGGTTCCCAACCACCCCTTCGGCCCCGCCACCTGCCAGACAGTTTCGTGTCCCAGGTCGAGCAGATGCCGGGTCGCCACACTGGCTCCTTCGACCTCGTCGGTCGTGATGTTTGTGGCGCCCTCCCGGCCGCCGGGTTCGAAAACCACGAGGGGCACGCCGGCATAATAAATCCCGGCGATGGCATCGAGTGCGGCCTCGACAGGCGCCAAGACGACGATCCCATCGACCGAATCGGAGACCAGGTGTTCCACGGCAGCTCGCATCGAACCGCGGTCGACGTCGCCCAGTGTGACGAGTGTGGTGGCATAACCGGCACGCCGAGCTTCATCCGCAATGCCGCTGAGTGCCAGCGACGGCCCGAACTGGGTGAGTCCGAAACTGATGATTCCGAGATTCATGGTTCGATTCGTGGCCAACGCCCGCGCCGCAGGATTGCGCCGATATTTCAGTTGCCCAATGGCAACTTCCACGCGATCCTTCATTTCGGGGGCGACATTTGTGCTGCCGTTGATCACCCTGGACACGGTTTGCTGAGACACCCCGGCCAGGCGAGCGACGTCGATCATGCGAGCTCCCCGTGAAGCGCGCGCTGTTTCGTCGGTGGATGCTTTCGGCATCGGTGACTACTTTGCGACCGCGGCGGTTCGCCGACCGAACTGTTTTGAGAAGAAGCCGCTGATCCGCTGCACTCCGCCGGCGCTCGAGAGGAACACGGCGACAATGATCACGGCCCCCTTGATGACGAGTTGCGGCTCCGACGAGATCCCCACGAGGTTCATGATGTTGATGATGGTGGCGAGTACGAAAACTCCGATGACGGCACTGATCGGGTCACCTTTTCCGCCCATCAGGGACGCGCCACCGACGACAACGGCGGCGATCGCATCCAGCTCGTAGCCCATGCCGATCAGTGAACTGCCCTGTCGAAGCTGGCTCGCTGCGATCAGCCCCGCCAGGCCGGCGAGCAAGCCAGACAGCGTGTACGTGATCAACAGGTTGCGGTGCACGGGCAGTCCGGAGAGTCGAGCCGCTTCCGGGTTGCCTCCGATCGCGTAGAGCGAACGACCGAAGGTGGTGAACTTTGCCACGAGCGCGGCGACGATTGCCACGACGAGGAAGATCATGACGGGGTTCCGGAGTCCCAGGCTCGTGCCGCGGGAGAACAGGTCGATGAACGTGTCGTTGAAGATCTGGATGAGGCTCGTGGATTGGATGATGTAGCTGAAGCCCTTGATGGCGCTCATCATGGCGAGGGTCGCGATGAACGGCGGAATACGAAGCCACACGACCAGAAGTCCATTTATGAGGCCCGCAAAACCGCAACAGGCCAGGGTAACCGCCACGGAAATGCCCGCGCCCAAGCCCGCTTGCAGCGTGAGCGCCACAATGACGGTGGACATCGCGAGGATTGATCCAACGGAGAGGTCGATGCCGCCCGTGACGATGACGAAGAACTGGCCCACGGCGAGAACCGCGACGATAGACGCGGCTGCGATCACGTTTTCTGCGTTGCGCACAGTCAGAAAGTCCTCTGACACGTAGTAGCCGATGATGATGATCGAGATCAGGACCAACACCAGGTAACTCTTCGGCAGAATGCGCTTGAAGGTATCGCGTGAGTTGGTGCGTGCTCCGGAGGCGCCGTCGGCTGGGAGGCGCACCGGGGCTTTAAGGGTGTTGTTTGACATTGTGTTCCCGTCACTTCTCTGTGATTTGGTAAGGATTTGGGTTGTATCGCCGGATCAGGCGAAGCGCTCGAGGATGGCCTGGCCTTGGGGGTCGATATCGTCGTGATCGAATTCCGCGACAACGCGCCCCCTCGCCATGACCAGCACCCGGTCGCACATCATGGCCTCGGTGATCTCGGAGCTTGCGATGATGACCGTGCCGCCCTCTCTCGCAAAGTCCCGAATGAGCTCATACATGTCTTCCTTGGCGCCGACATCGACGCCGCGGGTCGGCTCGTCACAGATCAACAGACGAGCGGAACGCACGAGCCAGCGAGCCAGAATGCCCTTCTGTTGTGTACCGCCACTCAGGGTCTTCATGGGCTGACCGACACTGGCTACCTTCATTCCAAGCCGCTCGACCATGTCCCGGGCGGCGCGTCTTTCCGCCTTGCCGTTGATGACACCCAAGCGGCTGAACATCGACATGCTGGCAAGGGTGATGTTGCCCGCGACGCCCATGTCCGGAATGAATCCCTGCGACTTGCGATCCTGTGGCAGGAGTCCAATGCCACGCCGGATCGCATCCCGCGGTGACTTGAAAACCACGCCGCGGGCATCCAGCTTGATCACACCTGCAGTCCTCTTGCGTGCCCCGGCGAGGAGGCCGGCAAGTTCGGACTGCCCGCTGCCGATCAGGCCGGCGATTCCCAGCACTTCGCCCTCGAAGAGATCGAAGGACACGTTGGACACACGACCTTCCTCACCCAACTCATGCGCAGACATCAGGACTTTTTCGGAGCGACCCGCGCCGAGCCGGGGACTGCGCTCTCCGCGAAGCGCGGCATCCGCAATGGATCCTTCGAGACTCTTGCCCACCATGGCCGTGACGACATCCGCCGGCTTGGTGTCGGCGGTCTTGAGGTCGGCCGCCGTGATCCCGTCACGCAACACGGTGACGGCATCGCAGAGACTGTATAGCTCGTCCATGCGGTGAGAGATGTACAGCAGAGTGACGCCCTGGTCGGCGAGCCGGCGCAGAACAGTGAAGAGGCGGTCCACATCCGGAAGCGGAAGCGTGGATGTCGGCTCGTCGAGAAGAAGGACGCGAGCATCCTTGTGCAGGGCCTTGGCGAGTTCAATCGCCTGCTGCTCTGCGACCGAGAATGAAGAAACGGGGAGGCGCACATCGAGGTCGAACCCGACTCGAGCCAGTGCTGCCCGGGCTTGTATCTGCATTTCGCCCCAGTGAACGACGGTGCCGCCCCGAGTGGGCAACTGACCCAGGAAGATGTTTTCGGCGACCGAAAGGGACGGAACGAGACTGAGTTCTTGGTAGATGGTATGGATTCCAGCCTTCTGCGCGTCAGTTGGCTCTCGGAAGCGCATCAACTCTCCGCCGAGGAATATCGAACCGCCATCGGGAATTTCCGCGCCCGAGAGAATCTTGACGAGCGTTGACTTCCCGGCGCCGTTCTGTCCGGCCAAGGCGTGGATGCTTCCGCGTTTGACCGAGAAACTGACGCCCTTGAGCGCTTGAACCCCGAGGTATCCCTTGGTGAGTCCTTCAATCCGGAGCTCCTCGATGTCGGAGCCGCGTCGAATGTCGTCGGCGCTCATGTCATACCTCATTCACTTGATTGTGAGTTGGGGTCGTTGCGCCCAACGGATTCGCTGGGCGCAACGACTGTTATTGGAACCTGACCTACTTGCTTGCCCGCACGTAGGTGTCTTCGGGCTTGTAGTATTCCTTCGCGTTCGTGGGCGTCACGACCGACGTTTGGATGTAGATCTCCTTCTTCGGGCACGCGGTCGCGTCATTGTTGAACGCCGAAAGCGCCATCTTGACGGCCGTTGCGCCCTGATCCCAGGGCTGGTTCGAGGCGGTGGCCTGCAGCGGACCGGTGGGGTTGTCGATCATTTCCTTGACCGAGTTCATGCCCCCGTCGTAGCTGGCCACCATCACTCCGTTGCCCCAGAGGCCGGCCTGCTGGAGGCCTTGCTCGATTCCGCCCTGCATCACGTCGCTCATGCTGAAGACGATCTTGAGGTCGGGGTTCGCCGTTGCCACGTCGCGGATCGGCGCCAGAGCCTTGTCGGGCTTCCACTCTCCGTACTTCGTTTCGAGCTTCGTGGTCTTGATGCCCGGGTAGGCCTTCATGTAGTCCTCGTAACCCTTCAGGAACCCGTTGTAACGCAGGTCGCTGATGACGTCGCCGGGGAAGCCGCCGATTCCGACTACCTTTATCTCACCGCTATTGCCGAACTTCTCGATGGCCTTCTTGGCCGCAACGTCGCCTGCCAATGCCCCGGTGTAGCCCTGGTCTTCGGCGACGTAGCAGTACATGTCCTTGACGAGTGATGGGTCAAGGTTTGAGTTCACCGTGACCAAGGGGATTCCGGCAGCCTTGAGTGCAGCCACGGACGGGCCGACCCCGATCGGGTCGTTCGCGTTCATGATGACGACGTCGACGCCCTTGGTGATGAGGGTCTGAATGTCGGCGTTCTGGCGCACGGTGTCGCCGTTCGCATCAAGCAGTTCGATTTTCGCGCCCATCTTCGTCGCTTCGGACTGGCCCCCGTCCACGAGGGTCTTCCACCAGTCGCTCCCGCTGATGCCGCGCTGGCTCCAGCCGATAACGAGCCCTTTGCCCGTCGCCTTCGCTGTCTTGTCAACGCTTGCGCTGGCATCCGTTCCCCCACGGGCGCACCCGCTGAAAACGAGGGCCGAGGCCGCGGCCACGGCGATGATCACAGAGACGCGTCGTGCGCGTGCTCCGGTCTTCTTATTTGTAATGATCATGTCCTACTCCTTTGTTTGGCAATCTCTTACAGTGATTGCAGGCACCGCTTCGCAGTGACCTGCCGGTTGAATTTCGCTCTAGTCGTTCAGCTTGGTGAACACGCCTCGCTCTTCGAGCAATTTGATGTTCTCGGCACGAGTGGCCCGCTCGCGTGCAAGCCAGCCTTCCGCCGGGGGCTCGTGAAGGTACTGGTTCTTCGGGTAGATCGGCTGCGCGTAGATCGCCGCATACTGCTCGGTACGCAGGTCCTTGAAACCGTTGAACACTCCGTTGGACTGACGGTCTCGGCGCAGGGCGTCGATGTCGATGACGGTGCTGACGAACGAGTCACCCGGAGCCAGGCCGGTCTGCTCGACGATGATCTTGCCGCGCTGGTTGACGATCATCGACCGACCACCGAACAGATCGTTCAGTACTCCGTCGGGGCCGAGTTCCGGACCCAGGTTCGGTGCGACCACGATGCAGTTGTTGAACAGCGCGTGCGCCTTGTTCTGCACCTCCCACATTCCGTTCATTGTCTGGGGCTCGATGAGGGTTGCGCGAATAATGATCTCCGCACCATTCATTGCGAGTCCGCGGGCGATTTCCACGTAGGAGCCCTCGTGGCAGATCACATAGCCGATGTTGCCGATGTCCGGAGTCTTGGCCACCGGGTAGATGGCGTCCATGACGTTGCCATTGCCTTTTTTCTGGATCCATTCGTCCCACAGGTCATGCGGGTTCGTGGTGCCGAGGGTGCCTCCCTCGAAGCCGTCGCTGGTGGCCTTCGCCCGGCGGTAGATGACGTCACCCTCGGGGTTGATCATGAAGGCAACGTTGAAATACCGATCAGGAAAATCATCGTCGGCGACGAGGTACAGCTCCCCGGCGATGTAGGTTCCGAGTTCGCGGGCTGCCTTGCCGAGTTCATCGGTTTCGGGTCCCGGTATGGTGCGCGCGAATTTCTTTTCGGCTGCGCGGTTTCCCGCAGTGAATCCCATGTGCATGCCCTGGATCGCCATCTCGGGAATGACAACGAGTTTTACCGGGTGACCTTCGGTCGCTGCGACCCCGACCGCGGTCTTCATGAATCCGATGATGCGCTTCGTGTTCCTCAGAGCATCTTCGGGCTCGACGATCGGGATTTGCAGCGGCGATAGCGCTACTACTGTGTATGGCTCAGTCACGAGCAACTCCTTTCTTGTGTTGGTGATGAAAGCCGATGTTAGCGCACTATCAAAGTTTGTCAACAAGTTTTTCTTGACCACGGAATCATTCGTCAGCACACGTTTGGATCAATAATTCCGCAAGGCTGGCGTTGAAATTTCTGGTTTCTGTCATGACATCTCCTGTTTTATGGGCGTTTTTCAGCAGTTGCCCACGCAACCTACCGTCCGGGTATCGCATACAGTGCACCGCAGGCTTTGTGACCTGGCGCGCAATTTTGTGCCCATCGCGAGGCTTGCGCTTCGAGACTAATAGTGCGCTAACATAAGCCACCGCCGATCAGGCTGGGCAACGACGAACCAGGGAGTCGATTAGTGACCATGACCGCAGCGCAACGTGGCGCTGAACCCCATCCCGACCACGACTCATACGTCGTCGGAATCGACTACGGAACCCTGTCCGGCCGTGCGGTTGTCGTAAGAGTCTCTGACGGGGTCGAATTGGGCTCCGCTGTGCTGGAATATCCGCACGCCGTCATGGACACGACCCTTGCAGCAACGGGTGCAGCCCTTCCGCCGGAGTGGGCTCTGCAGGTCCCGCAGGACTACGTCGACGTGCTCAAGAGCGCAGTGCCTGCCGCGGTCGCCAACGCCGGAATCGACCCGGCCCGCGTAATCGGAGTCGGCACCGACTTCACCGCCTGCACGATGGTTCCCGTGCTCGCCGACGGCACCCCGCTCTGCGAGCTGCCGGAGTACCTCGATCGCCCGCACGCCTACGTCAAGCTCTGGAAACACCACTCGGCGCAGCGCCAGGCCGATCGGATCAACGAACTCGCAGCCGCACGAGGCGAGGCATGGCTGCCTCGCTACGGAGGCCTGATTTCCAGCGAGTGGGAGTTCGCCAAGGGCCTCCAGCTGCTGGAGGAGGACCCGGAGCTTTACAACCGGATGGACCACTGGGTTGAGGCGGCCGACTGGATCGTCTGGCAGCTCACCGGCCGATACGTGCGTAATGCCTGCAGCGCCGGGTACAAGGGCATACTGCAGGACGGCGAATATCCGAGTGCAGATTTCCTGGCAGCGCTCAATCCTGATTTCGCCGGGTTCGCGAACGAGAAGGTCAGGCATCCGATCGGCCAGCTGGGGGATGTCGCCGGCAGGCTCTCCGAGCAGGCCGCAGCATGGACCGGGCTGCCTGAAGGAATCGCCGTCGCCGTCGGCAACGTCGATGCGCACGTCACTGGCCCGGCTGCGCAGGCGGTCGAGCCCGGTCAAATGGTTGCGATCATGGGCACCTCGACCTGCCACGTGATGAACTCGGACAACCTCGCCGATGTGCCCGGCATGTGCGGCGTCGTCGACGGCGGCATCGTTTCGGGCCTGTACGGCTATGAGGCCGGCCAGTCCGGTGTCGGCGACATCTTCGCGTGGTACGTGAACAACCAGGTTCCCGCCCGATACTTCGCCGAGGCTGAAGCCGCAGGACTGAGCGTGCACCAGCATCTCACTGAACTGATCAAGGACCAGCCCATCGGCGCCCACGGTCTGGTTGCCCTCGACTGGCACAGCGGCAACCGGTCGGTACTCGTCGACCACGAACTCTCAGGCCTCGTCCTCGGCACGACGCTGACCACCCGCCCGGAGGAGATCTACCGAGCCCTGCTTGAGGCCACCGCGTTCGGCACCCGCATGATCATCGAGACCTTCAACGCGAACGGAGTTCCGGTAACGGAGTTCATCGTCGCGGGCGGCCTGCTCAAGAACACGTTCCTCATGCAGACCTACAGCGATATTCTGCGCCTGCCGATCTCGACCATCGGCAGCGACCAGGGCCCGGCGCTCGGCTCGGCCATTCACGCCGCCGCCGCGGCCGGTGCCTATCCGAATGTCCGCGCGGCCGGCAAGGCCATGGGCAAGCTCAACAAGAACGTCTTCACCCCCAACGACGAAGCGGCCAGGGCTTATGACGCCCTGTATGCGGAGTACGCCCTGCTGCACGAGTACCTCGGTCGCGGCACGAACGAAGTCATGCACCGGCTGAAGGCGCTCAAGCGTGACGCCGTTGGCAGCGGAAAGAAAAAGGGATGAGCACCTATTCCCCCGAGATCGAGGTCGCCATCGCCCGGATGCGCACCGAGGTCGCGTCTCTGCACAGCGAGCTCGTTCGCTACGGCCTCGTCGTCTGGACCGGCGG
>CANFBG010000057.1 GCA_947444785.1 Microbacteriaceae bacterium | reverse complement strand
TTGGCGCTCGGCACGCCGCGCATGACCTGGTCAACGTGCTGGCCGCAGCCCGCCCAGGTTGTCTTTCCACACTTCTTGCAGGTCACAGCACGGCACATGTCGGTCTCCCAGGGTCACGGTGGCGAGGCGAGTGCCTCTCACCTCAGTATACCCCCGGGGGTATCTATCCGACGACGCTCCCGGATGCGCACGATCGAGTAGATCACGACGACGGCCACGAGGGCCATCGCCGAGATACCGAGGCCCGAATAGCCCGCGGCCGACAGGATGAGCCCTGCCGAGGCGCCGCCGAGGGCACCCGCCCCGTTCATCGAGAAGTCGGAGAAGCCCTGAACCGCGGGGCGATCCTCGATGGCCACGGCATCCGAGACGAGGGCCGACCCCGCCACGACGGATGCGGACCAGCCGAGCCCGAGCAGGATCAGGCTCGCCGTCATCCCCATCATCGAGTCCGAGCCGAGCCATGCCGAGATCAGGGCGGCCAGCAGCAGGCCCTGGCCGCTCAGGATCACGGGCATCCGGCCGAACCGGTCTGCGAGCCAGCCGAAGACGGGCGACAGCGCGTACATGCCGGCCACGTGCAGGCTGATCGTCAGGCCGACGATCGTGAGCGTGGCGCCATGCTCCTTGAGATGCACGGGCGCCATTGACATCAGCGCCACCATCGTGGCCTGGCTGAGCGCGAGCACCGTCACGGCATAGCGCGCCTTGGGGTTGACCCGCAGGATAGCCGCCCCGCCGGAGCGCTTGGGAGCCGTGATCGCGACCCCCGAGTCCTCGGCCGCCCTGTCGCGGGCGGCATCCCGGGCCGCGACGGCGACGAGCAGCGGGTCAGGCCTGAGCCCGACCTGATAGACGACGGATGCGCCGAGCGTCGCCAGCAGCGAGAAGACGAAGGCGCCGGTCAGCGGCGGCAGACCGAGGCTCGACCCGACGATCTCGCCGGGGCCGAACAGGTTCGGGCCCAGCACGGCGCCGATCGTCGTAGACCAGACCACGATCGACAGGTCGCGAGCCCGGAACGAGCTGTCGGCGAGGTCTGTCGCTGCGAAGCGCGCCTGGAGATTCGTCGCACTGCCGGCACCGAGAAGCATCAGGGCGAGAAGCAGCAGGGGGAATGATCTGATCGACGTCGCCGTGATCGCGAGCACCGCGCCGAGGGCGGCGATGAGCGCGCCACTGGAGAGCGACACCCGCCGGCCGCGACGCTGCGCCAGCCGGGCCAGGGGCACGGCGACGGCCGCGGCGCCCAGGGTGCTCATGGTGGCCGCCATCCCGCTCCAGGCCGCGGAACCCGACAGCTCCTCCGCGAGCAGGGCCCCGAGCGACAGCGTCGCGCCCATGCCGATGCCGCCGAGGATCTGGCCGACGACGAGCACCCTGACGACCCGCCTCTGCAGCACCGTCGTCGTTCCCAGAAAACCGTGGGGCGTCATTCAAGCGTCCTTACTCGTCATCGCGTGTTCCTGATTATCCCGCCGCGCCAAGAATCCCGCCATTCAGTCGAAGCAGGGCAAGTATACCCCCGGGGGTAACTTGCGAGTCGTGGCCGGATAGCATCGCATCATGACCCCGATCGTTGCAACCCTCGCCGCGATCGTTCTGCTGGCCGGGGTCGCATTCGCCCTCGTGAGGGCGCTGCGGCTGGAGCGACCGTGGCTGCAGCCCTGGGCGATCCTGCGGGCCACCGTGCAGCTGGGCATCCTGAGCCTTGTGCTCGCGGGCATCATCACCAGCCCGCTCCTCGTCGGGGCGTTCCTCGTCATCATGGTCGCGGCCGCCAGCTGGGTCGTTCGGCAGAGACTTGACCTCGCGGCCAGGGCTTCCGCCGGCGTCGCCGCGATCATCGTCGTGTCGACCGCGGTGCCCGTCGCGGTGATCTTTTCCACCGGGGCCGTGGAATTCAGCCCCCGCTATGTGCTGGCCGTGGGCGGCATCCTGATCGGAAACTCGATGACCGTGGCGACCCTGATGGGCCGCTCGCTCGGTGGCCTGATCGTGGATCATCGCGACGAGATCGAGGGCTGGCTGGCGATCGGCGCAACACCCCGCCAGGCGGCACTCGATGTGGTGCGCCGAGCCGCGTCCACCGCCCTGATCCCCTCGACCGACCAGACCCGCACGACGGGAATCGTCACCCTCCCGGGAGCGTTCGTCGGGGCGGTCTTCGCGGGGGCGTCGCCCATCATCGCGGCCGAGTTCCAGCTTCTCGTGCTGGCCGGCATCCTGGCCGCCGGCGGAATCGTCGTCACGGGGATGAGCCGGCTCTTCGGCAGCCCCAGGACCCTGCCGATGAGCCGCGTGCGCTGATTCTCGGTTGATAGGCTCCAGTTCGGAGCACGCGCCCGGTCTCAATCTCGGGTCCTCCTCAACGAGAGAAGCAGCAATGGGCACCACGATCGACCTCGACGACACCATCACCGCCTATCTCGCCTCGCCCGAAGGCGAGCTGAAGGGCGCACTCGTGCTCATCCACGAGATCTGGGGCCTGGTCCCCAACATCACGAACATCGCCGATCGCTTCGCCGACGAGGGCTACCTCGTCATCGCCCCCGACATCATGAGCGGCATCGGCATCGTGCCCGAGGTCGGCCTCGAGCTGCAGGCCCTCGTCTTCAGCGCCGACGAGCAGACCAGAGCCGATGCCCAGCCCGTGCTGCGCGACCGGATGGCCCCGGCCCGCGTGCCCGAGTACGCCACCTGGGCGATCGCGGCCCTGAAGAAGGCCGTCGACTACCTGGCCGCGGCCCCCGGAGTGAACGGCCGCATCGCGGTCACCGGCTTCTGCTTCGGCGGCGGCTACTCGTTCGCCCTGGCCGGCGCCGACTCCCGGGTCAAGGCCGCGGTCCCCTTCTACGGCCAGGCCCCGGCCACCGCAGACGTGACCACGATCGCGTGCCCCGTGCTCGCGTTCTATGGCGACCAGGACGCGTCCCTGATGGCGACACTGCCGGCCGTCACCACGCAACTGACGGATGCCGGGGTCGACTTCCGCCCGCACGTCTTCCCGGGCGTCGGCCACGCCTTCTTCAACGACACCAACGCGATCACCTACGACGCGAAGGCCGCCACCGCCGCCTGGGAAGAGACGCTGGCGTTCCTTGCGGAGAAGCTCGCCTAAGTCTTTGCGTTCAGCGCCAGGTGTCGCCTAGATTTGGTTGAGGTGAGCACCACATGCCCGTGGCATCGACGCCACGACCTGGGCACTAAAGGTTAGGACGGCCCGCCAATGACCCCTGAAAACGACGGCCCCACCAGTCCGCCCAGCGGCACGACAGCCCTGATCGACAACGACGGGGGATCGCCTGCCAAGTGGAGGATCATCGGCCCGGGGCTGGTCGTCGCGGCGACCGGGGTCGGGGCGGCCGATATGGTCGCCACCCTCGTCGCCGGTTCCCGTTACGGCTACGCACTCCTCTGGGCCGTGGTGCTGGGCGTGATCTTCAAGATCGTGCTCGTCGAGGGCGCAGGCCGCTTCACCCTGGCTACCGGCAAGACGATCTTCGAGGGCTGGCGGTCGCTGGGACGCTGGACGACGTGGTACTTCGGCCCCTACATCATGATCTGGGGCTTCGTCTACGGCGCCACCGCCATGTCCTCCGCCGCTCTCCCGCTGGCCGCCCTGTTCCCCATCCTCCCCCTGGCCGGATGGGCCGTCATCATGGGACTCGCCGGCTTCGCGATGGTCTGGTTCGGCCGCTATGAGTTCTTCGAGAGGGTCACGGCGGTGCTCGTGGGCCTGATGTTCATCACGGTCGTCGGCCTCGCGGTCATCGCCGCGCCCAACATCCCAGCGATGTTGAACGGCCTGGTGCCGATCATCCCCGACGGCGGCATCATCTATACGCTGGCCCTCGCCGGCGGCGTCGGCGGCACCATCACCCTCGCCGCCTACGGCTACTGGCTGCGCGAGAAGGGCTGGTACACCCCCAAGTGGATGAAGGTCATGCGCATCGACAACTCGATGGCCTACGTACTCACGGGCATCTTCGTCGTCGCGATGCTGATCGTCGGCGCGGAGGTCGTGCGGGCCGCGGGCATCACCCTCAGCGCAGGTGACACCGGACTGCTCGACCTGTCGACGGTGCTCCGCGAGCGGTACGGCGACGTGGTCGGCATCGGCTTCCTGATCGGCTTCTGGGCCGCCGCATTCTCCTCGATCATCGGCGTCTGGAACGGCGTCTCCCTGATGTTCGCCGACTTCTGGGGCAACATGCGCGGGCTCAAGTCCGGCCATCCGGCGACCCGCATCGGCGGCAAGTACTTCCGCTTCTACGTGATCTGGCTGACGTTCCCGCCGATGGTGCTGTTCCTGCTCGACCAGCCGATCGCGCTGATCCTGGCCTACGGTGTGCTCGGCTCGCTGTTCATGCCGTTCCTGGCGATCACGCTGCTGGGGTTGCTGAACGGCAGGCGCGTGCCGAAGGAGTGGGCGAACAGGGCCTTCACCAACACGGCCCTCAGCCTGGTGGCACTGCTGTTCGGCGCCCTTGGCGTCCAGCAGCTGATCAGCGCCATCTCCCCGCTCTGGGCAGGCTAGTCAGACCGTCGGAGCGGGCGGGATCGTCGCGATCGCGGCGGTCACGGCCGGCTCCGAGGAGGAGACGCCGAGGCCCGCCCGGCTCAGGTAGCCGATGCGGGACTGTCTGACGTGCCACTCCATCAGCTCTGCCGCCTTGGCGTCGTCTCCCGCGTCGATCGCGGCGAGGATCACCCGGTGCTCGGGCCAGAGCCGCTTGCCCCGGGAATGCTCATCGGAGGCGTAGAGCCACTCGATCTTGCCCGAGAGCTGGCGCAGCAGCACGCCGAGTGACGCGGTGCCGCTGAGCTCGGCAAGGCCGGCGTGGAACCGGCTGTTCAGTTCGGGCAGCTGATCGAGGTCGTCGATCTCGACGGCCGCGTCCCCGGCGTCCAGGATGCGCGCGAGCATCCGTCTCGTGCGCCACCAGTCTTCGGGCGGCTCGTCGGCGGCGAACAGTGCCGCCGCTCGCTTGGCCGCGCGGCGGGCGATCGCGATCTCCACGGTCTCGCGCACGGCGAAGAGGTCATCGGCATCGTCGATCGGGATGGCCGCGACCCTCGAGCCAACGTTGGCCCGCGACTCGACGAACCCCTCTGATTCGAGGGCTCGGAGCGCCTCTCGAACCGGCACGCGGGAGACGCCGTAGCGGGTCGCGAGCGATGCCTCCGTGATGCGGGTGCCGGGCGGCAGCACGCCGAGGATGATGTCTCGGCGCACCTCGTCCTGCAGCCCCGGGGTCGGCCGGAGAACCGAGCGCTCGTCGTCAGCGGGCAAAGGCGGCCCCCGGGATGGCCCCCAGCAGGTCCCGGGTGTACTCGGCACGAGGCGCGAGGAAGACCTCGTCGACCGTGTCGTTCTCCACGACGGTTCCCTGTCTCATGACCACAACATTATTCGCAATCTGGCGAACGACGGCCAGATCGTGGGTGATGAAGAGGTAACTCAGGCCAAGTCGCGACTGCAGGTCCATCAGCAGGGTCAGGATCTGGTCCTGCACCAGAACGTCCAAGGCGGAGACGGCCTCGTCGAGGATCAGGAGTTCCGGGTCGAGCGCGAGGGCCCTGGCGATGGCAACCCGCTGGCGCTGCCCTCCCGAGAGCTCGTTCGGGCGACGCTGGGCGATGGCCCGGGGCAGGGCCACGGCATCGAGCAGCTCTGCGACCCGCACGCGCCGCGCGGCCCGATCGCCCACGCGGAAGATGCGCAGCGGCTCGTCGATCAGGCGCTCGATGCTCGAGGTCGGATCGAGCGAGCCGTAGGGGTCTTGGAACACGGGCTGCACCCGACGGCGAAGAGCGTGCCGCGCAGCTCCCCGACTCGCCGTGATGCTCAGGCCATCGACCAGTGCCGTGCCGCTTGTGGCCTCCTCGAGCCCGAGGATGATGCGGGCGACGGTCGTCTTGCCGGAACCGCTCTCCCCCACCACGGCCGTGGTCGAGCCCCGGGCGATCTCGAACGAGACGGTGTTCACGGCGCGCAGGATGCTGCCGCGCTGGCCTCGGATCTTGAACTCCTTGACGAGGTCTTTCACGATCAGGATGGGCTCGGATTGGGCATCGCGTGACTCCGCCGGCAACCGCGGAGTGGAGGTGACCGTCGGCGCCGCAGCCACGAGGCGCCGAGTGTATTCGTGCTGGGGGTTGCCCAGAATCTCCTCAGGGGTGCCGACCTCGACGATGCGCCCGTCGAGCATCACGATGATGCGGTCGGTGCGATCGGCCGCGACGCCCAGGTCGTGGGTGATGAAGAGCAGCGACGTGCCCCGCGACTCGACGAGGGTCTGCAGGTGGTTCAGGATCTGGCGCTGCACCGTGACGTCGAGCGCTGAGGTGGGCTCGTCGGCGATCAGCAGCTCGGGCTCCCGGGCGAGGGCGATCGCGATCAGCACGCGCTGGCGCATGCCGCCGGAGAACTCGTGCGGGAACTGCCCGGAGCGTCGGGCCGCATCGGGAATGCCCGCCTCGGTCATCAGGGCGGTGACCCGGCGGGCGATCTCGGCCCGCCCGCGAATGCCGTGGGCGTGGAGGGCATCGGCGATCTGAGCGCCGACCTTCATGGCGGGGTTCAGGTTCGACGACGGGTCCTGTGGCACGAGGCCGATCCGAGCGCCGCGGATGCCCCGAAGCGTCTTCTCGGCGGCGCCCACCAACTCCTGGCTTCCGAGCATGATCGACCCAGCGGTCACCCTGCCGTCGCCGGGAAGCAGCCCGAGGATGGCTCCGATTATCGTCGATTTGCCGGAACCGGACTGGCCCACGATCGCGACGCGCTCGCCACGGCGGAGCTCGAGGTCAACGCCGTGCAGCACCGGCTCGGGGTTGTCGCCGAAGCGCACCTCGAGACCCCGGATCGCCAGATGCGCGACCTGATCCATCTCACCCTGTCGATCAGCGTCCAGCTGCATAGCCCTGGTGTCCCCTCGGGTTCGCGGCGGCGCCCAGGATGCCGGTGGCGGCATCCCGCGTGACGGCCGAGATGCGGCCCAGCGACCAGCCGGGCGAGCGGGTGATCACGTGACCCCGCGCCTCGAGTTCTGCGATGACGGCCTCGCCCAGCCGGTCTTCCACGACGGAGCCGCCGGGGGTCCATGTTCTCGGCCAGAACGAGGAGGGGAACGACGTGGTGTGCAGCGCCGGGGCGTCGATCGCCTGCTGCGGGGTGTAGCCGCCGACGATCGTGCGCAGCAGATAGAGCAGCTGCCACTGGTCTTGCTGGTCGCCGCCCGGGGAGCCGAGGGCGGCAACGGCCTGGCCATCCTTCATGACGAGCGTCGGGGTCAGCGTCGTGCGCGGCCGCTTGCCGGGAACGAGGGTGGAGGGCGAACCCTCGTCGAGCCAGGTCATCTGCAGGCGCGAGCCGAGGCAGAAGCCCAGCGCGGGAATCGTCGGGGACGACTGCAGCCAGCCGCCGGAGGGGGTGGCCGAGACCATGTTGCCCCAGCGGTCGACGACATCGATGTGGCAGGTGTCGCCGCGCATCTCGCCGGTCGGAGAGACCGTCGGCTCGCCAACGCCTGCAAATCCGACGTCGCCGCCGAGGGCCCCAAGAGCCGGCGGCAGGTACTCCTCGCGAAGCGGCGGCAGGGTGAATTCGACACCGGGAACGACGCCGGGACGAACCTCGTGCGAGGCGGTCTCGCCGATCAGTGCGCGCCGGGAATCGGCATAGTCGCCCGAGAGCAGGTACTCCATCGGTACCGATTCGTCGCCGTAGTAGGCCTCGCGGTCCGCCATCGCCAGTTTCTCTGCCTCGAGAATCGTGTGCGCGCCGAGCGCGGTCGACGGGTCGAGGTGCTCGTCGGTGAATCCCTCGAGGATCGTCAGCATCTGCAGCAGCACCGGGCCCTGCCCCCAGGGGCCGGTCTTGGCGATCGTGTGGCCACGGAACTGAACCGTCGTTGCGGGCTCGGTGTACGCCTCGAAGGCGGTGAGGTCGGCCGGCGCGATGACCCCCCGGTGGTCGGTCCCCGAGGAGTGCCGGTGCGTGACGCCCATGAAGTCGACGATGGCCTGGGCGACAAAGCCTTCACGCCACTCGAGCCGGGCGGCATCGATGCGGTCCTCGCGGCTCTCCGGGCCTCCGGCATGGCCTTCATGACTCGCCGCAATGAGTCGGTCGAGGCCCCTCGCCCATGGCTCGTTGGTGATCAACTCGCCCGCCTCAGGCAGCCGGCCGTCCGGCATCCAGTGCGCCGCAGAGGTCGGCCAGTGCTCCTGGAACAGGGTGCTGACGGTCGCGATGGTGGCGACAACCCGCTCCAGAACCGGATGCCCGCGGCGCGCATAATCGATGGCGAACGCGAGCACCGGCTCCATCTCCCACGTGCCGTGGTCCCGCAGAAGCACGAGCCAGGCGTCGACGGCGCCCGGGACGGCGGCGGCCAAGGCACCCGAACCCGGCACGAGCTCGAGCCCCTCGGCGAGGTAGTGCTCTCGCGTCGCGGCCAGCGGCGCGGGGCCCTGGCCCATCAGCACCATAGGTTGGGCCGACTGGCCCGGCTGGCCCGCCACCGCAAAGATCCCCGTCATGTCGCCGCCCGGGCCATTCAGGTGCGGCTCCACGATGTGCAGCACGAAGGCGCCGGCAACGGCGGCGTCAAAGGCGTTGCCGCCGCGCTCGAGCACGGCCTGCGCCGTCGCCGTCGCCAGCCAGTGCGTCGAGCTCGTCATGCCGAAGGTGCCGGCCAGATCGGGCCTGGTCTGGAATTTCGCGGGGGGCGTGTAGGCCACTGTGCTTGTCGCTCTGCTTGTCACTGTGCGGGTCACTTTCTGCGGGTGTTGGTCGGGTCAAGGGCGTCGCGCAGGGCGTCGCCGAAGAGGTTGAAGCCGAGACAGATCGCGGCGATCATGATGCCCGGGAAGATCGCCGCGGTGGGCGAGCGGGAGATGTACTGCTGCGCATCCGAGAGCATGATTCCGAGGCTCGCCGTAGGCGGCTGGATGCCGAGTCCCAGGAACGAGAGCAGTGCCTCGCCGATGACCGCGACCGGCATGATGACGGTCGCCTGCACGATGATCGCCGAGCCGGCGTTCGGCAGGATGTGGGTGAAGATGATGCTCAGCCCCGACGCGTCCATGGCCTTGGCGGCGAGTACGAAGTCGGTCTCCCGAAGGCGAAGGGTCTCCCCGCGCACCACCCGGATCATCGTCGGCACCTGGGCGATGCCGAGCGCCAAGGCCGCATTGCCGAGGCTCGGACCGTTGATGGCGGCGAGTCCCACCGCGATGATGATGAACGGGAACGCGAGGGTCACGTCGGTGAGTCGCGAGATGATGCCGTCGAGCCAGCGCCAGTAGCCCGCAATCAGGCCGAGCGGGGTGCCGACGATGACCGCGAGGGCGACCGAGAGCAGGCCGACCTGGAGCGAGACCTGCACACCGAAGATCAGCCGGGAGAAGATGTCGCGGCCGAGGTCGTCGGTGCCGAGGATGTAACCGACAGTGCCGGGCGATTGGAAGGGAGCCGCGAAGTTCACCTCGGTGGGCCCGTGGGGCGCGATCAGCGGCGCGAGGATGGCGACGAGAACCACGATCGCCAAGAGGACGCCGCCGGCGAGTCCCAGGGGGTTGTGCCTGAGCGAGCGCCAGATGCGACCGCGCGCCGAGCCCAGCTCGACGTCTGCCTTGAATGTCGGTTCGGTTGTGGTGATGAGTGCCACTAGGAGCCTCCTCCGACTCGGATGCGCGGATTGATCACGGAGTACAGAACGTCGACCGCGAGGTTGATCAGGATGTAGCCGACCGTGATGATGAGCACGACGGCCTGGATCACGGGATAGTCCCTCGTGAACACGGCGTCGAGCGTCAGCTTGCCGAAGCCCGGCAGCGCGAAGATGCGCTCGGTGACGACCGCGCCGGAGATGAGGCCGCCGAGCTGGAGGCCGACGATCGTGACGACGACGATCAGGGAGTTGCGCAGGCCATAACGGAACAGCACCCGGCCCGAGCCGAGACCCTTGGCCCGGGCGGTACGCACGTAGTCGGTCTTCATGGTCTCGATCATCGATGCCCGGGTCTGACGCATGATCACCGCCGCGAGTGACGTGCCGAGGATGATCGCGGGCAGCGTCAGGGACCGGATGCTGCCGAGCGGGTCCTGGCCCATCGGTGTGTAGCCGGACGCCGGGAAGAGCCGCAGAGTGACCGCGAGGTACAGGATCGCCAGGATGCCGAGCCAGAAGTTGGGCACCGAGAGCCCGATCAGGGCGAGCCCGTTGGCGATCCACTCGGGCCAGCGACCGCGGAACCGCTCGGCGAGAACGCCCAGCATCACCCCGACGAAGATCGCGACGATGAGGGCGTAGGCCGCGAGCCACAGGGTGACCGGCAGTGTTGCCGCGACGAGCTCCGTGACCGGGGTGCCCGTGCGGGTCGAGGCGCCGAAGTCGCCGCGCAGCATGTTGCCGACGAAGGTCGCGTACTGACCCACGAGCGGCTGGTCGAGACCCAGTTGCATGCGGATCTCGGCGAGCCGCTCGGGGGACGCCTCCTCCCCCGCCATGGCGAGGGCGGCGTCACCCGGCAGTTGCCGGACGCCCACGAAGACCACGATCGAGGCAAGGATCAGCGTGATCGCAGACTGCCAGAGACGGGTGAGGAGGTAGCGAGGCATCGTCTCTGCTACTTCGCCTCGACGAAGGCCGCGCCGCTGAGGTGAACGACCCCGTCGGCGAAC
Organism: Microbacteriaceae bacterium; assembly: GCA_947444785.1. Classification (GTDB taxonomy): domain Bacteria; phylum Actinomycetota; class Actinomycetes; order Actinomycetales; family Microbacteriaceae; genus Agreia. Next base: position 2,525 of record CANFBG010000057.1, on the reverse strand, counting down.
GTCTCGACGCCGGCGATCTGGGTGGAGTACGCCGTCAGGCTGCGCTGGCGATACAGATAGACGACGGGGTTGTCCTCCTGCACGATCGTGATGGCCTTGCCGTAGAGCTCTGCCCGGGCGGGGACGTCGGTCGTCTGGGATGCCTCGGTAAGGAGCGCGTCGACGGCAGGGTTGCTGTAGCCCGAGTAGTTGTTGCCACCGCCGGTCGAGAGGAAGTTGAACATGTTGCCGTGCGGGTCCACCCGCCCGCTCCAGCCGAGCTGCAGGGAGGCGAAGTCGCCGCGAGTCTGCACATCGAGCAGGGTCGAGTACTCGATGGGCGAGATCGACAGTTCGAAGCCGCTGGCCGCGACCGAGGCCTGGAGGGCCTGGGCGAAGCGGATCGTATCGGGGCTGTTGCTGACCTGCATCGTCACCGGGAAGGGGATGGTGACGCCGGAATCCACCAGCATCGCCCGCGCGGCCACCGGGTCGAACGCGGGGCAGGCCTCGCTCGCCGGAGTGGAATACGGGCTGCTGGGCGAGATCGGCGAGCACGCGACGTCGGCGTAGTTGCTGAAGACGCTGGAGACGAGGGCCTGGCGATCGACCGACATCGAGAAGGCCTGGCGAATGGCCTTGGACGTGGCCAGCGGGGTGTCGATTGTTCCGACGGGAGAGCCGACGCCCGCCGTGTTGCCGACGTTGAACGTGACCGCCTGATAACCGAGCGAGCCCACCTGCAGGATGCCGATGCCGGGCTCCTGCGAGAGCGCCCCGATGTCCTGGGTCGAGATGGTGTCGGCGATCTGGACGTCGCCCGAGCGCAGGTTCGCCGCGCGGATGTTGGAGTCGGAGATGATGCGGTAGGTGATGCGGTCGAGGTGCACGTTGCCGGCGTCGTAGTAGAGCGGATCGCGCTCAACCGTGATGGAGGTCTGCGGAACACGCTCGGCGAACTTGAACGGTCCGACGCACACGGGGTTGTCGCCGAATCCAGCACCGGCGGACGCGAGGGCCGTGGGCGACATGATCATCCCGGCACGGTCGGCCAAAGCGGCGGTCAGAGGCGCGAAGGGCCGGGAATAGGTGATCTCAACGGTCGTCGCATCCAGAGCGTTCACCGCGGTGATCGGGCCGAGCTCGCTGCGGCGCGAGGAGCCGGCGAGAGTCAGGCCGCGCTCGATCGTCTGCTTGACGGCATCGGCATTGAACGGGGTGCCGTCTGCGAACACAGCTCCCGCCATCACGGGGATGGTCACCGTCAGGCCGTCGGCCGAGGTCGTGGGCAGGGCCGTTGCCAGCTGGGGAACGACGGCGCCCGACGCATCGATGTCGAAGAGCTTCTGACAGATGGTCTGCATGACATAGCGCGTGTAGAGCGAGGAGGACGTTGTCGGGTCGAGCCTGTCCGGCTCGGCGGAGAGCGCCATGACGAGGTCACCGCCCTCCCGAATAGTGCGGTCGCCGATCAGGGCGCTCGTCACGTCCGCGCTCCGGGCGGTCTCGGGGGCGACCTGAACCTGCTGGCAGGCGGCCGTGATCACGACGAGGCCGATGGCCAGGACGGGGGCCCAGATCCTCCGACCCAGCACGCGTGGCTTACGGGGGAACGAACGCGGAGATGACTGGCGCATACAACTCTTTCGGTTGGCAGATCAGGCTTGCGTAGATTGAATACAATCACGCACACCAGTCATTAGTTGTATACAACGTGTTACATTCGTGTAAATCCACCCTCGAACGAGGGTCATCCTCCGCCGAGCGCAAAAACCGCCCCGGGCCATGTCGGCCAGGGGCGGTTGCTGTCTTGCTGCGGTTCAGATCGACTCAGGCTAGCCGGCAACCCCGGAGGTGCCGAGCAGGTGGCCGAGCACGAATGTCACGGTCAGCGCGATGGCGCCACCGATCACGATTCGGGTCATGGCGACCCGCTTCGAGCCGCCGCCGATGTAGGCCGAGAGCCACCCCGTGCCGGCGAGCGCGAGCAGGACGGCGACGAACGTGATCGGCACCCGCATCGACTCCGGCGGCAGCAGGATGCCGAGTACGGGCAGCAGGCCACCGATGGTGAAGGCGACCGCCGAGGCGAACGCGGCGTGCCAGGGGCTGGCGATGTCGTCCTCCACGATGTTGAGCTCGGCCGAGAGATGCGCACCAAGGGCGTCGTGGGCGGTGAGCTCCACGGCGACCTGCATGGCGGTCTCGGCGGAGAGGCCGCGGGACGCGTAGATCGCGGCGAGCTCGTTCAGCTCCTCCTCGGGCAGGTTCTCGAGCTCCCAGCGCTCCTTGGCGATAAGGTCTCGCTCGCTGTCGCGCTGGCTCGAGACGGAGACGTATTCGCCGAGGGCCATCGAGATCGCGCCACCGATCAGCCCCGCGGCGCTGGCCGCGATGAGTGCGTTGTTGTTGCCGAGCCCCGCGGTTGCCCCCGCGACACCGACGACGAGGGCGGCGACGGAGACGATGCCGTCGTTGGCGCCCAGGACACCGGCGCGGAGCCAGTTCAGCTTCTGGGCCGAGCCCGCGAAATGCGGCTCGCTGTC
>CANFBG010000056.1 GCA_947444785.1 Microbacteriaceae bacterium | reverse complement strand
TCGCCTCCTTCGTTCTCTGGGGCCTGATGTTCGGCCTGCTTCCCCCGCTGCTGGGCACCCGGCTGCTGCACGTCGCGTCGCTCAAGGCGCGGGATGCGGCCAGTGCGTATTACGCGACAGCATTCAATATCGGCATCGGCGGCGGAGCTCTCCTCGGGGCCGTCATTCTCGAGTACTTCGGCCTGGCCGCACTGCCTGTCACCTATCTAGTCACACTCGTCCTGGGTGGCAGTCTCCTGGCGGGATCCATCATCCGTGAGCGGCGATCCTCCCGGTAGCTCTCACGTTCGCACGGGGCGGTTTGTGTAAACTATCCACGTCGCAACTGGCGTTCAGATGGTCACCATCAGGAAGCGACTGACACGAAATCGGCCGTGCGCCTGGGTCGATCCGGATATTGCACGTTCACCCTGTCCGTTTCTGTCATAGAGGAGCCTAAATGTCTGACCAAATCGTCCACTCAGACCGCCTGCCGTCGACCTTCAACGAGCCGCTCGAGGTTGTCGACCCCGAGATCGCAGCGGTGCTCGAACTGGAGCTGGGGCGTCAGCGCGACTACCTCGAGATGATCGCCAGCGAGAACTTCGTTCCGCGGGCGATCCTGCAGTCCCAGGGCTCCGTCCTGACCAACAAGTACGCCGAGGGCTACCCGGGGCGTCGTTACTACGGCGGCTGCGAGTACGTCGACATCGCGGAGCAGATCGCGATCGACCGGGCCAAGAGCCTGTTCGGCGCGGAGTACGCGAACGTTCAGCCGCACTCCGGTGCGACCGCCAACGCCGCCGTGCTCTCCGCGATCGCCACCCCCGGCGACACCATCCTCGGCCTGGAGCTCGCCCATGGCGGCCACCTCACCCACGGCATGAAGCTGAACTTCTCGGGCAAGCTGTACAACCCCGTCGCCTACGGCGTCGACCCCGAGACCTTCCTCGTCGACATGAACGTCGTGCGCGAGAAGGCGCTCGAGTCCAAGCCCCGGGTCATCATCGCCGGCTGGTCGGCGTACCCCCGTCACCTCGACTTCGAAGCCTTCCGGGCCATCGCCGACGAGGTCGGCGCGCTGCTCTGGGTCGACATGGCGCACTTCTCCGGCCTCGTCGCCGCGGGCCTGCACCCGTCGCCGGTACCCTACGCCGATGTCGTCTCCACGACCGTGCACAAGACCCTCGCGGGTCCGCGCTCGGGCCTCATCATCTCCCGCGACACGGCCCTGGCCAAGAAGCTGAACTCGAACGTCTTCCCCGGCCAGCAGGGTGGGCCGCTGATGCACGTGATCGCGGCCAAGGCTACGGCATTCAAGCTCGCGGCGGAGCCGGAGTTCGTCGACCGCCAGCAGCGCACGCTGGATGGCGCACGCATCCTCGCCGAGCGGCTGATGGCTGACGACTCGCGCGCCGGCGGAACCGACGTCTTGACGGGCGGCACCGACGTGCACCTCGTGCTCGCCGATCTTCGCAACTCCCCGCTCGACGGCCAGCAGGCCGAGAACGTCCTCCACGAGGTCGGCATCACGGTCAACCGCAACTCGGTTCCGTTCGACCCGCGCCCGCCCATGGTCACCTCCGGCCTGCGCATCGGCACACCCGCGCTCGCGACCCGGGGCTTCGCGACCGAGGAGTTCACCGAGGTAGCCGACATCATCGCCGAGGCTCTCAAGCCCGGTGCCGATGTTGCCGGCCTTCGCGGCCGCGTCAAGGTGCTGACGGATGCCTTCCCGCTGTACCCGGGCTTGGTCCAGTAAGCGTGTCGGAGAACTCCACCGCCGTCGTTCTCGACGGCGTTGCGACCGCGGCCGCAATCAAGCGTGAGCTTGCAGTGCGCGTCGCGGCGCTGAAGGATGTCGGCATCACCCCGGGGCTCGGTACCCTGCTCGTCGGCAGCGACCCGGGATCCCTCTCCTATGTTGCGGGCAAGCACCGCGACTGTGCCGAGGTCGGCATCCGCTCCATTCGAGTCGATCTGCCGGAGACGGCGACTGCGGCCGAGGTAGCGGCGGCCATTGCCCGCCTCAACGCCGACCCCGACGTCACCGGCTACATCATCCAGCTGCCGCTTCCGGCGGGACTGGATGAGAACGCCATGCTCGAGCTGATGGACCCGGCCAAGGATGCCGATGGACTGCATCCGATGAACCTCGGTCGACTCGTGCTCGGGGTCGAGGGCGAGCTTGACTCCCCGCTGCCGTGCACTCCGGCGGGAATCGTCGAGATGCTGAACCGCTACGACATTCCGATCGCCGGCAAGCACGTTGTCGTCATCGGCCGCGGGCTCACCGTCGGGCGTCCTCTCGGCCTGCTGCTGACCCGCAAGGGCATCGACGCGACGGTCACGCTGACGCACTCGCGCACTCAGAACCTGGCCGACGAGGTGCGTCGGGCCGACATCGTCGTCGCGGCGGTCGGCGTCGCCGGGCTCATCCAGGCAGACTGGATCAAGCCGGGAGCCGCGGTGCTCGACGTGGGAATCACCCGCGTCTTCGACGAGGTCACCGGCAAGGCACGCCTTCGCGGCGATGTCGACCCGGCGGTCGCGTCTGTCGCAGGCTTCCTCTCGCCGGTCCCCGGCGGGGTGGGCCCGATGACGCGCGCGATGCTCGTGCTGAACGTCGTCGACGCGGCATCCCAGAAGCTCTGAGTCCTCGACCTGCGTCGTGAGAGGTGCGCATCCATCGAGCCCTAGGCTTGAGGGATGCGCGCCCCCACCGGAACCCAGTACCCTCTGACCCTCGGTGCCTCCAGCGCCATAATCACCGAGCTTGCGGCAGGCCTGCGGGCGTTGGTGCTCGACGGGGTCGAGGTCGTGCAGTCCTATCCCGAGGCATCGATGCCGCCCATGAGCGCGGGCATCGTGCTCGTTCCCTGGCCCAACCGCATCGCGGGCGGCACCTGGCCGTTGCACGGGATCCCCCAACTTCTGGATGTCACGGAGCGGGCGACCGGCAATGCCAGCCATGGTCTGCTTCGAAATACGCCGTACCGGCTTGCCGACGTCTCGGACACGCACGTCACCCTGACGGCGGGCATCCACCCCCAGCACGGCTACCCGTTCCTCCTGGACACCGCGGTGCGCTACGAGCTCGGCGCCGACGGCCTCACCGTGACCCATACGATCACGAACCTCGGCGATCAGCCTGCGCCGGTCGCGGTCGGCGCGCATCCCTATCTCAAGGTGGGCGACGTGCCCATCGAGGAGTTGACGCTCACCCTGTCGGCCACGACCTACTTCGAGGTGGACTCCGCCATGATCCCCACGTCAGAGCGTGCGGTGGAGGGCACGGGATTCGACCTGCGCCACGGCCGCGCGATCGCCGACCTGCAGCTCGACCACGGCTTCGGCGGGGTCGTTGCCGACCGGGTTGGTGCCGATGGGGCCACGGGTCGCAGCGTGCACTCCCTCACCGCCCCGGACGGCCGGTATGTCGAGCTCACCGCAGACGCGGATTTCGGCTTCGTGCAGGCGTTCACGCCACGCAAATTCCCGACGGCCGATGGGCCGATCACGGCCGTCGCGATCGAGCCCATGACCGCCCCCGCCAACGCGTTCAACACCGGCCAGGGCTTGCGCTGGCTGAACCCCGCGGAGTCATGGTCGCTGTCCTGGGGCATCGGTTACGGGACACGGGTTTCCGGACAGGGACGTTAAAAGAGTCAGACTCCCTTGTCTCTCCGACCCCATCACCTATGTAATTGAAGTACACCAGTGTGATGTCAGGGAGAGGGCAGCGATCATGGATTCCACCTCTGGAATACCGGACGAGGAGGGCTTCGGAGCCCGCCCGGCCATCGGGTTGCCGCTCGCCTGGTCGTCGCCATTCGACGGTGTCTGGGTCGCCCATCGTGATGGCCGATTCGCCGGCATGATCCAGAGCATGGGCGCCGAGGGCTACAAGCTCACCGGCGACAGGGGGCAGCACCTGGGCCAGTACCGCGCACTCTACGAGGCAAGAAACTCGCTCGTTGATTCTTGGTGAGCTGACCCAGTAATCTCTTCTCGTGGCACCGACGCCACCAAGAAGGGCCGCTGGAGCATGAGAACAGGAATTTCAGTCTTTCGGGCGGTGATGGCCGTTCTGATCGTCGCCGCCGTCGTGGGCCAGCTCATGACGAGCGTCGCCTTCTGGAAATCGGAGGGGGTCACCGATTTCCCCTTCTTCTTCACGAACTACTTCAGCTACTTCACCATCGAATCCAACCTCTTGGCCGCGGTCGTCTTCTCCATCGGCGCCGTCTTCCTGATCCGGCGCACGGGTGCCGACCCCCACTGGTTCCTGATGCTTCGCGTGTCGGTCTTCGCGTACATGGTCACGACGGGAATCGTCTACAACCTGCTGCTGCGCAGCATTCCATCCCCGCCAGGCTCCTCTCTCGAGTGGTCGAACGAGGTCATGCACACCGTCGTGCCGATCGTGGTCCTCGTCGACTGGATTCTCGTGCCCGGCCGCGCCGCGCTGGCCAAGCGCTCCATCCTGCCGGTGATCGTGTTCCCCATCGTCTGGGTCATCTACACGCTGGTGCGCGGGCCCCTGGCCATCAACCAGCTGACCGGCCGGCCGTGGTACCCGTACCCGTTCCTGAATCCGGATCTTGCCGGAAACAGCTATGGCACCGTCGCGCTCTATGTTCTGATGATCGCCATCGTCATCTCCGGCCTTGCGGCGGTGGGCGTCTGGATCTCCCGCTGGCGACTCGTCCTTCGCGACAGCACGGGTTCCGCGCAGGTAGAGGCGCTCGAAACCGCCGCCTGATCGCCTGCACCGCTCGACGAGCGCCTGCTAGAGGTCGGGCTCCTCATCGCCCTGCGCCCACGGGGCGCCGTACTCCTGGCTCGCTGCGACGCCGGCCTCGTGCACGGCCGTGAGGAGTTCGAGCATCGTGCCGGCACGGAGGAAGCGGAGCTGGTCCAGTTCTCCCACCGGGCAGATGCCGGCCAGCTGCCAGACGGCCTCGACCGGGTCGCTCGACAGCTCGACGACCGAGGCCCAGCGCTGCTCGGTGAACTCGCTGGCGATGGCGAGGGCGCGCCGAACGGCGCTCTCGGCCTGCGCGCGGAGGGGAAGCAGTGAGTCGTCCCACACGAGTTCATCGATCTCCCGAACGACGGCCTGAGGATACGGATTCTCATCGAGCCACTCGAGGACCTCGAACCGTGCACCTCCTGCGGCCGTCACGGCCACCATGCCCTCACCGGAGCCCAGCTCGATGATCGAGGCAACGGTACCGAACGGAAAACGCTGTTCCCCGCCGCCGACCTCCTGGCCACGCTCGATCAACACGACGCCGAATTCCGTGGAATCCGCCTCGATCATGTGGGACAGCATGGTGAGATAGCGCTCTTCGAACACCCTCAGCTGAAGCGGCATGTGGGGGAGAAGCACTGACCCCAGGGGAAACATCGGCAACTCGGTCATGACAGAAGCGAACCATGTCCCCGGCAAAGATCCAAGCCTCGGGGCTGATTCAAAGCCGAGAGTTTCCAGACAGGCTTGTCTGGGCTAGGGCTTCCAGACCATGAGCACGGTCACAGCCACCAGGAGAATGGCGACAACGCCGGATCCGGCGGCGATCTTGGCGTAGCCGCTCGGCTTGGCCGGGGCGGCTTCACCCTCGGCTGGGCCGTCCTCGAGAGCCTCGCTCGCGCTGCGGAGCGCGGGCACCACGACGAAGAGGCTGATCGCGATTGCTGCGAGGTAGAAGATGATCGACAGCAGTACCCATGTTGACGAGAACGAGTAGTTGTCCTCCTTCTTCGCCATGCTGAGGGCGCCGAAGCCGAAGACGACGACCAGCACCGAAAGCAGGCTGAACAGGTTGGTGGACTTCGCCAGTGTCGCTACCTGCGCGGCGTTGCCGGCACGAACGGAGCGCATGGCCGTCATCGGCAGGATCGCCATCGGACCCACGACGAATACAGCGCCGACGACGTGCAGAATGTTGATTATTTCTCCCATGGGGCCAGCCTACTGAGTCGCAGGCGACTGCTCAGACATTGAAGCGGATGCTCGCGGCCACCGCTCCGCCGCCGGGAACCTCCCCGGCACGCACGGCGAAGATCCGGGCATCCTCAAGAAGGGATCGCCGCACGATCTCGTCGATGACACCGTAGTTCTTCGCGTCATCCTCGGGGCTGATCGTGATGCGCCCGTCGAGTTCATTGACGAAGCCGGGGATGTGCTGGTCGATGTCGACGAAGAGGGTGTCGATGGCGTTGTAGGTCGCCGCCCGGGCGACATCGCTGAGGTCGGTCACCGCCAGGCCCTGGCTGAATCGCTGGTTGTACTGCTCCCGGATGCTCGCCAGCTCGGCCGCATTCAGCTCGTCCAGAATCGGCCGGGCGAGCGCCGCCAACTCCTCGGCGGAACGAAGATCGGGACTGCCCGGGATCACCGTGTGGGTGAGATGCGGATAGGTGGAGACCTGCCGGTAGACGCCGGCCATCGGCTCGGATGCAGCCAGGATCAGCGGCTTCGTGGAGTTTGCCAGAACGGGCCGGAGTGCGTGCTGGATGGCCAGGGCGAACTCGTGCATCATCACCTTCGCCCCCTGGTCGGCCTGGAGTCGTCCGGTGGGATACCCGACCTCGCTGGGCATGCCCGGCACGACGATCTCACACGCCGGTGCCGCGGCCGAGATCTCGACGAGGCGCACCGAGTGCTGGGACAGGGCGAGCACGTAGGCGCTCTGGGGGAAGGTCACGGCCCGCAGCAGCGGCTTGATGTAGAAGCGATCCGAGACCTCGCAGGCGGCCGTCAGGATGTTCGGGAGACGAAACACCTCACACAGTGTGGGGCTCACGAACAGTGCGAGGCTGCGTGACTGGTACCGCCAGAACTCCCGGTCCTGATCGATATCGGCCACCTGGCTCGTGATGGCGTCGATGAGCTCGGGTGCCACGTGCGCGGCCTCCAGCTGCTCGACCGCGGTGCGCAGCTGATTCTTCAGCGCCACCTTGGCCATGTCCGCCTCGGGGGGCGTTACTCCGGACGGCAGGTATATAGAGACGCAGCCCTGTTCCCGGATGCGGGCGAGGGATTCGATCTCGTGCCTGGTCGGAACATCCTTGTGCTGCATGCCGTCTCCCTTGTCTGAGGCCTCGCGCCGGTCGATTCGACCCGTGCTCGGCTCACGTTAGGCAACAGCGGCGCCGCCCGGTAGGGCCTTCCGACCCCGGCTTCGACGGTGCTGTTCGACTGCGTAGCAAAAGACGGATGCGCCGCTCACAAGGTGAGCGGCGCATCCGTCTTATTTTGTCTAGTTGAAGAGGGCCGTGACCCGGGTCAGGGTCTGGATCACTCCGTAGACGAGGGGGATTCCGACGAGCGCCCAGACGAGCGTGATTCGGGCGATTGTCATTTAAGTCCTCCGACGGGTTCGAGAGTGGGCGGTGCCATGGGCGTGGTCGGCTTCGTGGCCTCATGGAAGCGCGTGTTCACGGGCCGCACCATGGTGTTCGCGATGAAGCCGATGGCCAAGAGGATCGCCATCGTCAGGAGGGCAGGCTGGTAGGCCGCCGCCGTGAGGGTACCCGGCTTGCCCTGGGCGTCGAGGAACCCGTTGACGATCAGGGGGCCCGCGATTCCCGCCGCGCTCCAGGCCGTCAGGAGACGACCGTGGATGGCACCGACCTGGAACGTGCCGAAGAGGTCCCGGAGGTAGGCGGGCGCAGTCGCGAACCCGCCGCCGTAGAACGAGATGATCAGGAAGGCCAGAAGAACGAACAGCGTGGTCGACGAGAAGCCGAACAGCGCGAGCATCAGATACGCCACGGTGCCGAGACCGAGGTACATCATGTAGATGCGCTTGCGACCGGTCGCGTCGCTCGTCGCGCTCCACGCGAAACGGCCACCCATGTTCGCGATCGAGAGCAGGCCGACGAAGCCGCCCGCCACCGCGGCGCTGACCAGCGACGATCCGTCGGGCTGGCGGAAGAAGTCCTGGATCATCGGTGCTGCCTGCTCGAGGATTCCGATGCCGGCGGTGACGTTGCAGAAGAGCACGATCCACACCAGCCAGAACTGGCGCGTCTTGATCGCGTTCTTCGCGGAGACGTTCTGGTTCGTCACCAGGGCACGTGCCTTGACCTTCGAGGGGTCGAAGCCGTCTGGCCGCCAGCCTTCCGCGGGCACCTTGATGGTCAGCGCGCCGAACATCATATAGGCGAGGTAGATCACGGCGAATGTCAGGAACAGCTTGCCGACCGAGTCGCCGCTGGCGACCCACTTCGCGGAGGAGGAGTTGGGGTCATAGAGCCCGAGCAGAGCGGTCGACAGGGGGCTTGCGATCAGTGCGCCGCCGCCGAAGCCCATGATCGCCATGCCGGTGGCCAGTCCTGGCCGGTCGGGGAACCACTTGATCAGGGTCGACACCGGCGAGATGTAGCCGATTCCGAGGCCGATGCCGCCGATGAAGCCGTAGCCCACGTAGACGAGCCAGAGCTGGTTCGAGAAGATGCCCAGCGATCCGATCAGGAATCCGCCGCTCCAGAAGAGAGCCGAGACGAACATTGCCTTCCGGGGACCGTTGCGGTCGACCCACGTGCCCATTACCGCAGCCGAGAGGCCCAGCATCACGATGGCGAGGGAGAAGATGAACCCGATCTGCACGAGGCTCACGTGGAAGTGCTGCACCAGTGCAGTCTTGTACACACTGGTCGCGTAGGCCTGGCCGATACTCAAGTGCACCGCCAGTGCGGCGGGAGGAATCAGCCACCGATTGAATCCGGGTGGGGCGATGGTGCGTTCACGGTCGAGCCAACTCATGTGGATTTCCCCTTTGAAAGACGTGAGCCTCGGAAACGTCCGCTGCGCCCGGCCAACCATACGCCCGAATCAAGCTGCAGATTGCCACCCGTGAGTTCGGCCGTATTGTCTCTTTGCTCCTTCGATCGGGCGCAGTATTGACCTATGACCCGTCGCGCTCCGATTAAAGACATCAATGAAGACAATCTCGTCGTGGGAAAGCCCAAGACCCACGCCGCTGGGCTGACGGCGGTAGTCGTTGCCCTCGACCGGGGAATCGCGCAGGCGGGCATCTCCCGAACGGCTCGCTCCCTGCTTCGTCTGAACCAGCGCGACGGCACCGACTGCCCGGGATGCGCCTGGCCTGAGTCGCAGGGACACAGAAAGACCGCGGAGTTCTGCGAGAACGGCGCCAAGGCCGTGGCCGAGGAGAGCACGCTCCGAACGGTGACGCCCGAGTTCTGGGCCGAGCACTCGATCGCCGAGCTCGCCACCAAGACCGAGTACTGGCTCGGCAACCAGGGCCGCATCACGCATCCCGTCGTCATTCGCCCCGGAGACACGCACTACTCGCAGATCTCGTGGAACGACGCGTTCGAGCTGATCGGCGAGAGCATCCGGGCCACGACGCCCGATCGCAACGTCTTCTACACCTCGGGACGCACCGCGAACGAGTCGGCATTCCTGTACCAGCTGTTCGCCCGCTCGATCGGCACCAACAACCTGCCGGACTGCTCCAACATGTGCCACGAGTCCTCGGGCAGTGCGCTGAACCCGACGATCGGCATCGGCAAGGGAACGGTCTCGCTCGAGGACATCCACCGCGCGGAGCTGATCTTCGTCGTGGGGCAGAACCCCGGCACGAACCACCCGCGCATGCTCTCCGCGCTCGCGGACTGCAAGGACAACGGCGGCAAGATCGTCGCCGTGAACCCCCTGCCCGAGGCGGGGCTCTTCAACTTCAAGGACCCGCAGACGCCCAAGGGCCTGATCGGCAACGGCACGAACCTCGCCGATGAGTTCCTTCAGATCAAGGTCGGTGCCGACCTCGCACTCTTCCAGGCCCTGGGCCACCTGCTGCTCGAGGAGGAGGAGCGCGTTCCCGGCTCGGTCATCGACCACGAGTTCGTCAACGCCAACACCGATGGCATCGCGGCCTACCGCGCGGCCCGCAAGAACATCGACTGGGTCGAGACCGAGGCTGCCACGGGCCTTGAGCGTGCGCAGATCGAGAAGGTCGCGCAGATGATGATCGCCTCCAAGGCCACCATCATCTGCTGGGCGCTGGGCCTCACCCAGCAGCCGCACTCGGTGAACACGCTGAAGGAGATCATCAACCTGCTGCTGCTTCAGGGCAACTTCGGCAAGCCGGGCGCCGGCGCGTGCCCCGTGCGCGGCCACTCCAACGTGCAGGGCGACCGCACGATGGGCGTCTGGGAGAAGCCGAAGGAGAGCTTCCTGGCCTCGATCGACGCCGAGTTCGGCATCGAGAGCCCGCGCAAGCACGGCCTCGACTCGGTCGACACGGTCGACGCCTTCGTGAACAACAACGTCGACGTGTTCGTCTCGATGGGCGGAAACTTCGCGCTCGCCTGCTCCGACACCGAGCTGTTGGAGGGGGCGATGCAGCGCGTCGGCCTGACCGTGCACGTCTCGACCAAGCCCAACCGCTCACACGTCATGCACGGCCGCACGTCGCTGATTCTCCCCACGCTCGGCCGCACCGACACCGACGACAAGCACCCGAACGGCCGCCAGGTTCTCTCGGTCGAGGACTCGATGTCGGTCGTGCGCACGACGCAGGGTCGCCTCGAGCCCGTCTCCGAGCACCTGCTCGCCGAGCCCGTTATCGTCGCGCGGATGGCGATCGCCACCCTCGGTGCCGATCACGTGATCGACTGGAAGTCGATGTCCGAGGACTATGACCTCATCCGCGACCGCATCTCCCGCGTGCTGCCCGGCTTCGCCGACTTCAACGCCCGGCTGAAGACCAAGAACGGCTTCGTGCTGCCGAACCCGCCCCGGGACACCCGGAGCTTTGCCACCGATATCGGCAAGGCCCGCTTCACGGTCAGCCCGCTGGAGTACCTGACGCCGCCCGCGGGGCACCTGATCCTGCAGACGATGCGCAGCCACGACCAGTACAACACCACGTTCTACGGCCTGGACGACCGGTACCGCGGCATCTCCAACGGCCGTCGGGTCATCCTGATCAACGAGGAAGACGCCATCGAGATGGGCTTTGCCGACGGCGCCATGGTGGATGTCATCTCCACGTTCCAGGGATCGGAGCGCCGAGCCGACAAGTTCCGGCTGGTGGCGTACCCGACGCCGCGCGGCTGCGTCGCGGCGTACTTCCCCGAGGCCAACGCCCTCATGCACCGGGAGCTGGTGGCCCGTGAGTCGAACACCCCCGGCTACAAGGCGATGTCGGTCAGGTTCGTGCCGCATCTGGAGACCGCGTCCGTCTAGGTTTCGGCAACACAAAGATACCCGCCCAGAAATTCTCGGGCGGGTATCTTTGGTTTCGATCACATGCTGTCAGGTGGCTCGCTCGTTTATGACTTGTTCATGCGCGACTGCACGATGGCCTGGCCGATGCCGCCCAGCAGGAGCATCAGGATGAAGTTCTCCATGGCGCTGCTGCGGGTGACCTTCTCGATGCCGGCGGCGAGGGTCCAGAGGTAGTAGAAGTTTGCGATGGGCACGATAATCAACCAGGTGGTCGGCACTGCGGCGCCGTTGCTGTTGAGCTCACCCCGGGTTTTTGCGTACCAGACGATGGAGTAGATGCCAAGGGTTACGAGCGAGAGTAGGAAGACACTGGACGGGGAGCGCTGCGTCAGTGAAGCGCGGGTAGTAGTGGACATGAGGATGTGCCTTTCGACGGTATTGGTTGATGGTGCCCACGGGGAATCACCTCAGGGCCATCGAACTGAAAGCCTTGCAGAGACCGGGTTCCCCGCCGGGTGAATCGAAGCTTACCCCCAATGAGGGGCCACTTGGCAATAAATATTTAGGCCACATTCGTCGCCGTAAATTGCCTTCGGGACGGGAGCTGGTGGCCCGTGAGTCGAACACCCCCGGCTACGAGGCGATGTCCGTCAGGTTCGTGCCGCACCTGGAGGCGGTGGCCGTCTAGCGCGCAGGCCTGCCCGGGAGGGGAGCGGGGCAGGCCTGCCGAAGAGGTAGCCCTGCCCGAGCTGCCAGCCCTGAGCTCGGAGGACATCGGCCTGCAGCTGAGTTTCGATTCCCTCCGCAATTCCGACAAGATGCATTCCATTGGCGAGACCGATCACCCCCGCCGCGAGGGCGTTGGCCTGGCTGTCGGCCACGGTGAGTTCGTACACGAAGCGCAGGTCGAGCTTCACCCCGGTCGCCGGAAGGTCCCGCAGCACCGAGATGGAGGAGAACCCGGTACCGAAGTCATCCAGGTGAATGGCGACGCCGAGTTCTCGAAGGGATTGCAGGGCGACTCTGGCCGTATCGATCAGGCCCAGAACGGCGGTTTCGGTCACCTCGATCACGATTCGTTCGGGGGTGACCCGATGCTTCTTCAGCGTGTCTCGCACGGCCGCGAGCCAGGTTGGCTCGGCGAGCTCTACCGCCGAGACGTTGACGCTGATCGGGCCGGGCAGGTCCGGATGCTCCGCCAGCATCGCGCAGACCTGGTCCAGTATCTGGGCACCGATGGAGATGATCAGGCCGGTGTCCTCGGCGACGTCCAGGAACTCCTTGGGCTCGAGCAGGCCGCGGCGGGGGTGCATCCACCGCACGAGGGCTTCATGGCCGACCACATGGCCATCGGCCAAGGCGACGATGGGCTGGTAGTACGCGACGAACCGATTGTGGGTGATCGCGTTGCGAAGCTCATCCTCGACGATGAGGCGAGACACC
The DNA here is from genome assembly GCA_947444785.1 of Microbacteriaceae bacterium. GTDB lineage: Bacteria > Actinomycetota > Actinomycetes > Actinomycetales > Microbacteriaceae > Agreia. Next base: position 730 of record CANFBG010000056.1, on the reverse strand, counting down.
GCTTTGGCGTGCATGGTCTCATCGAAGAAATGCCAGCGGTCGCGTCCCGCGGCTTTGGCCGCGAACAGTGCCGAATCTGCCTCGCGCAGCAGGCTGTCCGGAGTCGAGGCCGGTGTCGAGGTGGCGATACCGATCGACACGCTCGGCACGAGGCGGTGGCCCTGAACCGTCAGGTCCGCAGACATTGCGGCGGAGATCCGGCCTGCGAAGCGTTGCAGATCCTGGCTGTCTTGAACATCCTGAACCACGATGACGAACTCGTCCCCGCCGAAGCGTGCGACCCGGTCCCCGGGGCGCAGTGTCGCCTCGAGCCGGTTTGCGACGATGATCAAGACCTCATCGCCGGCGGCGTGACCCAGGGAGTCGTTGATGACCTTGAATCGGTCCACGTCGATGAAGAGTGCCCCGACCCGATGGCCAAACCGGGTCGCGGCGATAAGATCCACCCCCAGGATGTCGAGGATCCAGGACCGGTTGTGCAGCCCGGTCAGCGGGTCGTGCAGGGCCTGGAAGGCCAGGTTCTCCTCGGCCTGCCTCATCCGCGTGACATCGCGCGCGGCGGCGAACACGCCGAGTACGCCGCCGCCGGCGTCGCGATAGACGGAGGCGTTGTACAGGACCTCGGTCAGCGTGCCGTCCCGGCGCCGGATGGTGAGGGGGTAGTCGACGGCCATGCCCTTCTCGAAGACCAGTTTGTAGATGGCGTCGGCCTTCGAGGGCTCGGTGAAGT
>CANFBG010000055.1 GCA_947444785.1 Microbacteriaceae bacterium | reverse complement strand
GCCTTCAGGATGCCCGCCCGCTGCACGAGGTAGCCCACCGCGATGACGAAACCGATGATCCCGAACCCCGTGAGTACGCCGATCATCTGTCGCGGCCTACTTCGCGAATGAGTGGGATCGGGCGATGGCCGCCACCAGCGGCGCCTCGATGAAGGGCGCGAGGGTGTACGCGAAGGTGCGGGTCAGGTGATCCTGGTCGCGGTAGACGTTGGCCCCGCCGATCACCGGCAGGCAGTTTGTCGGTCCGCAGTAGGTGTCGGAGAAGTCCAACAGCGTGACGTTCTTACCGGCCGCCCGGGCCGCGTCGGCCAGCGGATCGGCGCCGCCCAGCCCCTCGCTGCGCGGCTCACCGCACGCGCTCGCGTCGGCCGAGCGAAGACACTTGTTCGGGTCGTCCTGCCAGCGCGGGTTGTCGACGACGGTCACGATGGGCACGCCGTCGCCAAGGACCTGCGCCCATGCCTCGCTGTAGCCGGTCGTCTCGGCCGCGGCGGTGGCGGAGCCCTCGGCCGGGTGCTCCGACAGCGCCGCCGTGAAGATCGCCGAGTACGAGTCGTTCGTCTGAAGGGATGCGACGAGGGCTGCGCGCCACTCGCCGCAGGACAGTGTGAATGCATCCTGAGTCGTCAGGGGGATGTTCGACCAGGGGCACCCGCCCTTGAGGTACGTCGTCAGGTGCCAGCCGTTCTTGGTGGCGAGCTGAATCATCGGATCGATAAGCGCAAACGCGTGACTGTCACCGATGAGTGCCACCCGGGGCGCGGAGGGCGACGTCGTGTCGCCGAACTCGCAGGTGTTCAGGCGTGAGTCGTTGAGCGTGGTCAGGCACTCGGTGTGCTCCGGCCGGTCGGCGTTGCCGAAGCCGGGGCTCGGAATTATCTGGCCCGCGAGCGCCGGGTTCACACAGGCGGGAATCGGCTCGAGTCCGTTGGTCGGCCCGGATGCCGCGCCGAAGCAGGCGGGCATGCTCGAGACGGTGGACTGGAGTTCACTCGCCGCGGCATCGTATTTCGGCTGCTGCACGACGGAGACCCCGAACACGAGGGCGGTGGCGACCGCCATGGCCCCCAGCATCCAGACGAAGGTGACCCGCGGCTTCCGCGCGGTGAGGTAGGTGAATGAGCGGGTGGGATCCTCGACGAACCTCTTGGTCAGCCACGCCAGCACGAAGCAGAACAGGAACAGGGCGATGCGGTTCCAGGTCGAGAGGCCCCAGCCCGGCACGTAGGGCGCGATGATGATCAGCGGCCAGTGCCAGAGGTAGAGCGAATACGAGATATCCCCGATGAACGTCAGGGGCTTCACGCTGAGCACGCGGGCGGCGTCCCAGGGCTTGGCGCGGTGATGCGCGACGATGACGGCGGCGGTGCCGAGAACCGGCAACAGGGCCGCCCAGCCGGGGAAGATCGTGGCCTTCGTGAAGATGTAGCCGGCCGCCAGGATCGCTAGGATTCCGGCGTAGCCGATGACATTTGACAGCCAGGCCTGTCGCGGCCGCCAGCGCGGCAGCAGGGCCAGGAGCCCGCCGACGCCGAACTCCCAGACCCTGGCGAAGGTGTTGAAGTAGGCCTCGGCGGGGTGCGTCTGGGTGTACAGCACCGAGAAGGCGAACGACAGGATGCTAGCCGCGGCCACCACGGTGACCAGAGCATTCCAGCGTGACGCATTCCTGCCTCGCCGCCGGGAGAGCCAGACGCCCGCGGCGGTGGCCCCGATGAGCAGGAGCGGCCACATCAGGTAGAACTGCTCCTCGAGCGAGAGCGACCAGTAGTGCTGCACGAGGCTGGCCTCGTTCGAGGACCCGAGGTAGTCCACGGCTCCCCCGACGAGCGACCAGTTCTCGACATAGAAAGTTGCGGCGGTGATCTCGCGCAGGTTTGTCGCAAGGCTCGACAGGGGAATCAGGAAGAGGGTCGCCAGGGCGCTGAACACGAGCACGAGCATCGACGCAGGCAGCAGGCGCCGTACCCGGCGGGCATAGAAGTTGGGCAGCCGGATGCGTCCGCTTCGTTCGAGCTCACGCGCCAGTTGCGAGGTGATCAGGAAGCCGGAGATGACGAAGAAGACGTCGACCCCGACGTAGCCGCCCTGCAGTCGGCCGGGCCAGAAGTGGTACACGACCACCAGCAGAACGGCGATCGCGCGAAGGCCCTGGAGGTGCGGCAGGAAGTGGCCAGGCGTCGGCCCACCCGCTGCCGTAATGGATCGGGCTGCGGATTCCGCCGAGGAAGCGGGTACTGAAAGCGTAGTCATATCGGTTTCCATGGTAGCCGCCACGGTGTATCCGCTAACGTGAACCCATGCCTAAGACAGTGACCTGGGACTACATCGATGAGACCAGCTATGAAGCCGACGAGCCCGCGAAGGCGCTAGCCGCCGCGCTGGAGTTCCTGACTCTCGCCCGAGACCCCGAGACGGAGTACGACGACGACACGTCGCCGGCAGCCCTCTTCGTCGCGGCCTCCGAGTGCTTCGTCGACGCGGAGGAGCCCGAGCGCTCGCTCGAGGCGGCCATCGAGGCGCAGGATGCCGAGGGCGAGGCCGCCCCAGACAAGCGCGTGTACCTGATCGACGCCCTGCTGCGCACCGGCCAGGCCGAGGAGGCCGAGCTCATCTCCAAGCAGCTGCTGGCCGAGGGGCCGGCCGACCCGATGGTGCACTCCTTCCTCGGCGACTCCTACGACGAGGCGGGCGACGCCACCATCGCCCAGCGCTGGTTCAACGTCGGCATCAAGATGCTCGACAAGATGCTCGAGGGCGAGAGCGATTTCGACCGCGATGAGCTTGCCGATGTCCTCGAGTCCCGCGAACTCCTGATCCTCGGCCGCCTCGGCGTGCGCGAGCGCGCGGGCCTGCCCTCTGACGACCTCGACCTCGAGGGCCTCGAGATCCTCGACGAGGACGACGGCGAAGAGGAATAGGCCTCAGACTGGAGGCATGCCTCCAGAAGAGTCTGGGAACGACGCACTCGCGCCACAAGCGCCGCCATCTGTTCCCATAACGGTTTCCATCACCCGCACGGTCGATCCCGCGCACATCCCCGACGCCACCCGCTGGGTGCAGTCGGGGGTGAACCTCGCGAACCAGTACCCGGGATTCCTCGGCTCGGGCTGGGTCCGTGCGTCGGCCGATTCCTGGGACTGGCACATGCTGTACCGGTTCTCGAACGTCACGCTGCTGGAGGCGTGGGAGACCTCGGCCGATCGCATCGAGTGGCTGGCCGGCGGCAGTCACCTCGTGCTCGCCGCCCGCACAGAGCGCCGCACCGGGATAGAGGGCTGGTTCGATCCGCCCGCGGAGACGGTCGATACCGACCTCATCCTGCTCGTGCGCAGCCCGCCGCGCTGGAAGCAGGCCGTGAGCATCTGGCTCGGCTTCTTCCCGGTGAATCTGGCCTTCACGCTGCTGGTCACGCTGACCCTGCCCGCCTGGGCAGAGCTTGCGACCAGCCTGAAGGTTCTGATCACGACGAGCATTCTGACGCCGATCATGGCCTACTGGGTACTGCCCGCGGTCACGCGGCTCCTACGCCCGTGGCTGAACCGGTCCTGATCCGCCCGTTCGAGCTAGAGCGCGAGCACGGCCAGTTCGGCCCGGGTCGAGGCCCCGGCCTTTCGCAGCAGGTTCGCCACGTGGAACTTCACGGTGTTCTCGCTGATCGACAGGGTGCCCGCGATCGAGCGATTGCGCGCCCCGGATGCGACCAGCTCGAGCACCTCGCGCTCCCGGGCGCTCAGGCCCCACTCGCTCGGGCCGATCGTCAGCGCCGGTGCGTCCAGGGGCAGCGCCACGGCGACCTCCGAGCCCCAGCCGGGGGTCGACTCGACCCGCAACGTGCCAGCCAGGGCGGTCGCCCGGGAGGTGAGCTGGCGCACGCTCTGGCCATCAGACTGGAGATCGCCGGGCCCGTCATCGCGGATGTTGACCAGCAGGTTGCTGCCGTCACAGTCCCACTGCACCCGCACCCGGTTCACCCCCGGCTGCTCGACGAGGGCCAGCACGGCACCGCGCACGATGGCCCGGGCGGCATGGGCGACCTCGCCCGGGAGCGCCCGGCCGTTCACCGGCGGCTCCACGAACTGCACATCGAGTCCGCCGAACCGCATCAGTGGCGCGAGATCGTCGCGGAGCCGCGCGAAGGCCCCGACGACGGGCTCCTCGGCCAGGGAGCGATCCCGATCGCTCAGTGAGCGGAGCCTGACCATGGCGGCGGCGGCGAGCTCGGCTGCGCTCTGCCTGGCTGCCGCGTCCCCGGTGCGCTCCGACCGCAGAACTGCCAGGAGCGACTCCAACGTCATGGCGTGGTCGTCGCTCAGTTCGGCGATCACCCGGGCCCGCTCGGTCGACGTCGACCGGGAGTCCATCAGGTAGGCGGGGCCCGCAGTGGCAACCTGGTGCCGGATGCTCTGGGCCACCACGCTCCAGGCGCTCGCGACGAGGGCCATGGCCGCCGCCTCGAGCGCCGGGTCGGCCATGACCGGGTTGGTCAGAACGAGCAGCGCCCCTGTCGGTGCGACCCAGGCGGCGACCGGGCGAAGCCGACCGGCGATTTCGCGCTGCTCCCCGATGAGGCGATCACGCACGGCCAATGGGGAGCGAACGGCATCCAGCTCCGCGATGCTCACCCGGTCGATGATCTCCTTCGCCCCCGCCTTCTTCTGCGGGCGACCCGTGCAGTCCTCCGTGAAGATCACCAGCGCGCTGTGGCCGATGATCGGCGCGAGCATGCGGGAGAAGGAGCCGGCGATATCCAGCAGCGACCCGTCAAGCACGTCGAGTACCCCGTCGAGTAGCACCGAGCCAGCCAGAAGGGTAGGAGCCGAATCGGCAAACGGGTGGGGCGAATCAACGAGTGACATGACATCAGCCTACCCGCTATACCCCAAACTACCCGAACGGGTAGGTAAGTCCACCCATTCGGTGGGCCGCACCGCCTGCCCGAACGGGGGAGTATGAGATACATGACCACGAGCCCTGAACTTCTGAATCGCCTGACGACGAGTGCCGCCACCGGCGTGACACTGTCTGCCGGCGAGTCGCTCGGTGCGATCGTCACAGAGACGACCGGCCTGCTTTCGCAGCTCACGACCGGCGAGTCGGGAAAGTCCCTTGACGCAGCCGCAGCCGCGCTGAACAACGCCGACCGCGTCTTCGTGCTGGGTGCCGGCCGCTCAGGCCTGGCCCTGCGGATGACCGCGATGCGCCTCATGCACCTCGGCCTCACCGTGCACATCGTCGGAGACGACACCACGCCGGCGATCACCGGCGGCGACGTGCTGCTCGTGGCAAGCGGCTCGGGAACGACCGCCAACATCGTGGCCGCGGCCACGACCTCGGCGGCACTCGGCGCCGACATCGTCGCCCTGACCACCGCCGTCGAATCGCCGCTGGCGAAGCTGGCCACGGTCGTCATCGAGATCCCCGCGGCACAGAAGCTCGTTCGCGACGGAGCCCGCTCCATCCAATACGCGGGCGGCCTGTTCGAGCAGGCGGTCGTCTTCATCGGCGACTCCCTCTTCCACACCCTGTGGCTCGCATCCGGCCAGACCGCGGATGACATCTGGCCGCGCCACGCCAACATCGAGTAGCGCACCCTCAAGTTTTCGCACCTCCCTCCGCAACACCTACAGAAAGAAGACCCCATGAAGCTCCAGGTAGCTATGGACGTACTGACCACCGAAGATGCTCTCGCCCTTGCCGCGAAGGTCGCCCCGCACGTCGACATCATCGAGCTCGGCACCCCGCTGATCAAGGCCATGGGCCTCGCCGCGGTCACCGCCATCAAGGCGGCCCACCCCGACAAGATCGTCTTCGCCGACCTCAAGACCATGGATGCCGGCGAGCTCGAGGCCGACATCGCATTCACCGCAGGCGCAGACCTCGTCACCGTTCTCGGCACCGCCGGCGACAGCACCATCATCGGTGCAGTCAAGGCAGCCAAGGCCCACAACAAGGGCATCGTCGTCGACCTCATCGGCGTGAAGGACAAGGTCACCCGCGCCATCGAGGTCACCGCACTGGGCGCCCAGTTCGTCGAGATGCATGCCGGTCTTGACGAGCAGGTCGAGCCTGGCTTCACGTTCGCAACCCTGCTTGCCGACGGCGAGAACGCCAAGGTTCCGTTCTCCGTCGCCGGCGGCGTGAACATCAGCACAATCGGTTCGGTGCAGCGCGCCGGTGCCGAGGTCGCAGTCGCCGGTGGCGCAATCTACGGCGCCGATGACCCGGCCGCCGCAGCAGCAGCACTCCGCGCCGCCATCGTCTAAGAACACCGCTTGACCAACACGAATGCCCGCTCCGGCAGCACCGGAACGGGCATTCGTGCGTCCAACGCCAGAAATCCGCCCCGGTGGCACCGCGCGTTGCACGAAAACGCTATCAGGGGCAGGAAACCACCTCGCTTTCCTGCGTAGCCTCGAAGCTATGCGCCGATTTGGCGCGAGATCCCATGCAGATCGGAGGTTCCCATGTCCAGACTGACCGCGCCGCAATTCACGAACGCTGCCATCACCGGAGAACCCGAGGTTGTGGAGGACGCCGCCTGGCTGGCCCTGAAGGCGGCGGCAATCGCGCTGCAGGCGCTCCAGGCCAAAGACGGCTCCGTGCCCGCGACGAAGGACCACGAGCGGGCCGCGGCCCTCGTAGCCGAGCTCGTGGCAAGCGTGACCGCGCTCGCCCCGCGCTTTCCGCATGACGCGTCCTATCTCGCGGCCCTTGTCATCGACTTCGATCGCTGGGTCGCCCAGGGGCTGGGCGTCCCCGACTTCCTCGACTCTCTCCTTGAGTTCAACCCCGCAGCCTGTCGGGTGAACGGCGTGCGCCATCTCGTGGTGTTCCCCATGTTCACCCAGAACGGCTCCGCCTCCCGTCTGGTGGAAGCCGTGCTGATCGAGGTGATCTGGCCCGAGTTCATCGCCAGGCTCGAGGCCGACGATTACTCCAACCGGCTGTTCGTCCCCATCCGATTCCTCGATTTCACGCCCGGTTATGACACGAACTCGGCGGTGCTGTTCCCCGAAACCGTCGCCACCCGAAGCGTGCCGACGTTCACCTGGGGGGCAATCTTCGCCGATCGCGAGGCCGCGCGGTTCCGCCGTGTCGTCGCGGCGGCAGCCGAGGTCACGCGGCTCGAGTTGCCGGCGGATGCGGCTCGTCTCCTCTCAGACCAGGGCCTCGCCGAGCGCACGTTCGTGATGTGGGACCTGATCCACGACCGCACCCACATGCGCGGCGACCTGCCGTTCGATCCGTTCATGATCAAACAGCGCATGCCGTACTTCCTGTACACGCTGGAGGAGCTGCGCTGCGACCTCACGGCGTTCCGGGAGGCCGTGTCGATCGACCGTCGGCTCTCTGTCATCTCCCACGCCGTGCTGAGCGAGAACGAGGCGGTGCTTCTCGAGCACGCCAGGCTCGTGCAGTACGCGATCATCTTCGACCGCATCTTCCGCTTCGCGCTCTCCGGCAGCCGGGTGCGCAACTATGACGGGCTCGGCGGACAGCTGCTGTTCGCCTGGCTGCACCAGCACGGCGTGCTGCACTGGACCGACACCAAACTCACGATCGACTGGGCCGATGTCGCCGACGTGGTCATCGCGCTCGGCGCCGCGATAGACGACCTCTACTGGCGTTCGATCGACCGGCCCAAGATCGCCCACTGGCTGGCCGCCTACGAATTGGTCACGACGACGGTGACACCGAATCCGGCATCCGTCTGGGCGCGGGGAAAAGATGCGCTTCCCCTGGCCGGGCCGGCCGGCGGACTCACAGATGCGCTGATGGATGATGAATTCCCGCTGTCGATGTTCTACGAGGCGCTCTCCAAGAAGATCGGGGCCGTAATACTCTCTACGGAGGGCATAACAGGCAATTCGGAGCGGTAGCCCTTGAGGCGGGAGAAACACATGAGCGTGTCAGACAGGGTCATCCTGATCGCCGGGGCGACGAGCGCGGCCGGCGTGAAGGTGGCGGAGACGTTACTCGACGCGGGCGCGCGCGTCATCGCGGTCGGCTCCAACCGCAGCCGCCTCGACGATGCGTACGACAGGCTGCCCCGGGTGAAGACGTTCGTCTGCGCGCTCGAGAGCAGCCGTTCCGTGGGCGAGCTGGGCGTGAGCATCCGAAACGTCTGGGGTCCCATCGATGGCCTGATCCACCTGGTGGGCGGCTACCGCGGCGGCGGCGGAATGCTCGAGCAGACCGATGAGGACTGGCAGGCCCTGGAGTCCGGCTTCACGACGCTTCGAAACACCACCCGGGCGTTCTACAACGATCTCGTGGCCTCCCCGGCCGGCCGACTCGCCATCGTGTCCTCCACCTCGGTCGATAACCCCACCGCGGCGAACGCGAACTACGCCGCCGCCAAGGCTGCGGCCGAGGCCTGGGTGTCCGCGACGGCCGACGGGTTCCTCCGGGACCAGGCGGCCAGGCGCATCGACCCTGTTCCGCAGCGCGCGGCCGCCGTGCGGTTCGTCGTCAAGGCGCTGGTCAATGACGAGATGCGGCGCGAGTCGCCGACGAAGAACTTCATCAGCCACACCGACATCGAGGTTCTGGCGACCTCGATTCTCGACCTGTGGGACAGGGACGCAGCCGGCCTGAACGGTGCCCGGCTCCGGCTGTTCCTGGAGTCCAAGACCTCCTGATCCCCGCACGGCCTGTAACAACAGAGCCTGTGCCTACAAAGAGAGACTGTAATACGTGACCTCCGACACCCCCATGCCCCGCCGACTGCACGATCCCTCCTACCGGGGCTTCGCATCTGACAACTACGCAGGGGCTCATCCTGAGGTGTTGGAGGCGTTGGCCGCGGCGAACGGCGGACACCAGATCGCCTACGGCGGGGACGTGTACACGGCCCGGCTCCAGGAGGTCATGGCGGCCCACTTCGGCGACGGCGTCGAGGCCTTCCCCGTCTTCAACGGCACGGGGGCGAACGTGCTCAGCCTGCAGTCGATGCTGCCGCGCTGGGGTGCGGTCATCTGTACGGCGACGGCGCACATCCACACCGATGAGAATGCGGCCCCGGAGCGCGTGGCGGGCCTGAAGCTGCTGACCGTGGCGACGCCCGATGGCAAGCTGACCCCGGAGCTCATCGACCGGGAGGCGTGGGGCTGGGGCGACGAGCACCGCGCCCAGCCGCTGGCCGTCTCGATCACCCAGTCGACCGAGCTCGGCACCGCCTACTCCCCCGCCGAGGTGCGGGCGATCGCCGATCACGTCCACGAGCGCGGGATGACGCTGCACATGGACGGCGCCCGGCTCTCGAATGCGGCCGCCGGCCTGGGTGTGCCCTTCCGCGCCTTCACGACGGATGCCGGCGTCGACCTTGTCTCCTTCGGCGGCACCAAGAACGGCCTGCTGTTCGGCGAGGCGGTCGTCGTGCTGAACCCGGACGCGACCGACGGCCTGACGTACCTGCGCAAGCTCAACATGCAGCTGGCCAGCAAGATGCGCTTCGTCTCGGCCCAGCTGATCGCTCTCCTGTCCGACGATGTCTGGCTGCGCTCGGCGTCGGCCGCGAACGCCATGGCCCAGCGGCTCCGTGCCGGTGTCGAGGGGCTGCCGGGCGTCACCCTGACCCAGGCGACCCAGGCGAACGGGGTCTTTGCGATCGTGCCGCCCGGAGTCGCCGACCGCCTTCGCGAGAGCTTCCGCTTCTACGACTGGGACCCCTCGACCGGCGAGGTGCGCTGGATGTGCGCCTTCGACACGACGGAAGCCGATGTCGACGCCTTCGTCGCCGCGCTCCGCCGGGAGCTCGCCGCCTCCTAGGTCGGCACTTCGGGGCATCGGCGCCGGGAATATCCCCAGCATCGACTGCTATTCATTGGAGTGGGCAATGGATGCCCTCTCGGCGCATCCGCCCATCGTGTGGTGCGCGTGTTCACCTCGCACGAAAGAAGTCGCAATGACCCTCTCGACCAGCACCCAGATCCTCCGCTCCGCTGACACCAGCGCCCCGATCCTCGGCATCCTCGCCGACCGGTGGAGCCCGCGCTCATACAACACTGCCGCCGTCATCCCGGAGGAGACCCTCACCGCGGTCCTCGAGGCCGCCCGCTGGTCGCCATCGGCGTCGAACTCGCAGCCGTGGCGGTTCATCGTCGGCCGCCGTGGCACCCCCACGTTCGATGCCATCGCCGCCAACCTGATGGGCTTCAACCAGGCCTGGGCCCCGAACGCCTCGGTGCTGATCGTCAACGTCGCCGAAACGACCGACCCCGACGGCAACGCTCGCCCCTGGGCCGCCTACGACCTGGGCCAGGCCGTCGCCCACCTGTCCGTCCAGGCCCAGCACGAGGGCCTGCACCTGCACCAGCTCGGCGGAATCGTTGCCGAGGGCCTGCGCGATGCCTTCGATATCGACGCCAACTTCACCGCTCTCACGGTCACCGCCCTGGGCGTGCTCGACACCCCTGAGGCCCTCGGCGTCGACGCGCTGATCGAGCGCGAGATCGCTCCGCGCGAGCGTCTCGCCCTCGCCGACATCCTGCTCGTCAACGAGTAGGAGCTCGTCCCCCAACGTTTCGCAAAGTTACGTTTAGTTACAGCCCGGCCTCTGACAGAGGCCGGGCTGTTCTAGTGTGAGGACACCAATCAGGCCTTTGGCCACCCGCCCCAGTCAGGAGAAGTCATGTCCACCGTGCTGAGTCCTGCCACAGGCCTTGAGGCGTCGACCCTGACCTCGACCCGCATCGCGAACACCGCCGACAGCGTGAGCTTCGCGGGCGTCGGCAAGAGCTTCGGCAGCCGCACGGTTCTGGCTGACGTCTCTGTCGAGGTCGAGCGCGGCGAGGTCATCGCCATTCTCGGTACGAGCGGATGCGGCAAGTCCACCCTGCTGCGCATCGTCGCCGGCCTCGACCTCCCGACTTCGGGCGTCGTCAGCATCGACGGCACCCCCGTCTCCCGCGTCGATTCCCGCTGCGCGTTCGCCTTCCAGGAACCTCGGCTGCTGCCGTGGCGCACCCTCGAGGCAAACGTCTCCCTCGGCCTGCCGAAGAAGACGCCCAAGGCCGCGGGCCAGGCGCGCGTCCGGGAGCTGATCGAGCTCGTCGGCCTCGCCGACTCCGCAGGTCACCGCCCCCGCGAGGTCTCCGGCGGAATGGCCCAGCGCGCCTCTCTGGCCCGAGCACTGGCCCGGAACCCCGGAGTACTGCTCTTGGACGAGCCGTTCGGAGCCCTTGACGCCCTCACCCGGCTGAAGATGCAGGATCTCCTCCTCGACATCCACGCCGCCGCACCCACCACCATCCTGCTCGTCACGCACGACGTCGACGAGGCACTCCAGCTCGCCGACCGCGTAGTCCTGCTGGGCCGTAACGACGACGCTGCGCCGGATGCGGGTGCCGGAATCCGCTCCATCGTCACCGTACCGGGAGCCCGCCCCCGCGACCGCTCCTCACACGAGCTGGCCGAGCTTCGGGCCGAGCTGCTCGAGGGCCTCGGCATCGAACGCCACCACGGCTGACCTCAACTTTTCCCCTCCCCACCGAGTGACACAGCACGTCACCCCTCACGAAACGAGAGAACAACCATGACCATTCGTCGAACCACCTCCGCGGTCCTCGCGGCCGGCGCCCTCGCGGCGGCCGTGCTCCTGACCGGCTGTGTCGCGGGCGAGGGCGCAAGCTCCGCCGCGACGGCCCCCACTGCTGGCGCCACCGCCAGCCAGGGCGGCACCCTGAACATCGACTTCGCGACCTACAACCCGCTGAGCCTGATCATCAAGGAGAAGGGCTGGCTCGAGGCCGCCCTCGCCCCGCAGGGGATCACCGTGAACTGGGTCAAGTCGGCCGGCTCCAACAAGGCCAACGAGGCCCTGAAGGCCGGCGCCATCGACGTCGGATCCACCGCCGGCGCCGCTGCGCTGCTCGCCAAGTCCAACGGCTCCGAGATCCAGACGATCGACATCTTCTCGCAGCCCGAGTGGGCCGCCATCGTCGTTCCCGCGAACTCCCCCATCACCTCGGTGAAGGACCTCGCCGGCAAGCAGGTCGCCGCGACCACCGGAACCGACCCGTACTTCTTCCTGCAGCAGGCCCTCGAGCAGGCCGGCGTCGACCCGAGCACGGTCACCATCCAGAACCTCCAGCACGCCGACGGCCTGGCCGCACTCCAGAACGGTTCCGTCGACGCGTGGGCGGGTCTTGACCCGATCATGGCCAAGGCCGAGGCCGGCGGGGCGAAGCTGCTGTACCGCAACGTCGACTTCAACAGCTATGGCTTCCTGAACGCGACCACCAAGTTCATCACCGAGCGCCCGGACGTCGCCCAGACCGTCGTCAACGCCTACGAGCACGCCCGCGCCTGGGCCCTCGCCAACCAGGCGGAGACCGCGCAGATCCTCAGCACCGTCGCGGCGATCGACCTGAATGTCGCCACGAAGGTCATCACCGAGCGCACGAACCTCGGCGTCAGCAACATCCCCGGTGACGCACAGGTCAAGGTCCTGACCAAGATCGGCCCGAGCCTCGTCGCCACGGGTGCGGTCAAGAGCCAGGCCATCATCGACGCGGCCATCAAGAGCCTGTTCAACGACTCGTTCGCCACCAAGGCCGACCCCTCCGCGATCGGCAAGTAGTAAGAATGTCCAGCCTCGGAGCCGACCCCACAGCAACCAGCACCTCGACGCGCAGAAGCGCGCCCGGGCGCAGCACCGCCGCGGGGTCGGCCCGAGGCATCACGCTTCTCGGCGGCGCCGTCCTGCCCCTTCTCCTTCTTCTCGCCTGGCAGGGCGCGACCAGCCTCGGCCTCGTCAACGAGTCGCAGTTCCCATCGCCGGAATCCGTTTACCTGGCCGGCGTCGACCTTGGCCAGCGCGGCCTGCTCGGCCTCTACGTGGCTATTTCCACCCAGCGCGTGCTGATCGGCTTCGCCATCGGCGCCTCGATCGGCCTCGTCATCGGCGCGATCGTCGGCCTCAGCCGCACGTGGAATGTTCTGCTCGCGCCCACGCTCGGCGGCATTCGAGCCGTGCCGTCCCTCGCCTGGGTGCCGCTGCTGATCCTCTGGCTGAAGATCGGCGAGGAGTCCAAGATCACCCTCATCGCCATCGGCGCCTTCTTCCCGGTCTATACGACCGTCGCCGCGGCTCTTCGCCATGTCGACCGCCAGCTCGTCGAGGCCGGCCGCGCATTCGGCTTGAACGGCGTCAAGCTCTTCCTCACCGTGCAGCTGCCCGCGGTCCTGCCCTCCGTCGTCGCCGGGCTCAGGCTCGCGCTCGCCCAGTCGTGGCTGTTCCTCGTCGCCGCCGAGTTGATCGCGGCCTCCATGGGCCTGGGGTTCCTCCTCAGCGACTCCGGCAACAACGGTCGCACAGACCGCATCTTCCTGGCCATCCTGCTGCTGGCCGTGCTCGGCAAGACCTCGGATGCCGTCCTCGGCCTCTTCGAGAAACTCGCTGCCCGTCGGTGGTCGTAACACCGACAGCCTGAACGTTACGGCCCGTGACCGCCGATTGGCCGAGGGCTCGGGCCGCGGCGTAGCGTTGTCATAACCCGCACCCTGGCAGCACTGGAGTTCCTATGTCGACCCTGACCGATCCACTCGAGACCGATCCACTCGAGAGCGCTCCCTCAGAGGTCGTCGACCCCAACACGCTACACACCATTCGCAATCTCTCGACAGAGTTGCGCCGCTATCCGGCGCCTGCCGCCTTCACCGCCCAGGCCAACGTCGATGCCGACGAATGGGCCCGCGCCGCCGCAGACCCGATCGAGTTCTGGGCGAAGCAGGCCCGGGAGCGCCTCGACTGGAACACCCCGTGGGAGACGACCCACACCTGGCAGCCGGCCGCGCAGCTCGACGCCGACGCCGACGCCGACGCCGAGCTTGCCGTGCCCGCCGCCACCTGGTTCGCCGGCGGCACCCTGAATGTGGCCGTGAACTGCGTCGATCGCCATGTGGATGCCGGCCGCGGCAACAAGGTCGCTCTCTTCTT
>CANFBG010000054.1 GCA_947444785.1 Microbacteriaceae bacterium | reverse complement strand
CGTGAACGAGCACCACATCGATGCCCGACACGAGAACCGCCAGACCGGCGGCGACCGATCCCTGGCGGCTCGATGCTCCCGCCACAACCAGGCACGCGTCGGCCACCACGCCGGCGGAGTCATCGAGCAGCAGCCGGGATTCGTCGAGCCTGTCTTCGGGCACGACGACGATCACCTGGGTGAGGTCCTGCATCCCGAAGACGGAATCGAGTGCGCGAGACAGGATACTGCGTCCCCCGAGCTCGACAAAAGCCTTGGGCAACTCCATCCCGAGCCGTGTGCCGCTTCCGGCAGCGACGACGATAACGGCGACGCGGGGTGTCTCCACCGGGGACTCTGGCTAGGAGGCCAGTACCTCGTCGAGTACGAGCGAGGCCTTGTCTTCGTCGGTCTTCTCAGCGAGGGCAAGCTCGGAGATCAGAATCTGGCGCGCCTTGGCGAGCATCCGCTTCTCCCCAGCGGAGAGGCCGCGGTCCTGGTCGCGGCGCCAGAGGTCGCGAACGACCTCGCTGACCTTGATCACGTCGCCGGAGGCGAGCTTCTCGAGGTTCGCCTTGTATCGGCGGGACCAGTTGGTGGGCTCCTCGGTGAATGGGGCACGAAGCACCTCGAACACCTTGTCAAGGCCCTCTTTGCCGATCACGTCGCGCACGCCCACGAGGTCGACGTTGTCGGCCGGCACCTCAATGGTCAGGTCGCCCTGGGTGACCTTGAGCTTCAGGTACACCTTCTCTTCACCCTTGATGATTCGGGTCTTGACCTCGGAAATCGTTGCGGCACCGTGGTGCGGGTAGACGACTGTCTCGCCAACTTCAAAAAGCATGGAGTGAATCCCTTCAGCAACCCCTAGGATACCACGGCGAGAATATACTTAGGGTGTCCTAACCGGAGACACGCCTCACGTGCCCGATACGGTAAAGTCATGTGTGTCTGTCAAGACCTAACGACGCCCTGTCCAGTGCTTATCACCGGCGCGTCGGGCAGATCTTTTTCCTGGAGGAATCTCGTGAATTTTCGACTTGGTGGCGCCCTTCTGATGGCCGGACTGCTCACTCTCGGAACCGCGGGCTGTGCTTTCATCACGCCCCAGGCCACGACCAAGATCGTCACGAGCGAGAACGGCAGCAACGGGAACGTCGGGGCAGTCAACGTGCGCAATGCGACCCTGATCAGCGACGACGGCCAGCTGGCCAGCATGCTGGTGACCTTCTACAACAGCAGCGCCGACACACAGACGCTGAACCTCCAGTACGAGTCCAACGGCACCAAGGTCAACGGCACGGTCACGCTCCCGGGCCTCAAGTCGACCTCGTTCGGAGCCAAGGACCAGCCCAAGCTGGTGCTGAACGATATCAACTCCCCCGCGGGCTCGCTCAAGCCGATCTACTTCCAGTACGGCACCACCGAGGGCCAGCAGATTCTCGTGCCCGTACTGACCAGCAACTGGGGCCTGTACGAGGGGCTGGCGCCCACGCCCTCCCCCACGCCGACACTGGTTCCGGTCGCGACGCCCGCACCGACGGCCACCCCCGCAGCCCAGTAAGCCCCCGGGGTCGGCTGCGCGGGGCGTCTCCCGCTACGCCTCGAACCGATAGCCGAGGCCGCGTACCGTGACCAGGAGTGTCGGCTCCGACGGGGTCTCCTCGATCTTCGAGCGGATGCGCTTGATGTGGACGTCGAGCGTCTTGGTATCCCCGAAGTAGTCCGAGCCCCAGACGCGGTCGATCAGCTGGCCACGGGTCAGCACGCGACCCGAGTTGCGCAGCAGGAGCTCCAGGAGTTCGAACTCCTTCAGCGGCATCGGTGTCGGCACGCCATTCACGCGAACGGTATGACGGTCGATGTCCATCTGAACCGGGCCGCCCTCGAGAATCGGCTCATCGGCATCCAACGGCTCGGTCTGGCGCCGCATCACCGCGCGCATCCTCGCCAGCAGCTCCCTGGTGGAATACGGCTTGGTGACGTAGTCGTCCGCTCCCAGCTCCAGGCCGACCACGATGTCGATCTCGCTGTCCTTGGCCGTCAACATGATGATCGGTACGGAGCTCCTCGTGCGGATTTCTCGGCAGACCTCGGTGCCGGAGATGCCCGGAATCATCAGGTCAAGAAGAATCAGGTCGACTCCGCCGGCCTCGAAGTGGCTCAGCGCGCTCGGGCCGTCGGCGGCGATGGTCACCGTGTAGCCCTCCCGGGTCAAGAGGTAGCTCAGGGGCTCGCTCAGCGCCTCTTCGTCTTCAACCAGCAAGATGTGCGTCATTATTTCTCTCCCTTTTGGGCAACAGCTGTGCCGACTGCCTTGGGCAGCCGGATGGTGAAGGTCGAGCCGCGGCCCACCTGGGACCAGATCCGTACGTCGCCGCCATGATTCTGAACGACGTGCTTGACGATACTGAGGCCGAGGCCCGTGCCGCCGGTATTGCGCGAGCGCGACTGGTCGACCCGGAAGAACCGCTCGAACACGCGGTCCTGGTCTTCGGCGGGAATCCCGACGCCCTGATCGGTGACGGCGATCTCCACGATGTCATCGGCCGAGACCGTCACGCCGATCCCCACCCGGGAGCCCTCACCGGAGTACTGGATGGCATTGGAGACGAGGTTGTGCAGGGCAAGGATCAGGAGGGCTTCGTCACCGAAGACATCCACTCCCCGAGTGCCGCCCTTGACGAGGGTCATCCGATGCGCGGTGGCGAGAACGTGATTCTGATCGAGCGCCGAGGCGATCAGGTGATCGACGCTCAGCATCTCTGCCGAGGCGAGGGCATCGGTGGCCTGCAGCCGGGACAGGTCGATGATCTCCCGCGTGATCCGGCTGAGTCGCACCGCCTCGGTGCTCAGCCGCGACGCGAACCTGCGCACCTGGGCGGGGTCGTCGGCCGCGGGCTCGAGGGCCTCGGCGAGCAGTCCGATCGCACCGATCGGGGTCTTCAGTTCGTGACTGATGTTGGCGATGAAGTCGCGGCGCACATCCTCGAGGCGGGTCGAATCCGTGGTGTCTTCCGCGATGACCAGCATGTATCGGCTGCCGAGGCGGGTGACCTGAACGCTGAGGTGGATGCTGACGTCGCCGAACGGGCCCAGTGCGAGCTCGAGATCCTCGCGCACGGGCGCGTCGTCGGCACGGCTGCGCTCGATCAGCTCGACCAGCTCCGGCCGCACCAGCACCTGGTCGCTGACGAAGCCGAACGTGTGGACGCTCGGGGAAGCGGAGACGACGTTGTTCGACGGGTCGATGACCATCGCCACCGAATCAAGGGCCTGGATCACCTGGGCGACGCCGTCGGGAACGTTAGTGCTGACCGTATCGACGGCGTGGTGGCCACGACGTTCGGCCCAGTGCACCAGGGCCATGAAGATAAGCCCCAGGCTGAGGCCCAAGGCCACAGAAAGGAGCACCAGCCAGCCTGAACTCATAGGGCTAACAGTAATGAATGAACGACCCGCCTTGTGACGGGGGGTGCCTTTTGAGTGCGCTTCAAGCAATGTTCAGCCATTAGGCGGCTTTAGTTAACCTGAAGACGGCAAGATATCATGGGTGGTCAGGCGCACGATTCACGATGCGGCTAGAGATACACGTCATACCGGGCGAGACCCCCTGAAAGGATCCCAACCCATGCGCGAAGTTTTCCAGCAGGAACTGCAAGAGGTTCAGGAACGCCTGGTCGAGATCTCGACCCTCGTGACCAGCGCCATCACAAACGCCACCACGGCATTCAACGAGTCGAACGTGGCCCTCGCCGAAATCGTGATCGCCGAAGACCACAAGATCGACGCACTGGCCGCCAGCCTCGACGAGCTGGCCACCAACATCCTCGCGCTGCAGCAGCCGGTCGCCCGCGACCTGCGCATCGTGGTCAGCGCCCTGCGCATCAGCGCCTCCCTCGAGCGGATGGGCGACCTGGCCGAGCACATCGCCCAGCTCGCCCGGTACCGCTACCCGGACAAGGTCGTCAAGAAGAGCCTCAGAACGACGTTCGCCGAGATGGGCCGACTCGACATCGCGATGGCCGAGAAGCTGACGCAGCTCCTCACAACCGAGGACCTGCGCCTCGTCGACGAGATTCGAAACGATGACGACGCGCTCGACGAACTGCACGTCAGCGTCTTCGACGCGGTGCTCGGCGAGACCTGGAAGGGCAACGCGGTCGACACGGTCGACGTGACGCTGGCGAGTCGCTACCACGAGCGGTTCGGCGACCACGCGGTCTCGATCGCCAAGAAGGTCCAGTACCTTGCGACCGGCGAGTGGGCCCCCGTCGGACAGCAGTAACTCCCGAAACTGAAAAAGGTGCGATCCCCGCGGGGATCGCACCTTTTTGTGTTTCGTGATCTGAGTGACTACTTCTTGTTGCCCTGGGCCGCCACTGCGGCGGCACCGGCGGCGGCGGCCTCCGGGTCGAGGTACACGGCCGGCTCGATGGGCTCGAAGTTCTCGTTGAGGCGGTAGACCAGCGGGATGCCGGTCGGAATGTTCAGCTCGGAGATGTCGTCGTCCGAGATGTGGTCGAGGTGCTTGACCAGGGCCCGCAGCGAGTTTCCGTGCGCAGTGACGAGAACGGTCTTGCCCGCTGCGAGGTCTTTCGTGATGTCGGACTCCCAGTAGGGCAGCATGCGGTCGATGACGTCTTTCAGGCATTCGGTGCGGGGAACGGTGCCGTCGATGTGGGCGTAGCGAGGGTCCGAAACCTGCGAGTACTCGGCGTCGTCCGCCAGGACGGGCGGCGGCACGTCGAACGAGCGGCGCCAGGTGGCGAACTTCTCGGGGCCATACTCGGCCAGGGTCTGTGCCTTGTCCTTGCCCTGTAGCGCCCCGTAGTGGCGCTCGTTCAGGCGCCAGCTGCGCTTGACGTCGATCCAGGCCCGGTTGGCCACCGAGAGGGCGAGGTTCGCCGTCTCGATCGCGCGGGAGAGAAGGGACGTGTAGAGCACGTCGGGGAGGATGCCGCTGGCGGCGAGAAGCTCACCCGCCCGCTTGGCCTCGGCAACGCCCTGCTCGCTGAGCGGCACGTCGACCCAGCCGGTGAAAAGGTTCTTCTGGTTCCAGTCGCTGTTGCCGTGGCGCAGCAAAATCAAGGTGTAGGTCTTAGACATGCGTCAAGTCTAGGGCTGAGGCCAATGACGCTTATTTTCGGATGACGCAATATTTCAGTGGTTAGATTGTCGGATGCCCATTGGCGAGATCACCCGGGGAACGACGAATACGAATCGTCTGCGGCGCATCGACCGCTTCATCGCGGCACTTCCTGCCCTGCGCCGGGCGAGCGATCCCCTGGTCATCGATCTGGGCTACGGCGCCAGTGGCGTGACCGCGTTCGAACTGCATCAGCGCCTCAGCCGCGTTCGGCCCGACGTCGAGGTCATCGGGCTGGAGATCTCGCCCGACCGGGTGCGGCACGCTCAGAGGCAACTCGAGGCGATCAGGGCGGGCGAGGGTGCCTTCTCCCCCGACGCCAGGGTCAGCTTCGCGCTCGGCGGTTTTGAGACGCCGCTGCCGGGCGGCCGCCGCGCAACGGTGATCCGGGCGTTCAATGTGCTCCGTCAATACGACGAGAGCGAGGTGCAGGGCGCCTGGGACCTGATGCTTGCCAGGCTTCAGCCCGACGGGGTGCTCATCGAGGGCACCTGCAACGAACTCGGCCGGGTGGCCAGCTGGGTGCAGCTGGGCACCGCCGGCCCCGAGAGCCTGACCATCGCTCTGCGCCTGAGCGAGATGGAGCGCCCCTCCATCGTGGCCGAGCGACTGCCCAAGGCGCTGATTCATCGAAACGTCCCCGGCGAGCGCATCCACGACCTGCTGGTCGAGCTCGACCGGGCGTGGCAGCACAACGCGTCCCTGGGCGTCTACGGTGCGACCCAGCGCTGGATCGCCTCCGTCGACATGCTCGCGGCATCCGGCTGGAGCGTTCAGGGTCCCCGCTCTCGCCGCCGCCTGGGCGAACTGACGGTGCCCTGGGCAGAGGTAGCGCCGCTCGAGCGCTAGTCGAGCACCGGCATCGCCGACCGGGCGTCATCCGGGGTGAGGCCGGCCGCGCACAGGAGGTCCATCATCATCGGCCGGAGAGCGAAGACGACGGAGGCCTCCCCCGCGCTCTGGCCGGGAAGCAGGGTCTCCGGGTCGAGCCGCACCGCGATCAGGATCAGGTTCTGCCGCACGACGGGCATGATCTCGGGCTTCGTGAGGCTCTCCGCCAGCAGGTTGACGCCGCTGATCATGCCGGACAGCAGCTCGGCCAGCTCCGGCCGCGCCCTGCCGTCCCGCTCGAGCACGGCAAGGCGCCGCGTGAGAACGCGCAGGTTGCGGATGGCCAGGTCGAGATTGCGCTGCATCACCTGCTGGCGCTCCAGCTCCCCGAGATGGCTGCGCAGGAATGGCGAGATGCGGGCGATCGCCACAGCCGAGTTCAGGGACTGGCTCCACTGGTCGACCAGCGGCTGCGTTCGCCGGGCCGACTCGAGAATCCGATCGGTCTCGGTGCGGTGCCCCACCCGCAGCACGCCCACCAGCGCCGCGAGCAGGTCGGCGAACTGTGTCAGGAAGCGGCGGCCGTCGCGAAGCGCCAGCCGCCGGGGGTTGCGCGGAACGAGGGCCGTGACCGCCAGGGCGACGGCGCCGCCGATCAGGCTGTCGATCGTTCGGGTGAACGGGCCGCCCGCGGGCGAGGGCAGCACCGCGACCAGCACCGACTGCACTCCCGCAATGACCGCGAACGACGGGGACGCCGAGACGATTCGGGCGGCCACCAGCGTCACGCCCACCGCAACGCCGAGCTGCACAACGCCCAGGCCGAACGACAGCACGATCACCTCGCTGAGCGCGATTCCGAGCGTGATGCCCAGGGCGGTCTCGATCACGCGCAGCGGCCGCGCATCCCGGCCGAAGCCGAGCGTGGACACGGTCACCGTGACCGCGACCACGGGGGCCACGTGCCCCACGAGATAGAACGCGATGGAGTAGGACGCGACGACGGCCACCACGATCTGGCCGATCGCCGGCAGCGACGAACCCAGCCGGTCGATAGAGGTGCGGGGCGAGTACGAGAATTCGACCCGCCGAAGCCGGCGGAGGAGTCCCGTGAACCGGGAGAGGCCGAGCATGCCTAGCGGCGCTTCACACCCAGGCGGGGCAGGCCCCGGATCCTGCCGACGACGGAGCCGGCCTCGGGCGGCACGACGACCTCTTGCGCCGCGGCCACCGTCGTTCCCGCGCTCCGCACGGCGAGCTCCGCGTCAACCGGAGCCTGGCGTCGGATCACGGCGAGGGCGATCGGCCCCAGCTCGTAGTGGTTCGCGCTGGAGGTGACCAGACCGATGACGGCATCCTCGTCGGAGCCCGAGCCTTCCGCGTTCGGCAGCACGACCTCGTCCCCCGGAGCCGGGAGCACGTTGTCGGTGCCGTCGAGGTGCAGAAAGACGAGACGCCGTGGCGGATGGCCGAGGTTGTGCACCTTGGCGACCGTCTCCTGCCCGCGGTAGCAGCCCTTGCTGAGGTGCACTGCCGAGCGCATCCAGTCGAGCTCATGCGGAAGCGTCTTGTCATCGCCCTCGGTCGCAAGCCGAGGCCGCCAGGCGGCAATCCTGAGCGCCTCGGCGGCGAGGAAGCCGGCGACGGCGATATCGCCGTTCACGACCCTCGCCAGGAGCGCGGGCACATCGCTCGACGCGACCAGCGTCTCGCGCCACGGATAGTCCGCCCCCGGATGCACCTCCACGGCCGCGTACTGGTAGCCGCCGGGCGAGACATCGGTCCAGGGATCGCGCCAGACGAGCGGCACGCCCGCGGGCGCGGCGGCCGCGGCATCGAGCACCGGGGATTCGGCACCGAGCGAGCCGAACGTGGCAAAGTCCGCCGAGCGATCGGCGATCTCGACACGCAGCATGAAGCGCATCTTGAGAAGCCACGCGAGAAGCCCGGGGAGCTCGGCTGCCTCCAACAGCAGCCAGCTCGAAACGCCATCGTCAAGCACTCGGGCGGCGAACTCGAGCCGGCCGCTCGGGTCGAGCAGCAGCGCCTCCGTCGACGAGCCCGGGGCAAGGCCGAGAAAGTTCTGACTCATCAGGGAGTTCAGCCAGCTCAGCCGGTCTGGGCCTGATACGGAGATCACCCCGCGATTGGAGAGGTCGACGATCGCACCCTTGACGATTGCCCGCTGCTCCGCCACGGGGTTTCCGTAGTGCGCAGCGACGCCGGCATCGATCCCGGCCGCCTCAACAGCCTGGGGCAGGGAGAGGAACACTGATCTGGTCACGGCTGTAATCCTTAGTCGACCTTTGCGAGTCGGGCGGAAGCATGGGTTTTGATGGGCTGGCCGAGGGCGGCGATGTCCCAGGCCCAGAGCAGATGTCCCTGCACGAGGCCGTACATGCGCGTCGCCGCCGTGTATTGCTTCGCGCCCTGCGAGCGCATCACGGCGTCCGTGGCCAGGTCGACCCGGGCCTGTGTCACCTGCCCGATGTAGAGCTCCATCACGCCGCCGGGATGCACGATCGATACCTCGATGTCGAATCCGTTGGCCTTGTTGCGAAGCGATTCCACCTCGTCTGCGGTGGTGAACGCCCGGGGCTCGGAGCCCGGCAAAAGCCCGGGGCCGGGATCACTCTCGGCGAGCGGACGGCTCAGGCGCCAGTAGCCCGTCTCCGTCGCCAGCGGAACGTTCGCCAGGGCGTCGGTCGCGCCCTCGGGCGACGCATCCGCATCGTCGTCTGGCAGCAGCCAGGTGTAGGAGCTGTAGTTCAGGTGCGGAAGGCCGTCCTGGCTGAAGCTGACCCGCTGGCCGAAGTTGCGAGTGATCTTCTCCTCGCCGCGCTGGTAGTCGAGCACGCCGGTACCCTCCCAGACGCCGAGGAGCCAGGAGAGGGGAACGAGTTCGGCGTTGAGGCCGACGGGCAGTTCAATCACAGCCGGGACTAACGGTTAGCGCTGGCCCCGGAACAGACGGAAGAGCACCAGGCCGGAGATCCAGGCGATGCTGATCCCGGCAAGGCCTAGAAGCGTCAGGAAGAAGATTTCCAACGGAAGGTATGACATACAAGAATTCTAGTCAGGGCTACAGGCCGATTGCGAACGGCACAAGCACCAGCGTGCCGATGACCAGCACCACGACGACGCCGGTGATCGATGCGGTCACCCTGTTCACGAACCCCTCGGGGCGCCGGATGGCAAGCTGCACGCAGAAGGTCAGCAGGACGGCGCCTGCAAGGACCACGGGCAGATAGACGAGATCGTCCGCGGCGCTGGCCAGAAGGCCGACGACGACCGTACCGGCAACGGCCAATACCCAGACCGGGACTACGCTCTTTAGCAGGAGGCTCACCCTCCTATTCTGCCCGATACCCTACTAATGTCCGTCATACCTTATGGCGGCCACGCTTTCGGGTAGGCACTTGGAGGACTCATATGGCGCAGTTGTTGATCATGACCCCTGTCGTCGACCGCGAGGTTCTTGCCGCTCTCTCCCTGCTCAGCCACAAGGTCCGACAGGTTCCGGCCGAAGCGGCGCAGCTCGTGAACACGCCGAGCTGTGACCTGATCATGGTCGACGCCCGGCGAGACCTTGCCAATGCTCGCTCCCTGTGCAAGATCTTGAGCTCCACGGGAATCGGCGTTCCCATTCTGCTGGTGATCACCGAGGGCGGCCTGACGGCGGTCAGCGCAGACTGGGGCGCCGCCGATGTCGTGCTGGAAAACGCCGGTCCCGCCGAGGTGGATGCCCGCATCCGTCTCGCAATCGCCCGCCAGGTTCAAGACCAGTCCTCCTCCAAGATCCAGGCCTCCGGCGTCGTCATCGACGAGGCCAGCTACTCGGCCAAGGTGCACGGCCGGCCGCTGGACCTCACCTTCAAGGAGTTCGAGCTGCTGCGCTTCTTCGCGATGAACCCCTCGCGCGTCTTCACCCGGGAGCAGCTGCTTTCGGAGGTCTGGGGCTATGACTACTTCGGCGGAACCCGCACGGTCGATGTGCACGTGCGCCGCCTGCGGGCCAAGCTCGGCGACCTCGAGTCGCTGATCGGCACCGTGCGAAACGTCGGCTATCGCTTTAATTTCTTCGACGACGAAGACGAACGGGTCCCCGCCGCCGTAGATTCGTAACATGCCTGACTTCGCGCACTCTCTCGAATTCTCCCTCCCGGATTCCCTTTCTGAGGGGGTGAAGCGGCTGATCCGGAGCGCGACCCTGTCAGACGGCCAGGCGCCGTTCAGTGATCAGGCCCTCGTGTCCGCCGGCTCCCGGGCCCGAAGAATCCTCACCGCATCCCAGCCGGACGGCGAGATCGTCGGGGCGGTCATCGTCGGCGAGGGAGAACTCGAACTCGTCGTCGATCCGGCAGAGCGGCGACAGGGCCTGGGCGCGCTGATGCTCGAACGCGTTCTCACCGGCTCCGACGGTGCAGCGCCGCTGGGCACCGAACCGACGTCGCTCGCCGTCTGGGCGCACGGCGATCACCCGGCCAGTCGGGTGCTGCTCTCACGGGCCGGGTTCGAGCCCGTCCGCACCCTTCTCCAGCTTCGGATGCCGTTGGCCGGCTCCCCCGCCGAACAGGCGACGGCGAGCGCCTTCGCCATTCGGGCGTTTCGACCGGGACAGGATGAGTCCGCGTGGGTGGAGCTGAACGCGCGCGTCTTCGCCTCCCATCCGGAGCAGGGTCGCATCACCCTCGACGACCTCGCGGCCCGCGAGGCGGAGCCCTGGTTCGACGCGGATGATTTCCTGATGGCCTGGGACGGCGACCGCCTCGTCGCCTACAACTGGCTCAAGGTCGAGTCGGCCGACGACGAGTCTGAGGAAATGATCGGGGAGATCTATGTCATCGGCGTCGACTCGGCCGATGCCGGACGTGGCCTCGGTCGAATCCTGATGATCGCCGGGTTGAACCGGCTCCGCGAACGAGGCTGTGCGATCGCCGCCCTGTACGTCGATGCAGAGAATGAGGGAGCGGTGCGGCTCTACCGTTCACTCGGTTTCACCGATTTCACGATTGACGTGCAGTACCGGCGCCGGCCGTAACCCATTGTTCATACGTTCGGATTTGTCTCCGGGCCACGCTCCGATGTCATGATTGAACAATGAGCCCAGAAAACATTCTCCTCGACCCGGACTTCGGCTCGGAATTCGACGATGACTTCGAAATCATTGAGAACCCTGACGACCCGGCCCTTCCGGCCGGTCGGTACCTCGATCGCGAATTGAGCTGGCTCGCATTCAACCAGCGAGTGCTGGAACTGGCCGAGGACACCACGCTCCCGGTTCTGGAGCGCGCGAACTTCCTCGCGATCTTCGCCAGCAACCTCGACGAGTTCTTCATGGTGCGCGTCGCCGGGCTCAAGCGCCGCATTCTCACGGGCCTCGCCGTGCCGACGAACATCGGTCGCAGCCCCGAAGACGCCCTCGCCGACATCTCGGCCGCCGCTCACGCCCTGCAGCAACGCCATGCCCGCGTGTACCAAGACCTGGTGAAGCCGGATCTCGCCGCCGCCGGCGTTCACATCGTCACCTGGGACAGCCTGGCCGAAAGCGACCGCGACCGCCTCGCGGACTACTTCTCCCTGCAGATCTTCCCGGTCCTGATGCCCCTTGCGGTCGACCCGGCGCATCCGTTCCCCTATATCTCGGGGCTCTCCTTGAACCTGTCGGTTCGCGTGCGCAACACGAAGACCGGCAAGGAGGAGTTCGCCCGGCTGAAGGTGCCTCAGGTCATCCCGCGCTTCATCCGGGTCGACGAGACCGAGAACCCCCGCCAGGTGCGCTTCATCGCCCTTGAAGACCTCATCGCCAACCACCTCGGACACCTGTTCCCCGGCATGGAGATCCTGGACACCCACGTGTTCCGCGTGACGCGGAACGAAGACGTCGAGGTCGACGAGGACGAGACCGAGAACCTGATCCAGGCCCTGGAGAAGGAGCTGCTGCGTCGCCGGTTCGGCCCGCCCATCCGACTGGAGATCACCGAGGACATGGATCCCGTGACCCTCGAGCTGATCGTGCGGGAGCTCGATGTCACCGAGCAGGAGGTCTACCGCCTGCCGGCGCCCCTGGATCTCAGCGGACTATTCGGCCTCGGCCGGCTCGAGCGCCCCGACCTGCGCTATCCGAAGCGGGTTCCCGTCACGGCCCTCGAGCTGCAGCCGACCGAGCCGAACGCGAAGCCCGATATCTTCAAGGCCATCGCGCGCCAGGACGTGATGGTTCACCATCCCTACGAGTCCTTCGCGACGAGTGTGCAGGCCTTCCTCGAGCAGGCGGCTGCCGACCCGCACGTGCTCGCCATCAAGCAGACCCTGTACCGCACCTCCGGTGACAGCCCGATCGTCGAGTCCCTGATCGCCGCAGCCGAGGCGGGCAAGCAGGTTCTCGCCCTCGTGGAGATCAAGGCCCGTTTCGATGAGCAGGCCAACATCACCTGGGCCCGCAAGCTCGAGAAGGCCGGCGTGCACGTGGTCTATGGCCTCGTGGGCCTGAAGACCCATTGCAAGCTCGCCCTGGTCATCCGCCGGGAGAAGAACGTGCTGCGGCACTACAGCCACATCGGCACCGGAAACTACAACCCCAAGACCAGCCGCATCTACGAGGACTACGGCCTCTTCACCGCAGACGACCAGGTCGGCAAGGACCTGACTCGGCTCTTCAACGAGCTCTCCGGCTACGCGATCGAGAAGAAGTTCAAGCGCCTGCTGGTCGCGCCGCTTCATCTTCGCAACGGACTGCTCAAGCGCATCGCGCTCGAGGCGGCCAATGCCGCCAAGGGGCTGCCGTCCGGCATCCGGATCAAGGTGAACTCGATCGTCGACGAGGCGATCATCGATGCCCTGTACCGCGCAAGCCAGGCGGGGGTGCCCATTCAGATCTGGGTGCGCGGAATCTGCGCCCTGAAGCCGGGCGAGCCCGGGCTGAGCGAGAACATCACGGTGCGCTCGATCCTCGGCCGCTATCTGGAGCATTCCCGAATCTTCTCCTTCGTCAACGGCGGCGAGACCCAGACGTTCATCGGCAGCGCCGACATGATGCACCGCAATCTCGACCGCCGCGTCGAGGCCCTGGTCAGCCTCAGCCGCCCCGAGCATCTCGCCCAGGTCGCCCACAACTTCGACCTGGCCATGGATGACTCGACCTCATCGTGGACCCTGTCGGCTGACGGCGAGTGGACACGCAACAGCACCGATGGCGACGGGAAACCGCGAAACGACCTGCAGGACCTCGTGATGGACGAGGTAACGCGTCGTCGTCGTCGCACCGGCCTCGCCCGATGAAGGCTTGCAAATGACGGTGTACGCGGCAGGCGCCGTGTGCTGGCGACTCGTCGAGGGCGGCATCCGCGTGCTCGTGATCAGGCGCGCGCGACACAACGACATCTCCCTGCCCAAGGGCAAGCTCGACCCGGGCGAATCGCTGCCGCAGACGGCCGTGCGGGAGATCGCCGAGGAGACCGGCCTGGCCGTGAGCCTGGGCGTTCCCCTTGGGATAACGAACTACGTGATGCCCAACGGTCGCGAGAAGGTCGTGCACTACTGGGCGGCCGAGGTTTCTGAGGAGGCCGTGCTCGCGTCGACGTTCGCGCCCAACGAGGAGGTGCAGTCACTCGAGTGGATGCCGATCCACAAGGCGGTGACCTCACTGACGTATGAGCGAGACGCCCAGATGCTGGAACGGTTCGAGTCCTTGACCAAGGAGGGCATCACGAGCACCTTCGCGATCATCGTTCTGCGCCACGCCAAGGCGACTCCGCCCTACGACTTCCCCGGAGAAGACTCCGACCGGCCGCTGACCCAGCGGGGCACCGCCGAGGCGCAGGCCATCGTTCCCGGCCTCTCGGCCTTCGCCCCCACCGTGATCAGAACCAGCGATGCCCGGCGTTGCCGGCAGACAGTCGCCCCGGTCGCCGCGGCCCTCGGGCTGAAAGTCAAGGCTACGGCGGCGTTGAGCCAAGATGCATTCGAGGAGGGCACCAGCGACATCCGGCGCGTCGTGGGCAACCGCGTGCGCAAGCGGGTCAGCGCCATCATCTGCAGCCACGG
>CANFBG010000053.1 GCA_947444785.1 Microbacteriaceae bacterium | reverse complement strand
TTGTCATCGATGAAGACAGCGGACCCGTCGTCGGAATAGGTCTGCAGCGAATACGTGCCTGCAGCGGGGAACGTGATCGTGCCGGTGAAACGCACTGACCAGTTCGTGGTGGGGATCCCCGCGATCGGCGAACCACCGGCCCAGTCCTTGTTTATCGACCCGTCAGACACGGTCGGGATGCCGAGACTGAACGCCTTCGGGACCCCCGTCAGGGACGCGTTGTCGTACCAGGCAGCCGACAGGCCGGCCATGTTCTCGTCATAGGCAGTTGTCGTGTGTGCGGGCGTGATCGCACAGCCGGCCACAGGTTTCCGGTCGCTGCCGAAACACGCGGCCGGTGCCGGCCCATACGTATCAGTAGCCCTATTCAAGGTGTCATACAGGGTTGTGCTCTTTCGCCCGAGCGAGTCGGTACTGGACAGGACCTGGTCTTTCGTATTCCATTCCGTTGTGCCGGTGAGTCCCGTCGGGGACGTGTCGGCGGTTGTCCGCCAGGCATCGTCGTAAGTGACGGTGCGGATATGCCCGGTCGAGAGGGCACCCCACGTGTCTTGCCCGGCGGCATCGACGGTCGTGGTCCGGGTCGCAGGGGTGTAGCCGTACTGGTGCCACGGCTGGGCTGTGGCAGTTGCGCCGTCGGGGGCGGCGAGGGTAACTTTCGTCGCCCGACCCGAGACGGTGTCGTACGTGATCGTGGTGCGGTTCTGATCCGACGCGACACGTCCCGCGACTCTGGCCCAGTCGGTTTGGACGGCGTCGCGGACACCATTGAGTCGCCGGGCCGCGTCATAGGTGAACGACGTTTCCTCCCCGCCAGGATCGACAATGCCGGTGAGGGCACTGTTCGCGTCATAGAACAGGCGCGTCGTGTCCGGGGTGCCTGCCTTGTGGCCGGGATACACGATCCGACACAACAAACCGGCAGGAGCGGCCGCCGTGCCAGTGACCGCCGGGCAGGCGGAGTTAGTGGAGTCAGAGTCAGCCGAGGTCAGCGGGCCAGCGACGGTGTCTCCGCCATAGAAGTACCAGATGTCGCGGGCGGGACCGGTGCCGGCCATCCGGTCGTAGGTACGTTTCACGAGTCCGTCGGTGCGGTATTCGACGCCGGGAGCGGCGGGTTTGCTCACATCCAACGGCGACAGGGTCTGCTCGATCGCCCCATCGGTTCTGAACACGTGCACGACACCACTGCCGTCGGTGAGGGTGACTTTGTTGTCCGAGCCCACCGTAACAACACCTGATTCACCGGGCGGCGGCGCATACCCGCCGCGGGTGTTGCGGGCGTAGGAGTGGGTACCACCGGCAGCATCGGTGAGAGCGATGGACCCTTCCTCAATGCGGGCCCGCGTGTATGTTCCTTGGTCTCCGGCGAGAACGGTCGAAGACGCCCACCCATCGGGCAGGACCTGCCTCTGGGTCGTGAACCACGACGCCGGCACAGGGACCGCTGCACCCGTCACCGAGTCTTTCACCCACAGGCCGATTTGCGCGGTGCCCGCGTTCTCGAAGTACTCAAGCCGGATGGGGGCGGCTGTGCCATCGAAAGTCTTCTCGGAACCCCACTGAACACCAGCGGGCGCCGTGTTGGTCCACTGATCCAGGACAGTTGTTCCGCCGACGTAAAGACGGGCGCCGTCATCCCGCTGCACACCGAACGTGTACGTGCCCGACGGCGGTGTCACGAAGCCGCTCCAGCGTGCCTCGAACACGTCCGCCGCGACGCCATCGCCGGGAGAACCCATCCCCCAATTGAAGGAGACCTGCGGATCGGTACGGACCAGGACCCGTTTTGCGACACCGATATTCCACGTCTGGGCCTGCCCGACCGCGGGGGTCGCATCGAAGTATTCACCGGTGAGGCCGCGGTTGGACGGCGACTGCGAGTTGTAATTGAACGCAACCCCCATCGGACCGCCAACCGTCGTCACTGTCGGTGAGGAGAACCCCAGCGAGACGTTTCCGGATGCCAGATTCACGGTCACAGGCCCGGCCGCGTCCGAGGGTGATGGCCCGGCGGCGCCGAGGCGTTTATTCACGGTGAATGAGGACACCCACGGGGTGCCGGATTCGGAGTACTGGTCTTTTGTTATCACTGTCCAGGAGTAGGTGGTGCCGTCTTGGAGGGACCCGGTGGGTGCCGTCCAGCTGGGGGTTGTTATCCATCCGGAGTTCACGACGCCGCCCGTCTTGGAATCCGAGCTCGTCGCGACACGGAACCAGTACTGCAGGGGCCGGTTCTCCGGATTCGTCGGCACCGCGACGCTCAGTGTCGGCTCGGTCGAGACGAGGATGCTTTTGTCGGCGGGGAACGCGGTTGCTTTGCTTGGCAGCGGTGGGGAGTTCGCGGTGAAACTCGAGGTCGGTGAGCCGCGTTCCGAGGTGATGCCCCACCAGCCGGAGTAGTTGTCGGTGACCCACCCCTTCCAGTAGTACTTGTGCCCGGGCAGAAGAATGCTCGCGGGGACTTGGAGAGCATCCGAGCCCTGATACAAGGAAGACCAGACCGGTGAGACGTCAGGGTTGGGGTTCTCGCTGACCTTGAACCAGAACGAGAGTGTTGTTCCTTGGGCTGCGGTGTAGCCGCCAAGTTTCAGCGTCGGCGTCAATCCCACGTTGACGGCCCCGTTGGCGGGCGAGGGTGTGACCGCGGTCCCGGGGGCGGGGAAATCCTTCCACCACACGTACATCTGGTAGGCCGTGTAGGCCTTGTAGGTGAACGCGTTGATCTCTTCACCCGTGAATGTCAGCCACATCGAGGTGCTTCCGCCGGAGGTCCACGATGCAACGGCCTGCGTGAAGGTGTCGTTGTGGACGTTCCCTGCGCCGTCCGTGTAATTGACCGCTCCGAGATAGGCGCCGAGGTTGTCGTAGGAGAAGTTATTCGACTGCCATAGTCCACCGGTGCGCACGCTGGTCGAGCTGTCGGATCGCTGGCCGCCGAGGCCGATCTGCGCATCCAGGACCTGCTTGCCGGCGATGGAGCCCCAATCGAAGAGTGCCATCGAACGCCACGTGCCCCCGTTGTTGCTGTTGCCGGCCTGGATGCCGAGGTTGTGGTTATACATCCCGTTCGTCTTATACGCGTGGGTCTCGCCGCCGTTCTGGTACAGGTCCGGGTCCACGAACACGGGATACACGCGGGCGTCGTCATTCAACCAGGCGCGGTCTACCGACAGGCTCAGCAGCCACGTCGAACCATCCTGATGGGCCTCGACATGAACGTCCCCCTGAGCGTTTGAGCGGTCCCCCGTCGCGCCGGCTGAATCCCACGCGATCGGGCGCGGGATCGTGAGCTGAGTGGTGCCGTTTTCATCGTTGAAGAGAATGTCTCCGGTCTTCTCGTCGACCTTCAGGTTCAGGCCGCCGGTATCGATGCGCCATTGCCACGACGTCCGCCCGGAATCACCGGGCTTCTGTGAGAGCTGGAAGAGCTCCTTCACCCCCGAGGGCTGCACTTCATAGATCAGGTCCGTGTTGGGGAACACGTCAGGGTAGACGACTTTGTCTTTGGTTTCCGCCCACGGAGACAGGTCCCGTTGCAGTGACCCGTCGGACGCGTCAACGAGCGCGAACGAGATGTCCCGTCCGTCATTCGTAACTTTCAACAGCGGCGATTCGTTGGCGCGTTCCGCGAACACCGGCGCCAAAGGATGCTGGGTGACCTCTGCTCCGCCCTTGCCGAGAAACGCGAACGGGCCGCGCCCGGAGAGGTCCGTCAACACGGGCTTCCAGTCGCCATCGACTTTCACATTCAAGGGGACGTCGGAGAACTCCGTCATCTTCGAGTCACCCGGACCCTGGTACGTGCGCTCGTACTCACTCTCGGAGAGCACAGTCGCGGTCGACTTGTCGAAACCGGTCGTGTCCGGCGCGCCATCCTGAGGAGAAGGGCTCGGGGCGGGAATCGGGTCTATGGGGGCGCTGTCAGCTGGAGGATTGGCGAAGTCGCCCTGTGGTGGCATCAGCCCCGTGACGGGCGTCGGACTTGCCGAATCATCGGGCAGTAACGGGTCGGGTGCGACCTCGGAGGCCGCCACAGATTCCGATTGCGTGGCAAAGCCATGAGCGCTGACGGGCTGCACGATCCCGACCGCCAGCAGCGATCCCAACACGACGCCGATTGCGACATTTATGCCACGACGAATAGAGATCATGATTCCCCCTGATGAACGCACAAAGGCATCTGCCCCCCCGGGCCGCTTTGTGTCGCTCGCCGAGTCAAGCAGTCTCAATGCTTCCTGTCAATAGCCTAAGAAAAATCTATGAAACGGAGAACGTTCCTCGAGGATCAGGGGTGCAAAATCCGTGGTCGGTTAGCTTTTTGACGTGCCGAAGTGTGCGTCGTCGCAACTCGTAGCTTTCGGTCCGACTGAGCCTTTACGCAGCCAGAGGAGTCAGGTAGGACACGGATTTTTCCACATGCGGAGGTCCCGGCCGAGGCGGTCGAGTTTCCAGACCAGGAGCGTGTCACCAGTCGGGCGAGCTTTCAGAAACGCGGCCAGATGCGGCCGGTCATCTTTCTTCCCGGACGACTGGTCCCAGTAGAGCTCGTCGGGTCCAATGCCGGCAGCGATGAGCGTGCCGCGTTGGAGGCCCGTGCCTTGGGAGCCGCCTGCCTTAGAGACATGCCTGTAACCGAAGAAGATAGCGGGAACACATGGTCATTTAAACGACCGAATACGTGACACCGAACACCGATCCAACTCGCTGTCCATTTTTGTCACTCAACAACTCACTTATTCTATGACTCGTGAACGGTCTTGCTGAAGTTATCTGACGGCGTGAACCTATTGATGAGAGCGAGGGTCGAGGAGACCGAGGGAGCTTATGGGCCTGAATGTCTGGGGTGCGGGTTAGCCTTCGACTAGGGGAATTGAAATTGGGGCTCACATGCAAATTTATTCAGCGGAATCAAGCAGATCATTCTGCGATCGGACATCTAAAGCGCTTGCGCCACAGTGAGCATCGCCGACGTGGGTGTGAATCAAATCAGCGTCGATTCGGCTCTCTGGGGAAAGCTCGATGGGGCCGCCGGGCAGTATCCCTTGGTGTGCCATTTGCTGGATACTTCGGCTTCGGCTCTGGTCCTTTGGGATCGTTGGTTGCGGCCCGGGCTTCGAGCACTTATTGCCGAGGTCATCTCCGACGGTGACGAGCCGAGTGCGCGAGCCATCGTTGCCGCAGTCGCCGGCCTCCATGACCTCGGCAAGGCCAACAAAGTCTTCCAAGGACAGCTCTTCAGTTCCCGACGCAACGCAGCCTCCGGCTTAGTCACCGAGAAGCTCTCCGCTAGTGGATACGACACGGCACTCCCCACAGGAGTCATTGCAGGTCGCCCACTCCCCGATGTCTACAAGGCAATCCTCCGCAGGCACGAGGCAGTAGGGCTGTTCGCTCTTGCCGATCATTGGCCCACCGGCGCCGAGACCACAGCAACCACGTGGGCTGCTGCGATCATCGGTGGCCACCACGGCCGGTTCCACCCCCGCTTCGATGCGTCCTCGTCGAAGCCTGCCGACCCTGCGAGCACGAGCCGCTATCTCCACGGCCTACGCGAAGGGCAGTGGGGTACGCAACAATCAGCCCACTACAACGCCGTCCTCACCGCAAACGACGTCACGGCTGCACAACTGGATCAGGCGCTGACGGCGGAAGCCAGCAGCACGGTCATCATTCTCCTCACCGGCTTCGTGATGTTGGCGGACTGGTTGGCCTCGGACGAGGCCGCCGTCACGGTCGGTGCGACGTGCCTCGCGGACCCGATCGCGAACCCGGGACTCTGGGTCCGCGAGCGACGACACCATTTCGAGAACAGCATCGCTGACACTCTCGGCCTCTACGAAGACATCGCGGATCCGCTTGAGGCAATCATGGGCCCGCATGCTGCTTCGCTGTCGCCGCTTCAGGCCGCCGCCCGCACAGTCGGCCGGGGGCTGTGGATCGCGACAGAAACGACGGGGGCCGGTAAGACGGAGGCGGCGATGCTCCGCCACGCCGCGGTCCCCGGAGAGGGCGTGATGTTTGCGCTTCCCACCCGTGCCACGACGGATGCGATGTTTGATCGGATCGGCGGCTACTTCGCATCCTCGACCAATGCAGCAAGCCTGATTCACGCCCACCGCACCCTGAACGCGTTCTACTCTTCGGAGGCACCCCAGTCCGGCCTACACTCCACATCGTGGCTAACAGATACCCGCAACGCACTCTTCGCTCCCGTCGCCGTCGGGACCTGTGACCAAGTCCTCCTCGGCGGGTTGAAACAGAAGAACACCCCGGTGCGTTTGCTTGCACTCGCGAACAGGCATGTCATCATCGACGAGGTCCACACGTTCGACCACTACCAAGCAGCGCTTCTTGAAGAACTCCTCGCCTGGTGGGGAAAGACAGACACCCGAGTCACGCTTCTCAGTGCGTCACTGCCGACCGCAGTCGTTGCCCGCTACGTCCAGTCCTACGGCGGGGCCGAAGCGACAGGCGCGTCCCACTATCCGGGCCACCTGACCGTCACTGACAACGAGGTCATCAGCAGCCCCGTCGAATCTCAGCGCAGTTACTCGCTGAAGGTTCAAGTCCACACGGTCGCCCCGGATGATCTCGTCGCAGCTCACGCAGCGCGTGCGATCGCCTTTCGGACGGCCGCACCCGATGCGCGAATCGCTGTCGTCGTCAACCAAGTCGACCGGGCCATCGAGATCGGTCGACTCCTCGCCGCGACCGGGCACCGCACAATCGTTCTTCATTCCCGGATGGCAGCCGGTCACCGGACCGCGATCTCGCGCGAACTGCACGAGGTCGCGGGAAAGAGCAGCGTCGAACGCGGGGTCTTCGTCGTCGGCACCCAATTGATCGAGTCGTCCCTTGATCTTGACTTCGACATGATGATCACCGACCTCGCCCCGGCCCCATCGCTGGTCCAACGCGCCGGCCGTCTCTGGCGCTCCACCCCGGTGACCGCAGGAAACTGGGCCACCCATCGATTCCCCAGGCCTACCGGTGGGCCCGTCCTCGATGTCATTGCGGCGACGAATCCTGATGGGACTCTCACCAAATGGGCGAGCCTTCCCTACCTTCCCGGTGAGCTGAACCGCACCCTGGAGGCACTCCAAGAGACGGGTGAGCTGATCAGGATCCCCGAAGATGTGCAAGGTCTTGTCGATGCGGCCGCCTTTGACCCGTTCGACCCAGCCAACATCACGGATGAACCAGACGCTGCGATCGAGCTGATCAACGCAGGCAGGAAACTGATGGCCGCGAAAACAGTCGTCGTACCGTTTCACTTCAAACACGGTCACGATCACGCACTCAGCAACCGGACCACCTATCGGGCGCTTGCTCAATTGACGGAGCGGGACGAACTCGCCGAGACCTCGACCCGGATGGTCGAGCAACCGAGCTCGGACTGTTTCCTCGTCGATTCCGCCTCGACGTCACAATGGGCGTGGCGCGGAACGGTCGAATCCGCCTTGTACTCCCGAGACCGCAACGTCGCCCGGTCAGTTCTCCGACTGACTTTTCCCCTCGCTAACACAAGGCTCAAAGCATCTTCTGCTCTCGAAGTAATCCCAGGTTTCCCCCTGGAAGACGAGCAGCGGCGGCGCGGGTCACTGCAACGCAACCTTGTGCCAGTGCGACTCCTCCCGGGGGCCACCTACGACGATCTCCTCGGTCTCATCCTTCCCCTCCGCCGAGCGCAATCCAGCGATTCCTCCCCCGCCAATCCCGACAATTCTGCTGAAGGGCTCCCCCGTGTCACCGACTGACTCACCACCGCTCGAGGGTCCACCTCTGGTGCCCAAGATGCTGGGAAACGTGCGGCACCTGCCCTGGTTGCCCGTCATCGACTCCCACGGCCGCCGCTTGGTGGGCCTCGAGGAAGCCTTCACCTCCGCGCACCTCATCGACCGGATCGATGTTCGGGCCCCGATCGAGCGCGCCGGAGTAATGAGATTCCTCACTTCCCTGACAGCCCTGATCGCCCGAACCCAAGGCGTGACTCCGGCGACCGCGGCAATCGTTGCCCGAGACGGATTCGACACCGTCGCCGTCACTGACACGTTGGATGCAATCGATGACCGCCTTTGGCTGATCCACCCTGAGACCCCGTTTCTCCAAGAGGGCCGCTACAGGACGGCGACGACCGCGACGAAGACGGCCGCCAGCATACGTTCGACCTCCCCCGGCGACTCCTCGAAAGCATGGTGGGGGCGACCCGGCGACGGGTTCGCCACCGGCCACCTTCCCCTGGTCTCAGCCCCCGGCGCTCTCGCCGGGTTCTGGTTCTACTCCACCAACGGCAACGGCAAAGTGATTATCGATGGGTCCCCCGTGGGGCAGCAAGGAGCAGCAGCCGGCAAGAAGAAAGCCGACGGCGTCAGGCTCTGGAAAATCGGTAACTCTCTGGCAGAGACCCTCCTCCTCAACACGCCGGAAGCCTGGATAAATAGTCAGGAGCTCCCCGCATGGGCACAAGAGCTGACCGGATCCGGGAGCCTCGATCCGCTCATCGAGGGAACCATCACCGGGAATGCGACACTCCTGCTCCCGGAATGGATTGGCGGTGCTGTCGTATTCACCGGAGCTCACGTCGGAGGCGTCCTAAGGCGAGGTATCCCGATGACCACTGAAGAACACGCATCAATCGTCGCGACAAAGGCTGAGAACAAGACCCGGGCCGCGGCCGGCGCCTCTACTGCCGACTTAGTCGCAATACCTGTTGCAGCCGTGGATGCCTTGAAAGAGTCACTGACGTACGCCTGGCAGCAAGATCCTCAAATCGTCCTTCGTGGGTCAGATCCAAAAAGGAAGGAGGCAACCAGTCTCGATAAAATCCAGGCTCTCAGAGGCATGAGCGCAAGTACCAGCACCCTCCACAACCTCCACACCTGGTATCTTCGCGCGTTCAACCCAGATGTCCCCTCCCATGGAGTCCTAACTTCGGAGGAATTCGGCATCGAGTTGTTCTCCATCGAAATGGAACAGAAAGGCCCCTACGCGGAGCTTGTCGCTGCTTCGTGGCTGTCACTTCCCGCGGGAACTCTCGGAGGCACCGCAGAAGCGCAGGAAGCGCTCCGTCTGTTCGCCGAGTACGCGTATGAACACGTTCAAAAGGGTCTCTTTATCGCCGTACGCGACGTCCTGACCGATAAGGAGGCGATCACTTCAACGCTCGCCAACGCTCTTAGTAGCTTCAACTTCCGGTCCGAGGAAGTCGTGCACGATGTCATCGCCTTGGCCGTGGACGGGAAGCAGTTCACCTCCGCCCACGTCGACGCATGGGTGCGGGCCGCGATGGATGCATTCGATGATGCGATCACCCCGTTCGCCAATTCCCGGACCGTGTCAGATATCGCGCTGGCACGTCAGAAGCTTTTCCGAAGAATCAACCAAACCGAAAGCAGCTAACGTGTCGCTCCCTGTTGAACTGGCTACCTTCACCGGGCGACTCCTCGCCGTCCGCGGAACAGACAAAGCTCTTACCGCTGATGTGTCTCGGGCGATCACCCCAGAAACGGAACGCTACGCCTACGCCTACACGGTTCCTGCAACCCGGGAACTTTACCGCCGGGAAATGGTCACCGGAGCGACACGGGCGCTCGGCATGGTCGCCAAATACCGGCGCAGCCCGAACAGCAAACTCACGCTCGGAGCCTGCTTCGCAAAGATCCCCGGCGTCACCGAGGGCATCGCGGAACGCTTGTCCCTGCTCGTCGATCTCGAGGTCGAGCAAGCAGCCCAGATCCTCGAGGGCCTCGTGTCCCGCGCCGATGACGCCCGGGCCGGCATCAACTTCTACTCCCTCGTCGAGACGTTGGCATTCTGGGATACCGGCGATCCCGACCGCGACCTTGCCCACCGATCTCGCATTCTCTATGACTTCTACACTCGCCCTTCCGCTCCCACCAAGAAAGCAGTCTGACCATGACGGACACCAATTTCCTCACGATCCATTCACTGACCGCGCTGCCATGGCACAACCTCAACCGTGACGACAGGGGCCTGCCCAAGCAGGTCCGCGAGGGCGGAAAAACGCGGGGCCGCCTGTCGGCGCAGTCGCTGAAGCGGGCCATCCGCGTCGCGTACGAAATCGAGTCCGCAACAACAGGGACCGGATCGCTGAGATCACGCGACCTGGACGACGAAGTCGTCCGCCGCGCCGCCGTCATCGCTGAGAATCGGGGCCTCGCCTTCGATGCGAAGGCTGCCCAGAAAACAGCGGCGAAGGTCGTTAAGTCACTGACCGCGAACGCGACCGAAGCCAAAGAAGGAGAGGAAGACAAAGACGCCGTCAGCGACACCATCACATGGTTGAGCGGCGAAGAAATCGATGCCCTGGCAACAGCCATCGCCGAAGGGGGCGGACCGATCGCCGCCAAAGACATTGTGACGTCCCGCACAGGGTCCCTCGCTATCGCCGCGTTCGGTCGCATGTTTGCCGCACAAAGCAACCTCCAAACCGAGGCCGCGATCGCTGTCGGCCCCGCGACGACAACACACCCGATCACAATCGAGGTCGACTACTTCACCACCGTCGATGACCTCGGCGACGGCGGTGCCGGCCACCTCGGCCAGGCGTTCTTCACCACCGGCGTCTACTACCGGTCCGTGACCATCGACAAAGAGCAGCTGAAGCGGTCCTGGACTGGGTGGGCCAGCCCTGACGCCACCGAACGGTTGACGCTGCTGGTGCGGTCTTTGGTGACCGCGCTGCCGACAGGCAAGGACAACTCGTCTGCGCCGAACACGAAGCCGGCGATCGTGATTGCCGAGCAGCAGGCCCACCGCACCGCCTACGATTTCCAAGAGCCGGTGAAAGCGGGCACCGATGGCGGCTACCTTGCGACTTCGATTGCCCGACTGTTGCAGCAGGGCGCGGCGGCGCGGGCGTTCGACTCGGCCGAGTTCGGCGATACCTTCGTCTCGGGCACCTCCATCGTTGCAGGAGATGCGATCGAGATCCCGTTCGAGAGCAGCACCGGGGATCTGTCCGGTCTCGTTGACGCGGTCGTGAGCTGGTTGCAGCGATGACCCAGAGCGTCACCCTCAGATTCGCCGGCCCTCAGCAATCCTGGGGAACGACAGAACTCGCGGACCGGAACACGGAAGCGGTTCCTACGCGTAACGCCGTCATCGGGATGATCGCCGCTGCCCTTGGTGCTCCCCGAGGGCTCTGGCCAGAGTGGCTTTGGAGTACAGAAATCTGGGCCCGTGTCGACCGCCCCGGCACCCTCAGTACCGACTTTCATACTGTCGGTGCGCCGCCTGCGGAAGTTGCCCGCATTCGTGCGCGGCACCGTCTGTCAACAGGCAGGTCGGGGCCGGCAGATTTTGCCGTCCCGATGGGCAACGGGGCCAGTTGGACTCTTGGCGGTGGAACGATGGTAACTAACAGGCAGTACTTGGCCGACGCTGAATTCCTCGTCGCTATCCACCACCCCGACAGTGACCGGGTCGCCGAGATTGCGGCGGCAACCCGCCAGCCTGTGTTCATGACGTATCTCGGGCGAAAGGCCTTCGCGCCCACGTTTCCTTTCCACCTCGGAACCCGCCAGGGAACGCCGAAAGGGATCCTCACGTCGATTCCGACGCGGACCGATTCCTCGCGGGGGCTGACGCTTCATGAACTTCTCGGCGATAGGAACTTCGCTGTCGAACGTGTCCGCCCGCCCGTGACTGACGCGTGGTCGGGGTGGGCTGTATGAGCCACCTCACTCTCATCCCAGCGCACGCTATTAGGGTCCGGTCGTGGAGCGATCATGGAGAACTGCACCGGATGGTGATGGGGCTTTTCGCCTCGACTGATCTGCCTGGTGAGGCAACCGAGAAGCGGTTGTCCAGGAATATCCTGTTCCGCGTCGACGAGGCCGGGTCGGGCAAGATCGTTCTCGTTCGATCCGATGTCGCGCCGACAAACCTCCCCCGGGAGGCCCGAACAAAACCGGTCGCCGTCGAGGCTCCCCCAGTGGCAACACCGATCCGGTTTCGGATGACAGTGAACGCTGTCCGTAGGTCTAGGCCCGCTGATCCGAGCATCACGAGAGGCACGGGGATCACGCCCGCGGAACAGATTTCGGACTGGGTGACCGGACGTCTCGGTATCGCTTTGGATGACATCACTGTCTTCACCCACGACCGCACAGTCGTGACCAGCGGGAAGTCACCCCTTCAGCTCGATTCCATCGACGGGTACGCCCTCGTCAGCGACGCGGCCGCCTTGGAGGCTCTCCTCCGGGAAGGGGTGGGACGGGCAAAGGCCTATGGGTGTGGTCTCCTGACCATCGCACGCGCCTAGAGAAAATGGCCTATTCACCCATCGCCCTTCAGTTCGCTGCCATAGGTGCCGCAGATCAAGTGCGCCTGTCTGACCGCGTCAGCTTCCTTTATCTGGAATACGCGCAAGTCGTACAGGGACGCACCGGTGTGCTGGCGCTTCAATCCGAGGAAGACAAGAAGATCCGGAGCGAGATCCAACTCCCCGTCGGGTCAATTGCTGTCCTCATGCTGGGTCCGGGTACATCCATCACCCAGCCTGCTGCTGCGTCCATCGCTGCGGCCGGAGCATCCGTCATGTTCACTGGCGGTGGGGGAATCCATACTCACGCGACAGCGAAACCGTTGACTACCTCGTCCCGGTGGGCCGAGGCCCAAGCGCGACTCTGGGCATCTACACCTCACCGGATCGTAGCGGCACGGGCACTCTATGAAGCGCGACTCGGTGGAACCATGATCATGCCTCCGAGTGCCCGTCTGGCGACATTGCGGGGATTGGAGGGCCAGATGATGAAGGCCGAATATCGGCAGCTGGCAATCAAACACAAGATCTCGTTCCGGCGCGACAGCAAGGCCGACGACCCCGTGAACACAGGCCTGAATCTGGGAAACTCGATTCTCTACGGCGTCGCATCCTCTGTGTGCTCGGCTTTGTCTCTTAACCCAGCTCTTGGGATCATCCATCAGGGCAATGTTCGAGCGCTGTTCTATGACCTCGCGGATGTGTACAAACAGGGAATCACGCTGCCGATCGCATTTGCCAGCGCAAAGGAAGACGATCCGGCAGCCTACGTTCGACGATCGGTCCGAGCGGCCATAAGCCAGCGGCAAGTCCTTCATCACATGATGGCGCTGGCAATGAACATACTGACGCCGCACTTGTCCCCAGATGAAGGCGATCTACTTCTGGACGACAAGGGGACAGTGGCCGGCCACACAAACTATGCCGTCGCAGTGGAAGACCTCTGATGTTCGCGACTCTTCGTCTGGTTGCTGTCCCTGATCACCTCCGTGGTTACTTGAGTCGATTCCTCATCGAGTGCGGGACTGGCCTATACGTCGGTAACATTTCACCACGCGTGGCCGAGGCTTTGTGGAAGAGAGCAATCGAGGCCGCGGTCGAAGGCGAAGTCGTGATGGTGACGAGTGCTCCATCGATTGAACAGGGGTTCCACATTCGTCTTCACCAGGCCGCAGGACGTGAAACGACAGACCTGGATGGCTTCAATCTCATAAAATCGACCTTCACCATCGAAACACCCAACAACACCAGATCTCCCGAGCAGAATCCCTGATCAGCAAGTCCCTTCCCCGCGCACGCGGGGGTGTTCCCTTTGCGCTGGCATCGTCGCCTGCCACGGTGCGCCCTTCCCCGCGCACGCGGGGGTGTTCCCGCGCAGGAATGGCACGCGATACCGAACAAGAGCCCTTCCCCGCGCACGCGGGGGTGTTCCCAACGCGCACACCGTACTCAGCATCGCGTTGAACCCTTCCCCGCGCACGCGGGGGTGTTCCCGACGCAGTGAGCATCTACAAGCTCATAACTCACCCTTCCCCGCGCACGCGGGGGTGTTCCCTACGGGCAGGTCACCGTCCCTTATGCGGCAACCCCTTCCCCGCGCACGCGGGGGTGTTCCCTCTTTGGCTTCCCGTGCTGGCTGAACTCGGCTCCCTTCCCCGCGCACGCGGGGGTGTTCCCCACTCCGACCGGGCTCGCTGTCGAAATCTACCCCCTTCCCCGCGCACGCGGGGGTGTTCCCCTAACCGATGTCGTACCGGTCGCAACTGATGGCCCTTC
Source organism: Microbacteriaceae bacterium (assembly GCA_947444785.1). Lineage (GTDB taxonomy): Bacteria > Actinomycetota > Actinomycetes > Actinomycetales > Microbacteriaceae > Agreia. The sequence continues at coordinate 65 of CANFBG010000053.1, read as the reverse complement.
CCCGCGCACGCGGGGGTGTTCCCTATCGGCCTGATCGTCGTTGCCGGGTTCAGTGCCCTTCCCCG
>CANFBG010000052.1 GCA_947444785.1 Microbacteriaceae bacterium | reverse complement strand
GAAGCTTTCAGGCCCGTCGACGTCGATATAGGCCTCGAAGCGGTTGCAGGTGGCAAGCACGACTGCGCCGTTGACGAGGGGCGTCGAACCGGAGATGAGGGGAGCGTTCTGCCCCAGCAGGGTCGACGCGAGGGTGGGTGCGCCAAAGGAAAGCTTCTCGAGCAGATCGAAGCTGGCGTTGCGATGGCTCGCCGTGAGGCAGATTAACACCCCCTGAGTCTACGACTTTCGTTGCTGGGGGCGGGCTGTAAGGGGACCCGGTAGGCGGGGTCCAGCCTGCCCCCGGCTAAAATCGGCAGTGTGCCAGTAAATCCAGCCTCCGCCCTGCCCGCCGCGACCGCGTTGCCGGCGGCGCATCCGCTCATGGACGGCAGAACGGCCGACTCGGCGCTCATCACCACGTACCGCGGAACCCGCGGGCCCGTGACCCCGGTCTGGTTCATGCGCCAGGCCGGCCGCTCCCTCCCCGAGTACCGGGCTCTTCGCGTCGGAAACCAGATGCTCGACGCGTGCCTCGACCCTGAGCTCTCCAGCGAGATCACGCTGCAGCCCGTGCGGCGCCACGGGGTCGACTCGGCCATCTTTTTCAGTGACATCGTCATTCCGCTGAAACTCGCCGGCGTCGACGTCGACATCGTTCCTGGACGTGGACCCGTTCTTGGCAAGCCCATTCGCACGGCAGCGGATGTCGCCGCTCTCCCTCACCTTCCCGCCGGCGCGCTCTCAGCGGTCTCGGCCGGGGTCGCCCGCACGGTCGAGCAACTGGGCAAAACGCCGCTGATCGGCTTCGCCGGCGCCCCCTTCACCCTGGCCGCGTACCTCGTCGAGGGCGGGCCGAGCAAGGAGCACCTCAGCGCTCGCACGCTCATGCACGCCGACCCCGAGACGTGGCATGCCCTTCTGAACTGGGCGGCCGATGTCACGGGTGCCTTCCTCCGCGCGCAGGTGCTCGCCGGGGCCAGCGCCGCCCAGCTCTTCGACTCCTGGGTCGGCTCCCTGTCTCTTGCCGATTACACCAGCCATGTCGCGGCCTACTCGAAGCGGGCGCTCGACGCCGTCGCCGACCTCGACGTGCCCAAGGTGCACTTCGGCGTGGGCAGCGGCGAGGTGCTGCCGGCCATGCAGGCCATCGGTGCCGACGTGATGGGCGTCGACTGGCGCATCCCCCTGGCGGAGGCGAACCGTCGCCTCGGAGGCACCGTTCCGCTTCAGGGCAATATCGACCCCGCCATGCTGGCAGCGCCCTGGCCCGTGCTCGAGGCCCACGTGCTCGACGTGCTGGAGAGCGGGCAGGCGGCCCCGGCCCACGTGCTGAACCTCGGCCACGGCGTGCCGCCCGATACCGACCCCGACCAGCTGACGCGCATCGTCGACCTGGTGCACTCCCGCTAGCCCTGACACAAGACCCGGGATGCGAGCAGACAATGACTGAAGAAACCGCGGCCACCGAGCACGAACAGCCGGAGGCCCAGCAAAACGAGACGCCCGCGGCGCCCGAGACGCCCGAGACGACCGAGACGACCGACGTCGTCGTCATCGGCGGCGGGGTCGCCGGCCTGATCGCGGCCCGCTCGAGCGCCCGCGCCGGCCTTCGCGTGATCCTGATCGAGAGCTCAGAGACCCTCGGGGGCTTCGTGGCGACGCAGACGGTCGCCGGCATCCGGGTCGACAGCGGTGCCGAGAGCTTCGCGACCCGCGGCGGCCTGCTGCGACAAAACCCCGCCGACCCGAAGGCGCAGCTCGGCCCCGTTGCCCAGCTGATCGCAGACCTGGGGATCGAGGACCGCATCGTGAGCCCGAACGTCACGGGCGCCTGGCTTCAGCTCCCCGACGGGGCCGCGCCGCTGCCCAAGCTCACCATCCTCGGCATCCCCGGGGCGCCGCTGGCCACAGACGTTCGCCGCATCATCGGCTGGGGCGGTGCCCTCCGCGCGCAGCTCGATCGCTACCAGCCGCTGCTCCGGGTTCGCCCCGAGACCGACCTCGGCGGCATCGTGCGTCGCCGGATGGGCAAGCGCGTGCTCGATCGCCTCGTGACCCCGATCGTCGCCGGAGTGCACTCCGCTCACCCCGATCTCGTCGACGTGCACGCCGTTCTGCCCGGTCTCACCACGGCGATGACCCGCCAGGGCAGCCTCAGCGGTGCCGTGCTCTCCCTGATCGAGGAGCGTGGCTCGACGGCCGCGGCGGGTTCCGCCGTCGCCGGCCTGTCCGGGGGGATGTTCACCCTGATCGAGGCCCTGGCCGCCGACTGCGAACGCTACGGCGTCGAGTTCCGGATGGGCCGGTCCGTCGCCGCGGTCGCGCTTGCAGCCGCGCCCGACCCTGAGACGACCGGCCTGGCAGGCGACGATTCCGGCGCCGAGGCCGGCCCCGGCCCCCTGCGCTGGCGCACGACGCTGGCGCCGCACACGGCGGATGCCGGCGAAGATGCCCGCGAAGATGCCACCGAAGCTGGCGCCGAGGCCACCCCCGTCGCGATCGACTCGCGGGCGGTCGTTGTCGCGACCTCGTTCCGATCGGGCCTCGCACTGCTGGCCGAGCTGGGCGTCGACACCGGACGCGTCAGCGACTGGCCGGAACCGGCATCCGTCGACCTGGCGAGCATCGTGATCGACGACGCGCGCCTCGACATCGCCCCGCGCGGCACGGGTGTGCTCGTGGCCCCCGGCGTGCCGGGCGTGCGCGCCAAGGCGCTGACGCATGCGACGAGCAAGTGGCCGTGGCTGGCGGAGGCCGCGGGCGCGGGCCGGCACGTGCTCCGGCTCTCGTACGACCGCGCCGCCGATGCCCCCGAGGGTGACACGGTGACCCAAACCGAGGCGCTGGCCGACGCCGGAACGCTGCTCGGGCTGACCCTGGATGAGGCCGCGGTCGCGGGCTTCGCGGTGACCCGCTGGAACGACTCGCTCGCCTTCGCCACGGTCGGCCATCGGGCACGAGTCGAGCGGCTGCTGGCCCAGACCGCGGAGATCGACCCCTCGCTCGCGGTCGTCGGCGCCTGGGTTGCCGGTACGGGACTTGCCGCCACGATCGCCCAGGCCGGACAGGCAACCCGCGTTCTGACCCGGGCCGTCACCGCCGCCTGAAAACAGAGGGTGACGGTCAGGTTCGACGGGCTACGCTTGAAGACAGACGAGTACTGGCGAATGGATCGGAGTCGTGATGCGCGGCAAAATACTGTTTCTCCTCGGATTGGCAACGGGCTATGTTCTCGGCACCCGGGCGGGTCGCCAGCGTTACGAACAGATTCGGGCCGGCGCCCAGGCCTTCTGGAACCTGCCGCCCGTGAAGTCGGGATCCAAGGCTGTTCAGGACTTCGCCGGTGAGCGGGTCGACCGTCTGCAGGCCCGCGTCGTCGCCGGGGTCAAGGGCGCGACCATCTCCTTCTTCACCGGTCCCAAGCCCACGGTCACCATCGTGACCGAGGCCGCCGAGCCGACGTCCCCGAGCACCGATTCGGCCGCTGCCGGCACCGGCGCCAGCGCCTAGAACGCCCGCATCATGACCGACTCGAACTACTCGAGAAAGAGAACGCTGGGGCAGCTCTTCTCCGACGTCCCGGTTCTGCTCCAAAAACTCGTGCGCGACGAGATCGAGAGCATCAAGCGGGAGCTTGCCAAGAAGGCGGCCCTCTTCGGCGTCGGTGCGGGCCTCTTCGCCGCGGCCGGCACGCTGGTCTTCTTCGCTGCGGCGCTGTTGATCACCTCCGCAACGCTCGGCCTGGCCACGGTGCTGCCGGCCTGGCTTGCCGCCCTGCTCGTGGGGCTCGCCCTGCTGCTGATCGCCGGAATCCTGGTCGCCGTGGGCGTGCAGTCGATGAAGCGAGGCGGGCAGCCGGTGTCACCGGAGGTGCTCGAGAGCGTGCGGCTCGACGTCAACGCGGTAAAGGGATTGGGGCGACAGTGAGCGAGAACGAGAAGAAGCCGAGCCGGCCGGCAGGCGAGCGTCGCAGCACCGAGGAGTTGCACGCGGACATCGCCAAGACCCGCGCCGACCTGACCTCGACCCTGAACGCGATCGAGGACCGCTTCAACGTGCCCAAGCGGATGCGCCGCGCGAGCCAGAGGGTGGCCGAGCGGATGCGCGGAATGAGGGATGAGAATCCCGCCGCGCTCGCGGCCGGCGTCGTCGCCGTCTCCCTTGCCGCCGGCGGCCTCATCTGGCTCGGCGTTCGCGGCCTCGCCCGTCGCTGAGCACGGCGTCGAGTTCAGCGTCTCAGCCTATTTCGTCCGATAACGAACAACAGGAAAGAACCATGACCAGCCATTCGCCCGATTCCACCCCGTCCGCCGCCGCCACCGCTTCCGCCGACGCGTCGGCTGCGCCCGCGGAGCAGATCGGCTACACGCTGTGGGCGATCCTGCGGCGCAACCCCAACCGACCGCTGAACCTGGCGGCCGCCGACGTTGCGGCGAGCGTCGCCGAACTCGATGCCGCCATTGGCCGCGTGGAGGCCGAGGGCGTCGTCGTGCGCGGACTGTACGACGTATCGGGCCTCCGCGCCGATGCCGACCTGATGGTCTGGCTGCACGGCGACACCCCGGAGACGATCCAGTGGGCGCTGCGCCAGATTCGCCGCACGGCGCTGTTCACCGACCTGCTGCCGACCTGGAACGCGATGGGCGTGCACCGCGCGGCCGAGTTCTCTGCCGACCACATGCCCTCGTTCATGAAGGGACTTGCCCCGGCCGCCTGGGTGACGGTGTATCCGTTCGTGCGCTCGTACGAGTGGTACCTGCTGCCCGACGACGAGCGCCGCGGCATGCTGGCCGAGCACGGCCGCGCCGGCAGCAAGTTCAGAACGACGCTGCCCAACACGGTCGCCTCGTTCGCGCTCGGCGACTACGAGTGGATTCTCGCTCTCGAGGACGACGTGCTGACCAACCTCGTCGACATGATGCGCGACCTCCGCTCGACGGATGCCCGCCGGCACGTGCGCGAGGAGGTCCCGTTCTACACGGGTCGCCGCATCCAGACGACCGAGGTCGCCGAGGTTCTTCAGTAGCAGCCAGCACGACCCAGCACGACACCACATAGCCCCCGGGGGACAGAGAACGGATGCATTACCTGTGAGCGCCACCAATATCGGCAGTACCACCACACCCGTCGAGCCCGTGCTTTACGCCTCGCCCGCGGCCGCAGCGGGCCCCGAGCACGTCACCGAGCCGACCGCGTACGACGCGATCATGCTCACCTCCTTCGGCGGACCCGAGGGCCAGGATGACGTCATCCCGTTCCTGCGCAACGTCACCCGCGGCCGGGGCATCCCCGAGGAGCGCCTCGAGGCCGTGGCGCACCACTACCGCGCGTTCGGCGGCGTCAGCCCGATCAACGCCCAGAACCGCGAGCTGAAGGCGGCGCTGGAGGCCGAGCTCGCCGAGCGCGGCATCGACCTGCCGGTCTACTGGGGCAACCGCAACTGGGCGCCGTACTTCCCCGACACCCTCAGAGAGGCGGCGGATGCCGGTCACAAGACCCTGCTCGCCGTCGTCACGAGTGCCTACAGCTCGTATTCGGGCTGCCGCCAGTACCGCGAGGACATCGCGGGCGCACTCACCGAAACGGGCCTCGGCGACACCCTGAGGGTCGACAAGGTTCGCCAGTACTTCGACCACCCCGGCTTCGTCACCCCCTTCGTCGACGGCGTTCGCGCGGCCTATGCGGAGCTCGCGGAGACCGTCCCCGGCATCGATCCGGTAACGGAAATCGAGGTGCTGTTCTCGACGCACTCGATTCCGACGTCGGATGCGGACCGCTCAGGCCCCCCCGAGATGGGCCTGCCGCCGGAGGGCGCGTACGCCGCCCAGCACCGCGCCGTCGCCGAGGTCATCATGCTCGCGGCGGCCCCGGCAGAGGGCAGCTGGCAGCTCGTCTACCAGTCCCGCAGCGGCCCGCCCACGCAGCCCTGGCTCGAGCCCGACATCAGCGATGCCATAGCGCTCCTGCCCGAGCGGGGTATCCGCGGCGTGATCATCGTGCCGCTGGGCTTCGTCAGCGATCACATGGAGGTCAAGTGGGACCTCGACAATGAGGCCCTCGCCGCGGCCGGCGAGAACGGCCTCGCCGCGGTTCGCGTACCGACTCCCGGGGTGCACAAGGCCTACGTCGCGGGCCTGATCGACCTCGTTCTCGAGCGGGTCAACGGCACCCCCGCCGCCGATCGCCCGGCGCTGACCGAGCTCGGACCGTGGTTTGATGTGTGTCGGCCCGGTTGCTGCGAGAACGTACGCTTGGGATTCAAGCCTGCAATCTCCGGGGTAACGCCCTAGATTCGTCCGATTATGTTTGTGAAAGCTAGACACCTGTGACTCGCATCCTTCGCATTGCGACCCGGGGCAGCGCCTTGGCGCGTGCCCAGACGGGCATGATCGGCGACGCCATCGCGGCGGCGACCGGTGCGAGAGTCGAGATCGTCATCGTCCGCACCGAGGGGGACACGTCGACCGCGTCGCTGTCCTCCCTGGGCGGCGTCGGGGTCTTCGCGAGTGCGCTTCGCGAGGCGCTCGTCGCCGGGGAGTGCGACCTGATCGTGCACTCCCTGAAGGATCTGCCGACTGATTCCTACCCGGGGCTCGTGGTCGGGGCGGTTCCTGAGCGCGAGGATGCTCGGGACGTTCTCTGCACCAAGGGCGGCGTGAGCCTTGCGGATCTGCCCGACGGCGCACGAGTCGGAACGGGGTCTCCCAGGCGGCGAGCCCAGCTGCTGAGTCTTCGGCCAGACCTCGATGTGGTCGATATTCGGGGAAATGTCGATACCCGGTTACGATTGGTCGAAGAAGGAAACCTTCACGGCGTTGTGTTGGCGGCCGCCGGTCTTTCACGACTGGGCAGGCTCGCGGAGTCATTCGAGTTTTTCGAACTCGATCTCTGGCCCACTGCCCCGGGCCAAGGCGCTCTCGCGATTGAAGCGCGAGAAGGAGAGAACATCACCGAGTTGTTGAGCATTGAGCACCCGGCGACCCGCACGGCGGTCACCGCGGAGCGTGCCGTGTTGGCCTCACTCGAGGCCGGTTGTTCGGCGCCCATTGGCGCGCACGCGACCATCGTCGACGGCGTGCTCACACTGACGGCTGTGGTCTATCAGGCCGATGGCGAGCTCGAGCTCGGCTGCAGCCGCAGCGTCACCCTGCTCGAAAACGATCTTCTCGACGCCGATTCCGTCGTGGCCAAGGCGCTCGGAGCCGCCGTTGCGGCCCAGCTGCTCGAAGACGGCGCGGCCGAGTTCGCCCCGCTGGGAGGAGCCCGATGAGCCCCTGGAAGGACCGACCGCTGGGCGGCTGGCGCGTGCTCGTTCCGCGCGGCGGGCCCTGGGGCCACGGCGTCGCATCCGACCTGCGCGCGGCCGGCGCCGTCTCGATCGTCGCCCCCATGATCAACTTCGCCCCCGCCAACGACACCGAAGACCTCGCTCGTGCGCTGAAGGTGCTCGCTGCCGGAGGCTTCGACTGGCTCACTGTGACGAGTGCGACCACCGTCGATGTACTCTCGGCGCACCAGGCCCAGGTTCCCTCGACGACCCACATCGCGGCCGTCGGCGAGACGACCGCGGCGGCACTCACGGCGGCGGGCTACAACGTCGACCTCGTACCCCCCGAGGACAACTCGGCCAAGGGCCTGCTTCGCGAGCTGGCGCAGTTCGAGCAGTATGGTCCCGAGCTTCGCGTGCTGACCCTGCGCAGCGACATCGCCAAGCCGGTGCTGACCCAGGGCCTCATCGCCCGGGGCCACACGGTCGAGTCGATCGTGGCGTACCGCACCATCGGCGTTCAGGTCGACGAGTCGATCGTCACCGATGTCGCGGCCGGCAACGTCCAGGCCATCCTGATCACCTCGGGCAGTGTCGCCGAGCAGGTTCGCCTGCAGTTCCCGACGCTCCCCGATTCGGTGCTGATCGCAGCGATCGGCCCGCAGACGGCCCGCGACGCCGAGGGGTACGGGCTTCGCGTCGACGTCATCGCCCGGGAGCGCACGGCAACGTCGCTCGTCGACGCCCTCGCCGAGGTCGCCCAGGCCCGCAAGACCCTCTCGTAGGGTCCTGGCGTGGGGCCTCGCGAGGCTTGTGTTCAGGCGTTCGGCGTAGGCTGGGAGCATGAATCAAGGCTTCCCCGCTATCCGCCCCCGACGCCTTCGCGCCACCCCCGCAATGCGTCGCCTGACAGCGGAAACGCGGTTGAACCCGGCCGAGTTGATCCTGCCGCTCTTCGTTCGGGAGGGCACTGAGCCCACGCCGATCACGTCGATGCCGGGCGTCGTGCAGCACACGCTCGACAGCGTGCGCCGCGTCGTCGTGGAGGCCGCCGAACTGGGCCTCGGCGGCGTGATGATCTTCGGTGTTCCGTCGGTGCGCGACGCGACCGGCACGGGGGCCACCGACCCGGGCGGCATCCTGAACCTCGCCACCCGCGTGATCGCCTCCGAGGTCGGAGACGCCCTCGTGGTGCAGACCGACCTGTGCCTTGACGAATTCACCGATCACGGCCACTGCGGAGTGCTGGATGCCCACGGCCGTGTCGACAACGACGCCACCCTCATCCGCTATGCCGACATGGCCATCGCCCAGGCCGAGGCCGGCTCTGAGCTGCTCGGCCTGTCGGGAATGATGGACGGCCAGGTCGCGGCCGTGCGCGCCGCGCTCGACGGGGCCGGGTTTGCCGACCTGGCCATCCTCGCCTACTCGGCGAAGTACGCCTCGGCGTTCTACGGGCCGTTCCGCGAGGCCGTTCAGTCGACCCTCACCGGCGACCGCAAGAGCTACCAGATGGAGCCCGGCAACCGCCGCGAGGGCATGCTGGAGGCGACGCTGGACATCGCCGAGGGCGCCGACATCGTCATGGTCAAGCCCGCGATGAGCTACCTCGACGTGCTGGCCGACGTGAAGGCGGCCTCGCCCGTTCCCGTCTGGGCCTACCAGGTCTCGGGCGAGTACGCCATGATCGAGGCGGCCGCGGCCAACGGCTGGATCGACCGCGACCGCGCAATCCTCGAGTCGGTCATCGGCATCCGCCGCGCCGGCGCCGACGCCGTACTGACCTACTGGGCCGCCGAGCTGGCCCGAAACCTTCGAACCGCCGCTGGAGCCTGAACGCCATGAGTCCCAAAGCAATGCCGCACAACGCCCCGACCTACACTGCCCCGACCCAGACTGGCCTGACCCACAACGAGGAGTTGTTCGCCCGCGCGCGTCTCTCGATCCCGGGAGGGGTCAACTCCCCTGTGCGCGCCTACGGCTCGGTCGGCGGCACGCCCCGCTTCCTGGTCAAGGCCGAGGGCGCCTACGTGACCGACTCCGACGGCACCGAGTACCTCGACTTCGTGTCGTCGTGGGGGCCGGCAATCCTGGGCCATGCGCATCCGATAGTGGTCAAGGCCGTGCAGGATGCCGCCGCCAACGGCCTCTCCTTCGGCGCCTCGACGCCCGGGGAGACCGAGCTCGCGGAGCTCGTGCGCGCCCGGGTCGTCGCCACTGACACCGACGGCGTGACGCTCGCCCCGATCGAGAAGATCCGCCTCGTCTCGACCGGAACCGAGGCCACGATGACGGCCATCCGCCTGGCCCGCGGCTTCACCGGCCGCGACCTGCTGGTGAAGTTCGCCGGCCACTATCACGGCCACTCCGACTCGCTGCTGGCCGAGGCCGGCTCGGGGCTCGCGACGCTGGGGCTGCCCGCCTCCGCCGGCGTAACGGATGCGACCGCCGCCCAGACGCTGGTTCTCCCGTACAACGACCTCGATGCCGTGCGCGCAGCCTTTGCCGCACACCCCGGCCAGATCGCCGCGGTGATCACCGAGGCCGCCGCCGCGAACATGGGCGTCCTCGCCCCCGACGCCGGCTTCAACGCCGCGCTCTCCGCCCTTGCGAAAGAGAACGGCGCACTGTTCATCATTGATGAGGTGCTCACGGGCTTCCGCGTGCACGCGGCCGGCTGGTGGGGACTCGAGACCTCGGGGTCCGGCACCGCCACGACTCCCTCGTACGTGCCCGACCTGATCTCGTACGGCAAGATCATCGGCGGGGGACTGCCGCTCGCGGCCCTCGGCGGCCGGGCCGACGTCATGGACTTCCTGGCCCCGCTCGGCCCGGTGTACCAGGCGGGAACCCTCTCGGGAAACCCCGTTGCCGTGGCCGCCGGCATCGCGACCCTCACGCTCGTCGATGACGCCGTCTATGCGCACCTCGACGCGACCGCGGCGCTTCTGTCGGCCGCTGTCTCCGCCGCCCTGACCGACGCCGGAGTCGCCCATTCCGTTCAGCACGCGGGCAGCCTGTTCAGCTTCGTGTTCGGCTCCTATGGGCCCGAGGGTCCCCGCAACTACGCCGACATGCTGCGCCAGGAGAGCTTCCGGTACCGGCCGTTCTTCCACTCGCTGCTGGCGGCCGGCATCGCCCTGCCGCCGTCGGTGTTCGAGGCCTGGTTCGTCTCGGCCGCCCACGATGCGGCGGCACTGACGCGCATTCTTGACGCGCTGCCGGCAGCGGCCCGTGCCGCGGCGGAGGCCGTTCCGGCGTAGCCGGCATCGGTTCTGCGCCAAATCGGGTGCGGCGCGACAACTCTTCGATAACGAATAGATGGGTTCATCAGGAATCCCGGGCAGGATAGAGCCATGGCAATTCTGTTCGTGCACACTGATCGTCTCGAGATTCGGCTGACCCGGTCTGAGAAGCTGCTGTCGCTGCGCCGTGCGAACATTGAGATCCCGCTGGACAACCTCAAGTCGGCCACGCTGACCGAAGACCCCTGGGTCTGGGTTCGGGGCATCCGGGCGCCGGGCGCGGCCGTGCCGCTGACGCTCGCGGTCGGCACCTGGAAGTTCCACGATGGCAAGGACTTCCTCCTGATCAAGGGCACGAAGACCTCGGTCGTGATCGACATCGTCGACCACGAGTTCTCCCGCGTCATCCTGACGACAACGCACGCCCTCGACCTGCTGCGCGCGCTTCGGGTACCCCCGGCGCACGAGGCCGAGGCGATGGAGATCGCAGCGGACTAGCTCCGCCCTTCTCGCGCCGAGTTCGTCCACTTCCGCCCAAGATTCCCGCGGATGGCGGTTCTGCGCAGTCTCGGCGACTCCGACGCCGCCCGAGCACTCCCGCGTAACTCCGTTTTCAGGCAGGAGCCGCCGCCGACCGCCCCAGGCGGTCGTGCGCGGCTCCTGCCTGAAAACGGAGGGTGTAGGCCGCAGCTGCCGGTGAAGTTCGTCGACCGACCCCGTCGGTGCAGAATAAAATCGAATCAAACATCACCGTCAAGATTGTGAACGAAGCGATGAGTAAGACAGAGACCATCTCCGGGGCAATTTCGGACATCACGCTTGAGGAGGCGCACTTCGTCGCCCGGGTGGCCGCCAAGGTCGTCGGCGCCGATGATGTCGTGTTGCTCACGCTCGTTGCCGACGACGGCAGCGCCCTGGCCCCGTGGACGCCCGGCGCCCACGTTGACCTGGTGCTTACCGACGAGCTGACGCGGCAGTACTCACTCTGCGGCGACCCGTCGGATGCTGCGAGCTATACCGTGGGCGTTCTGAATGAGGCCGCCGGTCGGGGCGGCTCCCGCTTCGTGCACGAGACGCTGGAGGTGGGCGACAGCGTCACTGTTCGAGGCCCCCGCAACCACTTCCGGCTCGTCGAGGCCGAGGGCTACCTCTTCATCGCCGGAGGCATCGGCATCACGCCGATCGCCGCGATGATCCGCGAGGTTGAGGCCCGCAACAAGCCGTGGACACTCGTCTATGGCGGTCGCACTCTCAGCTCCATGATGTTCCACGAGGAGCTTGGCGCATACGCCGGGAAGACCACGCTGTGGCCGAAGGACGAGAAGGGGCGCATGGACCTGCCGACAATTCTCGGCAACCCCGCCGCCGGCACCGCCGTCTACGTGTGCGGCCCCGAGTCGCTGCTCGTCGCCGTCGAGTCGATCTGCGAGCCGACCTGGCCTGCCGGGGCGCTGCACCTCGAACGCTTCACGCCGAAGACGATCGAAGGGGCCGTCGACGTCGAGTTCGAGATTGAGCTGGCCTCCAGCGGTCAGCGCTTCACTGTTCCGGCCGACAAGAGCGTGCTGCGAGTACTCGAGGAGAACGGCGTGCGCATCCTGAGCTCGTGCGGCGAGGGCACCTGCGGCACCTGCGAGACGGAGATCATCGAGGGCACCGTCGATCACCGCGATTCTGTGCTGACGCCCGCCGAGCAGGCCGAGAACGTCTGCATGATGGTGTGCGTGTCCCGGGCATCGTGCCCGGTGCTGGTCCTCGACCTGTAGAGGGAAGAACAAGCGCCGGACACGGGCCGCGCGGGGTTCGTACTAGGCGGCGACGGCGTCTTCGAGGGCCGGGTAGTCGGTGTAGCCGCGCTCATCCGGACCGTAGAAGCTTGCGGCGTCGGGCTGGTTCAGCTCGGTGCCCTCTGCCCAGCGCCGAACGAGGTCGGGGTTCGCGATCAGCAGGCGGCCGACGGCCACGGCGTCAGCGAAGCCATCGGCGATCAGGGCCTCGGCCTCGGCGTGGGTGGTGACGGTGCCGAAGCCGCTGTTCGCGATGAACACGCCGCCGAAGCGGGTGCGCAGACCCTGGATCAGGTCGCCGGTCGGCTCGGCGTGCAGCGCGCTGAGGTAGGCGATCGAAAGCGGCGCGATGCCGTCGATGAGGGCCTCGTACGTCAGGCGGGTCTCGTCGGCGTCGAGCTCGAGGACATCCTGGATGTTGTGCGAGGGGGAGATGCGGATACCGACGCGGTCGGCACCGATCGCGGCCGAGATCGCCGTGACGACCTCGATGCCGAGGCGGGCGCGGTTCGCGGGGGAGGAGCCGTAGGAGTCGGTGCGCACGTTGGAGACCGGCGACAGGAACTCGTGCAGCAGGTAGCCGTTGGCGGAGTGCACCTCGACGCCGTCGAAGCCGGCCTCGATCGCGTTCTGGGCTGCCTTGACGAGCTCGCCGACGAGGCCGCTCATCTCCGCCTCGGTGGGGGCGGTGGGAACCGGGAAGTTCTGCTTGCCGTTCTGGGTGCGAACCTCGCCGGCGATCGCGATGGGGCTCGGCGCGGTGACGATGTTGCCGCCGTTGACATCCGGATGCGTGACGCGGCCACCGTGCATCAGCTGCGCGAAGATGCGTCCGCCGGCGGTGTGCACGGCGTCGGTGACGAGGCGCCAGCCGGCGATCTGCTCAGGGGTGACGAGGCCGGGCTGGCCGGGGTAGGCCTGGCTGCCGGGGCTCGTGTAGATGCCCTCCGACATGATGAAGCCGGTGGTGGAGCGCTGCGTGTAGTACTCGACGTTCATGGGGCTCGGCACTCCGGTCGCACTGGAGCGCAAACGGGTGAGCGGCGCCATCACAACGCGGTTCGGCAGCTCGAGGGCGCCAACGGTGAGGGGGGAGAAGAGGGTCACGACGAGGACTTCTTTCTGAAAGGGGCGGCTCGCGCGGCAGGAATTCACCGCACCCAGACGCCAACGGGCCGCGTCGCCCGACTATTCCCCCCTGAGCGGAGCCTGACCCTATGAGGCGCTCGAGCCCGGATCTCGATCGACCTCCCCACGGTGGCACGTCGCCAAGACCAAGACGACGAGACTCTTCGACGCTGGCGCGGCCGTGCTCGGTGATCGTGACAGGTGCCCGGTGGGCCGGCTCCAGTGTTGGGGCAGTTGAGGGGTTGTCAGGCGTGCACGTTCACGACCGTGCGGCCTCGAACCGTGCCGGCGAGGATGCGCTGGGCGTACTCGAGGGAGTCGGTCAGGGGAATCACCGTGGTCAGGCTGTCGAGCAGCTCGAGGTCGAGCTCCCGGGCCAGCACGCGCCAGGCCCGCTCCCGCAGCTCGACCGGCGCCTCGACGGAGTTGGCCCCCACGAGGGACACCTGGCGCAGGATGAACGGGAGCACGCTCGCGGGCAGGTCGGCGCCCTGGGCCAGCCCGCACGCGACCGCGACTCCGCCGTAGTTCAGCTGGGCGAGGATGTTCGCGAGGGTGTGACTGCCGACTGAGTCGATGGCGCCCGCGAAGCGCTGCGATTGCAGGGGCTTTCCGGGGTTCTGGAACTCGGCGCGGTCGAGGAGGTGGGTAGCGCCCAGGCCGCGGAGGAAGTTCCCCTCGGACTCGATGCGCCCGGTGATCGCCGTCACGCTGTAGCCCCGAGTGGCGAGAAGGGCGATGGCGAGCGAGCCGACGCCGCCGCAGGCGCCCGTGACCGCGATCTCGCCGAGCGTGGGCGTCACGCCCTGATG
>CANFBG010000051.1 GCA_947444785.1 Microbacteriaceae bacterium | reverse complement strand
TCGAGGTCGGCGAGGCTCTTCAGGTAGCGCATCATGCTGGTCTCGGACCGGTGCGTGTTGAACACGGCATGGGTCAGGTACTCGCTGGTGCGCGCGAGGTGCGCAGGCAGGCTCTGGCCGGCGACATCGACTGACCCCGCACCGGGCGTCGCGCCGATCAGGGCGGCAACCGTCGTGAGCTCGGCGTCGGTCGTGGTCTCATCGACCGCGAGACCGAGCAGGTCGGGGTTCACTACGCGCAGCAGGAAGCCTGCGGCGTGGGCCCGATCCGCGATCTCCTGGGCGCGGCCCGGAACCCGAACCTGGATGGTGTCGAAGAACGAGTCGTGCACGAGAGCGAGGCCCGCACCGGTCAGCTTGGCGGCCAGTGTGCGCGCCGAGGCGTTGATATCGGATGCGATCTGGCGCAGTCCGGTGGGCCCGTGATACACCGCGAACATCCCGGCCATGACGGCCAGCAGCACCTGGGCGGTGCAGATGTTCGAGGTCGCCTTCTCGCGGCGGATGTGCTGCTCGCGGGCCTGCAGGCTGAGCCGGAACGCGGGGTGGCCGGCGGCATCCTGACTGACGCCGACTAGACGGCCCGGCAGCTGGCGCTCGAGGCCGGCACGAACGGCCATGTAGCCGGCGTGCGGTCCGCCGAAGCCCATGGGGATGCCGAAGCGCTGGCTGGTGCCGACGGCGACGTCGGCGCCGAGCTCGCCCGGACTCGTGATGAGGGTGAGTGCCATCAGGTCACCCGCGACGACCGCGAGGCCGCCCGTGGCGTGCACGGCGGCGATGACATCGGTCGGGTCCCAGACCCGGCCCGACGCGCCCGGGTACTGGATGAACGCTCCGAAGCCCGTGGCCAGCGGGTGCTCCGCTGCGGCCGGATGATCGACCGAGTCGAGGTTCAGCTCGACTATCTCGATATCGAGGGCAGCGGCACGCGCGTGCAGCAGTTCCTTGGTCTGGGGCAGGGCATCGGCGTCGACGATGAAGCGGTTCGACGTGCTCTTGGAGGCGCGGCGGGCGAGCAGCATGCCCTCGACCACGGCGGTGGCCTCATCCAGCATCGACGCGTTGGCGGTGGCGAGCCCGGTGAGGTCGGCGACCATCGTCTGGAAGTTGATGATCGCCTCGAGGCGGCCCTGGCTGATCTCCGGCTGATAGGGCGTGTAGGCCGTGTACCAGCTGGGGTTCTCCAGCACGTTGCGCTTGATGACCGCGGGCGTGATCGTGTCGTAGTAGCCGAGCCCGATCATCGAGCGGTTCACCGTGTTGCGGTTGGCGAGAACGCGCAGCTCGGCGATGGCCTCCCGCTCGGAGGCGGGCAGCGGGATGGCGGCGGTGCTGTGCTCGGGGGCGAGCTGAATGGACGCCGGGATGGCGGCCTTGACGAGGGCGTCGACCGAGTCGTAGCCGAGGCGAGCCAGCATGTGGGCCTGGGCCCCGGCATCCGTTCCGATGTGGCGCGTGGTGAAGGGCTGGGCCATAAGGTCTACTCCCCCAGCAATGCGTCGTACTGCGCTGCGGTGAGCAGTTCGGGGAGTTCGGTGAACTCGACCTTGATCAGCCAGCCCTCGCCCATCGGGTCGCTGTTCACGAGCTCCGGGGAGTCCTCGACGGCGCTGTTCTTCGCAAGCACGGTTCCGTTGACGGGGGCGAACAGCTCGCCGACGCTCTTGGTCGACTCGATCTCGCCGACGACGGTGCCGCTGGCGACCGTCGAGCCGACATCCGGGAGGTCGACGTAGACCACGTCGCCGAGCTTCTCAGCTGCATACGCAGTGATGCCGATGGTCGCGGTGTTGCCCTCGACGAGGACCCACTCGTGCTCGCTCGTGTACTGGAGTTCGGTTGCTGAAGTCATGATCAGTCCTTTTTTCTGCTGTAGAACGGAAGGGTGGTAATGCTCACGGGAAGTCGCTTGCCGCGGATATCGACGCTGAGTTCGGCGCCCGGCGCAGCGTTCGCCGCGTCGATGTAGGCCATCGCGATCGGGAAGCCCATCGTGGGAGACAGGGCACCGCTCGTGACGATGCCGATCGGCTCGCTCGATTCCTCGCTGGCGAAGACCTCGTAGTCGGCGCGGGCGGCGCGCTTGCCGAGACCCGCGAGTCCGACGAGCACTCGAGCGCCCGACGGCGGTCCGGCGACGATCGCGTCGCGGCCGACGAAGTCCGCCTTGTCCAACACGACGACGCGGGCGAGCCCCGCCTGAACCGGGTAGACGTCCATGCCGAGTTCATGGCCGTAGAGCGGCATGCCTGCCTCGAGCCTCAGGGTGTCCCGACTCGCGAGCCCGGCGGGAACCAGTCCCAGCGGCGCGCCGACCTCCATGAGGGCGTCCCAGAGAACAGGCGCCTGGTCGGGGCCGATGTAGAGCTCGAAGCCGTCTTCGCCCGTGTAGCCCGTTCGGGCAATGAGCACCGGGTGGCCCCGGAAGGCGCCGGCAAAGGCCCGGTAGTACTTTTCCGCGGCGAGGGTCTCGGCGAAGTCGCGGCCGTCGGGATGCCCGCCCTCGACGGAGAAGCCATCCGTCTCGGTGAGGATGCGACGCGACAGCGGGCCCTGCACGGCAATGAGGGCAAGGTCGTCGCTTTCATCGAACACCTCGGCGTCGAACGGCGAGCAGCGCTCAAGCAGCTCGGCGAACACGGTCTCGCGATTCGACGCGTTGGCGACGACCATGAACCGGTCCTCGCCCGTGCGATACACGACGAGGTCGTCGACGATGCCGCCCTCTCGGCCGAGCAGCAGGCTGTACTTCGCCTGGCCGATGGCTATCGCAGACAGGCGTCCCGAGAGCGCGTAGTCGAGGGCATCGGCCGCCTCGGGGCCGATCACGATGATCTCGCCCATGTGAGAGAGGTCGAACAGGCCGGCGGCTGTGCGCACGGCGTGATGCTCGGCCAAGTCGCTCGAATAGCGAACGGGCATCTGCCAGCCGGCAAAGTCGGTGAAGCTGGCCCCTGCCGCAACATGAACGGGGTGAAGTGGGGAGTATCTATCGGTCACGAGTTCTCCAGGACGCAGGATTATGCATGCACTTACAAGAACTCCCCCTCTGTCATGGAGCCTGAGAGCTTCGTCGGTGGCGTTTGCGGAAGAACCGGTCAACAGCCGCCGGCTTTCACCGTGGGCGAGAGTGGGACCGCGTCACGAGGACTGGGTCGACACATCTACTTTTCAGAGTGGCCTGTTCGATGCGGTACAAGTACCTGAGAGATTGCTGGGGAGAGAATTGCTCCTTCGGTGCCGGTCTGGATTCGACCGGCTCTCCCGCATCGCGTTGCGCGGCCCGATATTCAATTGTGGCCACAGCTTAGCAAAGAGCTACTCGTCTCCGGCGTCATCTTTCTTGGTGAACGGATCGTTTCGGATACGTCGAAGAATGACGACGAGTCCGGCGACGAGAGCGAGCACACTGCCGATGGAGATTGCCGCAATCAACGGGACGTTCGGCGTGTTGCCCTCGGTAGTCACGACGGGAACCGCCGTACCGATGGTTGCCGCAGGTGTTGCTACGGCAATGGGGGCCGGGGTGCCGACGGCGGTGACGAGGGCGCCCGCCCAGGGTTCGCCACACGCCGGCGCCGCGTCCATCCCCGGGTTGATCAGCGCATCCGCAGCGGGGCTGTAGGTGAACGTGTAGGTTCCCGACGTCGCATGCCCGTCGGAGGAGACGACCTGCCAGACGACGGTGTAGGTACCGGGGGCGCCTAGGGCAACGGTTGTCGAGGCGACCGTGTCGGCCACTGTCATACAGCCGGATTCCTGAAAACGGCCGTCGGGGGCCGTGACGACGATGGCAAACCCGTTCGTCTCACCGCCCAGGGCCAACAGGGGCTCGTTGAAGGTGAGCGAGACCGTTCCCGGGTCGAGTGTCACCGTCGACCCGCTCGCGGGATCCGATGCGACGAGAGAGTCATGAGCCGATGCCGACCCTGCCGCGCCGAGCGTGAGGCCGAGCATCACGGCCATGATCACCGAGGCGATAAGGGGCCGACGAAAAGAACGGAGGGGCAGGCGCGCGGAAGAATTCACCCTTCCAATGTAACCGCCGAAGCCGAGTGCGGGGCGGCCCGGCGGGCCTTAGAGCGCACAGACCGTAAACTTGGGCCTGGATCGTGAATTGCGCGGTCACAACGAGAGGCCGTTTCCGTGGACCACAACCTGTTGCGGCAATTCGTTGCCGCCGCCGAGGTCCTGCACTTCGCGCACGCGGCCCGGGACCTTGAGATCCCCCGCTCGACTTTGGTCTCATCCATCCGCATCATGGAGGCGGAGCTCGGCTACGACCTCTTCGACCGCACGGCCGACAGCACGGTTCTCACGCCCGAGGGCGAGCTTTTCCTCGTGGATGCCAAACGGCAGCTGGCGAAGTCGGCCGCCGCCGCCGAGGCATCGGCCGCCAAGCCGGGAGGCAAGGCCAAGGCCTCAAAGGGCAAGGGCCGTACACCCGCGGTCAAGGGCGCCCCTCGCGTGGGAAAGCGCCGCCAGAGCCGCTGATCGGCTGGGACGGCGCTCGGGCCAGGCGTTGGTCGCTCGGGCTAGGCCTTCTTGACCACGCTTGACTTCAGCTGCATCGAGACGCCCTCGATGCGGCAGTCGATGTCGTGGTCGCCAATTCCCTGAACGAGCCGGATGCCGCGAACCTTGGTTCCCACCTTGATGACGTTGGAGCCGCCCTTGACCTTCAGGTCTTTGATGATCGTCACCGAGTCGCCGTCGGCAAGCACGGCACCGAAGGCATCCTTGATGATCGGAGCACCGGCCTCGGCCTCGTCGTCAACCGGGACATCCGCCCATTCGTGGGCGCACATCGGGCAGACCAGCAGGTCGCCCATCTCATAGGTCAGGTCGCTGGAGCATTCAGGGCACGGGGGCAAAGAGTCGTTCATTCTCCCCAGAGTAGCCCTCCGGGACCCCGCTGCCGCTCGTCACCTGACGGTCGCTCAGTGGCAAACCAGCGGCGAGGATGTACTGCCTGGCGGCAACAACGCGGGCCGCGCCCTCGCCGTCTTCCGGTAGTCCGATTGCGAGCAGCGCTCGGCTGATGATGCCCTGCACGGCCCGGGGGCTCGTCCCGCGCGCATCC
This sequence comes from Microbacteriaceae bacterium, assembly GCA_947444785.1. Lineage (GTDB taxonomy): Bacteria > Actinomycetota > Actinomycetes > Actinomycetales > Microbacteriaceae > Agreia. Next base: position 9,521 of record CANFBG010000051.1, on the reverse strand, counting down.
GAAATCTGCTGGTTGCTGAGGCCGAGTGCCACCATTCGCAACACCGAGACCTGCGAGCCGGACAGCATCCGCAGTGGACGATCGAGGTCCCGGTCGTTGCGGTGCTCAGCCTTGACACGGCCCCGCAGGACTGCGTCAAGAGCATCAACCAGAAGTCCTCGCTGCACCAGGTTCTCCTTGCGCAGGTAGCCGACGCCGGAAAGCATGCTGCCGCTTTCACGGCCGACGAACCTCGGGTCGGGCAGGTTGGTCAGAAAGAGGATTCCCAAGTCTGGCCGGTCTATTCGGAGTGAGTCCGCCAGATCAAAGCCGGTGGGGCCAAAGCCCAGATCGATGTCCAACACAACACCATCGGGGTCGTGGTCCCGACATGACACCCGGGCCACTGCGGCCGACTCTGCAGTGAAGACGATGAAGCCCGCCTGCTCGAGATGCTCTGCCAGCATGCCCCGGGTCATGGGGTCATCCTCGACTAGGACTATCGTTCGTGCCGACATATTCTTCTCCCCCATTCCCCATGAACAAGCTTGGCTTACTTCTGGATCGAAAACTACCGATCAGACCTTGAATCCCTTGTGATTGCGGAATACCTTGCCGAGCATGACGACGGTCTGGATGATGGTCAGGACCGCGAGACTGATCCAGCCGACGCTGAGGATGCCGGCCTGGATGAGGGGATCGAGGTGGAGCCAGCCATAGGTCATGGCCCCGAGAATCGCTACGACGGCAACGAAAGCCAACGCGACCTTGCCTCCCTTGGCGGCACCGTTCTCTGCATTGGCCTGGGCCGCCCAGTTGTCGTGCTCCTGGCGGCCGATGATCTGTCCCCACGCCTCAATGAAGTGGACGCCACGGATGGCCATGTAGATCTCCCCCGGGATCAGGAACAGCGCGTAGCTGACGTCCCGAAAGGTGTGGTCCTTCATCGCCATGGCGATTCGAAGGTTCAGGATGATCGATACGACCGGGGGAATCAGCCACCACCAGTCGTAGTGGAATACGCCGACCGACAGCGCGGCGGAGACAAGCAGAACGAACATGATGCGACTCAGCAGGTTCGTGAACATGCCGATGTTCTCGCGCCAGCGCAATCTCAGGTTCGGATGAGTCGGGTTCTGGAGCATGAGCTCGACTCCGCCAGCGTTCCACTTGACCTGCTGGGCATTCAACGATCGCAGGGTCACCATGGCACCCACGTTGGCCCGGGCAGCTGACGAGATCTTGGTCCGGTATCCGGCCGTCCGAAGCTGGATCGACAGCAGCGAGTCCTCGATCTCCGAGTCGGTAACCCAGGGAGCCGTCTGGTGATTTGCCTCCATGGTTCGCCGCATGGCGGTCACGGAGAGCAGAGAGCACTGGCCGCCAAGTACGGCCATGTTGCGGCTCCGGAGAAGGTTGTCCAAATTGAAGCCCGCGAATTGGAAGCGCTGCGACCGCACGAGGAAGCCGCCACCGGGGCCCTTGATTGCGGTCTGATCGAACCCGTAGATCGCCGAGATACCGCCGATTCTGGAATCCTCGACCATTTCCGACATCAGGTGCTGCACGCATTTCTTATCGAGAACCGTGTCGCCGTCAACGCCCAGGATGTAGTCATAGCCCTCGGCCATGCTCCACCCGAGGTTGAGCGCGCCGACCTTCTTGTCCTCGTTCGTGCCCATGTCGACCACGACTACCTCGCACGTGAAGCGGTCTTCGCGGTGCTTGAGTTCGTGGACACCGGCAAACGCGTTGGCCACGTAGAAGGTCTCGTCTGTGCAGTTGTTGACCATGACGAATACAGCATTCGGAGGCCGGGTCTGGGAGAGAAGCGACTCGATTGTCGCCTCGATCGAGTCTTCCTCGTTGTAGGCGGGGATGATGGCCGCCACGGATGAGGTGTTGATCCGACTCTGGCTCGGGATCTTGAGCAGTTCTTCAAGCTGAACAGGCGTGGATTCCATGATTTCCTTGGGGCCTCTCGTGCACTCACTGGTGAGTTCACGAATTTACGGGACCCTCAAATCGCAGCCAGATCAGACGTTCCGATTCTGGAACATCTGACGCCGAAACCCTTGGTCAAGGCCCCTATTCGGGGCACATAAAGCTCTTTAGGCGCGGAAAGCGGAGACGAAGATCGCCGGCATCTTCAGCCACGAGGGTCGCGCGGCAAAACCCGCGAGCAGGCGGCCGGTTCGGGCTGCGCTCGCCGCTGTGACGAACCACGGGGGCTTGGGAAAGAGTGTGAATTCCGCGTGCGCGAAGGATCGCGGAAATGGCCGGAATGGCCCGCGAACGACGACACGCTCCGGCGAATCGATGAGGAGCGCGTTGTGCACGACCCCGATGCCGCTCTTGACGTCGGCGATCGTCGCCCCGGGGTAGGCGCCCCAGGGTGCCGCCGCCGTGAGGAAGCCGAGGCCTGTCCACACGTTGATTCCGATGGTGCCGTAGTGCAGCGCCGCGATCGCCTCGCCGAAGCCGTCACCCATCGCGCGGGCGACCTTCGGCTCCACGATGACGTTGGCGCCCAAGGTGCCGACGAAGTCGCGATTCACGACGGCCACGGCGGCGTCCAGGAACTTCTTGCCCGTGCCGGGGATCTCGATCACGCCGAGGACCGGGGAGAAATACTCGGTGGAGGCCATCAGTGCCGAGTCGCCGCCCGCGGGGAGGCTGATCAGCAGGCGCCCCCCATCAGGGCCGAACCGTTCCGTCTCCGGGTAGGCCGATGCGGCCGAGTCCACGCGCACGTCGCTGCCGGGGTACCACGCGGGGCGCCCGGGGGCACGGTGCAGGGCCGACCGGAGTTCGGCGAGGAATGCCGCCTTCTGGGGCCAGTCAGCGGAAAGCACCACGATCTGCCCGGCGATGCAGTTGTAGCCGCCGTTGTGCAGTCGCTGGGTCACTACGTGCTCGGCCTGGTAGCGGAGGTCCCGAGTTGTCCATGCGCTGGGCACGACGATGATCGGGGAGACTCCGCCCAACTCGCTGGTGATCGGTTTGTCGAGCTGCGGCTTTCCCGCGCTCTTGGCCTGGGCCCCGGCCTCACCGGAGCCGTAGACGATGACGTCGTGGGTCGCGGCGCTTCCCGTGATGTGGATGTGGGCGATGCCCGGGTGCTGGACCAGGTAGCCCCCGACGTCGGCGGCGCCCTGCACAATGCGCAGCACGCCGAATTGAATGAGGGGAGCCAGCGCCGCCTCATAGACCGGGAGCATCCCGGCAAGGATCGGGTTCAGCTTCAGCAGCACCGCCCGGTTCTCGGCGACGAGCTCGTAGAGCACGTCAAGCGGCGGGATGGAGGTGATGTTTCCGGCGCCAAGCACGAGGCCGACGCCGCCGGACTTCCCTGGTGCCAGGGCGCCGAGGCCGGCCGCAGCCCGCACCTCCGCGGCTTTGACGCCGGGGGCCATCCAGACCTCTGCACTGAAGCCGTTGAAGAGGATCTTCTCCATGGGGTTGCTGGGCAGCACGGTGATCGCGACCCGGTTGCCCGGAGCCGTTCCGAACTTCGAGCCGGCGAGCGGACTCGTTCCCTGTGCGAGATCGGTGATCGAGCGGGCCAGAGTGCCGGCGGCTGAGATGGTGGCGTAGGGGCCAGAGATCCATTCCTCACCGATCAGGGGGGAGTCCGGGGCGAGACCCTTGATGGCAACGGCCGCGGCCACCCAGGCGGCGTCGTTGGCGACGATGGCGGCCTGCGTCGCTTCAAGGAGAGCCGCGCGAACAGACAGGGCACTCTCGGCCCAGGCGACTGCTCCCTCCGCAAGTTCCTGAATGAACTGGTCGAGGATGAGGCTCTCTGTGATCGTCATCAATCTCCTTTGATCGCTGTCGGGTGCTTTATGTTAGCCGAATTGGGCTAGATCGAGTAGACCTGCGACACGACCCCGCTCGGCCAGGAACGGCTCGACTCCAGGGTCAGCGCCGTCGGCCGGATGACATCGTGAAACAGCCGGGTGCCCACCCCGAGTAGTACCGGAACCTGCGTGATCGTCATGTCATCGATGAGGCCGTGTTCGAGAAAACTGCTGATCAGGACTCCCCCGTCGACGTAGACCCGCTCGAGGCCCATCAGCTTGAACGTCACGGCGGCGTCGGCCGGGCTGGCATCGATGAACACGACGCCGCTGCGGGTGAGGCCCTTCTCCCGAGTGAAGACGAAGACGGGCCGATTCCCGAATGGCAGCGGGTCGATATGGGCGATGGAGTCGTACGTTCGCCTCCCCATCGCGAGCGCATCGACCGAGTCGAGGAAGTCGTAGTAGCCGTAGTCCTCTGATGGATCAACGGCCGCGTTCAGCCAGTCGAGCCCGCCGTCCACGGTTGCGATGAAGCCATCGACGCTGGTGGCGACGAATACCGAGAGGCGAAGCGGATGGGTGTCGATCACAGGGCTCTCTGACATCGAACAACTCTATTCATCTATTCATCCGTTCAGGTGAGATCATCGATTCATGCTCATCGAAATAGACTCCCACTCGGCGACCCCGCCGTATGAGCAGCTTCGCGTGCAGGTCATCGCCCAGATCACCTCCGGCGTCCTGGTTCCCGGAACACGGCTTCCCACTGTGCGCCAGCTCGCCCAGGACTCCGGGCTCGCGGCGAACACCGTCGCCAAGGCGTATCGGGAACTCGAGACGGCCGAGCTGATCGAGACCCGCGGTCGCGCCGGGTCCTTCGTGAAGGCGGCGGGCGGCACGGTGATCGCGGCCGCGCTTACGGCCGCCCGGGTCTACGTTCAGCGCATCCGTGAGCTCGGCGTGAACGAGAAGGATGCCGCAGCCTTCGTCGCCGCCGCGCTGTCGGCACCGTAGCCGCGCCCGCCTCATCAGTCGAAGGCGCCGCCTCGCGACACGCCCAGCATGACCGCGAGCGCGTCGTCGGTTCGGGCCTGGGGAACGAAGAGGTGGCTGTGCGCATAGCCCGCGACGACCACGCAGGGGATCCCCGCCTCCCCGAGTGTGCCGATGATCGTGCTTGAAAGCCGCTCGGCCTTGATCGACGCGGGGATCCTGACGGTGATCCAGGAGGCGGCGTAGGGGTACCGCAGCTCCGCGGCATCCGCTTCGGCCTTGGTCAGCACGATCGAGCGAACGCCGTCGGTGACCACACTGCCGAGGTGCTTCAGTCGCGTTGGGACCTCGCCGCCGACAAGCACATACGTGCCGGCCCTGAGTTCGGGCCTGGCACCGAAGAGCAGCGCCGGCAACCGGGTCTCCAACGTCATCCTGATCACTCCGACCATTGATTACGGGTCATCGCTTGGAGCCATGAACTGCCGCTGGAATCGACGTTAACCGCTTCGGTGATCGCGGCTAAGGCCCCTCAAGGGGGCTTGACGAGATGAGCCCTGAATCTATTTGCGGAATCTGCGTCCCAGATAATCGACACAAATTGCCTAATGCCGCTAAAGTGACATCAGTCTTCTGTACTTTCAGCCATCACCACTTTGATTAAGGTCTGTGTGAAAAGCCCCATGAACAAAAACGTCTTGAAGATCGGCGCAGGCCTGGCAGGCATCACCCTCTCCACCCTGCTGATCGCCAGCCCGGCATTCGCCGTCGTGGACGATGGCACGTGGGGCGTGTGGAGTGCACCGAACGCCTATGACGCCCCGATCGGAGCGCTGACGTTTGCGAACCCCGTGGTCGGTGGAGCCACCTATGCCTTCACGACCACCGCGGCAACCGTCACCTCCTACCTCGAGGACTCGAACACCAAGGGCGACTGGGTTGCCAGCGAGACGCCTGCCGGGGCGGTCTTCGGCGCAAACGGCCCCTCAGGAACCAGCAACATGCTCATTCTCATGTCCAGCAACGGCGACCCGGGCGGCACCGGCTCACTTGTTGTGACGTTCAACAGCCCCGTTCCCGCCAACGCCCTCGGCCTGGTCATCGCCGACATCGACTCGGCCAACTCCGGCTTGGCAGCGGATTCGGATCGAGTTTCGGTCACCGCGACGACGACCGCAGGCGATGCCCTGACCTCCGCGCAGCTCAACGGCGACACTTTCAACCTGTGCAACGTCCCGGTGATTGCGCCGGACATGCCGAGCAATTGCAGCGCCACGCAGTACACGACCGTTCCGAATCTGACGGCCCCCTCAGCCACGAGCCTGTACTTCGCGGCCAACACCACGGTGTCCGGCGATGAGGGCGACAGCGGCTGGATCCACCCGACGGCGGACGTCAAGACGGTCACGCTTCACTGGGACTCCTACGCGAGCGTTGAAAGCAGCCTTCGTGTCTACATCGCGGTTGACAAGAACGCCGTGGCCAGCACCCCAACCCCCGAGCCGGTCGTACCCGCACTGGCCAACACCGGAACGGATGTCACCACCGTGAGCATCGCCGCACTGGTGTTCGGCCTGCTCGGCGCCATGACGCTGTTCGCCGTTCGCCGCCGCACCCACTAGATCCACCAACACCACGGGCCGCCCCTGGTTCGCTTGACTCAGTCAGGCACCGAGGGGCGGTTTTCTATCTCGCCGTCGAGCCGCGCCGTCGGACGCTTTCCAGTCGCGAGGAGAGCGCAGCGAGGTCAGGGTCGGACAGCGGGTGAAATCCCCGGCGAAAGAACACCGGAGGCAACACCATGCCAGTTTTCGCCGCACCGGCGCCTGACACCAGTTGCAGATCGATGCCCCGCACGAAACGCCACCTCACGCGGGCAACCCCCGGGCGAATACTTTCGACGCGCGAGAACGAAATGGTCGCAACATTCTTTCGTTCCCCCCAGAGCTGGTCCCACACCCTGATGTGATCCCCATCGAAGGTCACGACAGCGCGGACCGAGTTGTCACTCCACGACGCCAACACCGATTCGGGGTCGGCCGATGCGATCTCAGAACACACCTGGGCCGATTTGAGGATGATGAAACTCGACCGCGGGTGCTCGGCCTCCAGCTGTGCCTGAAGACGCAGGACATCCCGGTCCGCCAAGGGATAGATCACCGCGGCGTAGAAGATAAGGATCGCCACCAGAGTCGCCACGAGGAAGAGACCCGCGAACTGGATGGCGGGAAAGGGCGGTGTCAGAATGAGCGCCAACCCCGCTGCTACCAGTGCACTGACTGAGAACACGGATGCCACGACAACTCCCCATCGCCACGAAGCCGCCCGAAGCGATCCGTCCCAGTTCAGATGACCGGCAAGGCGCTCCGGGCGATACTTCCAACGCCTGACGCCGATGTTTCTGCGGTCCCTGAGCTGCCAATACATGAGGGGCGGAAACGACAACACCGCGAGAACGCCCATGGTGTTGAATAGCCATTCGTCGCTCACCCCGCCGATCATCAGGGCGACACCGCCCATGAGCGAAAGGCAGAGGACTGCGCACCACAGCGCCATCAGAAATTCTGTCGGCCTTCTCCGGGCGTACGAGCGCGTGACGCTGCGAAACTCCGCCCATGTCCTGACACCCGCCATGGCCCCAGACTAGCCGCGACGCGCCTGTCGGGCGGCGGGCAGCGGGCGCCGCGTCTGGAGGATGGAGAGTTCCTAGACCGACAGCTCCACGCGGCGCCGGCGGGTGATCATGAAGGTGACGGCGGCCAGGGCCCCCATCAATAGAATCAGCATGGCCGTGCCCAGGTTGATGCCCAGCCCGTGGATGAAGATGTAGGTCAGGGCACCGGAGGCGAGACAGTAGTAGACGGTCACAAGGATCGTCTTCCTCAGCAGGTCGCCCTCCCGGCCGAGAAGTCCCACCGTGGCGGATGCTGCAACGATGTTGTGGATGGCGATCGGATTGCCGCCCGCGCCGCCGAGCGCCTGGGCCGCCACGATGGTCTCTGGTGGAACCCCGATCGCGCTGCCGGTCGAGAACTGGAACTGTGCGAAGGTCAGGTTCGAGACCGTGTTGCTGCCGGCGACGAAAGCTCCCAGCGCGCCGATCCACGGGGCGATGACCGGCCAGGAGCTTCCCGAAACGGCGGCGGCTCCCTCCGCCAGGGTGACGGGCATGCTCGAGAGTCCAGACTCGTTCAACGCCGGTCCAGACTGAATAAGGATGCGCACCAGCGGAACCGCGAACAGCAGGGCCATGGCGGTGCCCGCCAGCTGACGACCGGAGACCGTGAACGCCCGCCAGATCTGGCGACGGTTCATCCGGTGGATCACGAAGCCGAAGATCGCCGCCATGAACAAGAGGAATGCGGGCGAGTAGAGGGGCTGCACCACCGTGGTGATTCCGGTGCCGAGGATGTTCGTGAACGGGATCGTGAGGCCGGTCAGGAACGCGGTCACCGGCGGGATGACTCGCGTACCGACGAGAAGGACGGCCATGACCACGTAGGGCAGCCACGCCCTGACGATTCCCATTCGGGCCGAGACATCGACCGCCTCGCCGGGCTCGATGGTGCCCATCCAGCGGGGTGACCACGAGGCCCTGGGTCCGAAGTCGAAGATCTCCTTGGGCATCAGGAACCCTCGGCTCGACGTGTACATGACGACCGTCAAGCCGATCAGGCCGCCCAGCAGCGAGGGGAACTCCGGCCCGAGGAAGCGGGCCACGAGCACCGACGGGATAGTCATGGCGACGGAGGCGTAGAGGGCGAACTTCCACACCTTCAGACCGTCGCTGAATCGCCGCTTCTCACCGAAGAACCCTGTCAGCATGACCACGAGGATCAAGGGGATCAGGAGCCCGACCATTGCATGGATGACGGCGACGTCGAAGCCGATGTTAGAGATGAACTGCGGCATGTCGATGCCGAGAACCCTGACTCGATCGGCCACTCCGGCATCTCCCCCGAGCCCGCCGCCGAGGCCCACGAGGATGGGCGTGCCGACGGCACCGAAGCTGACGGGGGTGCTCTGGATGATCAGCCCCACCATCACCGCGGCCATCGCGGGGAATCCCATCGCGAGAAGGAGCGGGGCGACGACCGCGGCCGGCGTGCCGAAGCCCGAGGCACCCTCGATGAAACTACCGAAGAGCCAGCCGATGATGATCGCCTGCACTCGGCGGTCGGGCGAGATGCTGTTGAAACCCGCTCGAATGGTGGCCATCGCTCCCCCGACGGTCAGGGTCGACAACAGCAACAGGGCCCCGAAGACGATGTAGAGCAGGGTTCCAGCGGTGATCAGGCCTTCAATGGAGGCGGCGATGACTCCCGTTGCGCTCATCCGCCACACGGTCACGGCAACAAGCACCGCCAGGATGTAGCCCGCGGGCATGGCGTACTTTGCCGGAATTCGAAATCCGGCCAGCAGAATACCGACCAGCAGGATGGGGCTCAAAGCAAGAAGGCTGAGCACTGCAAGATTGTCCACGACCTGGTCCTCTCTGACCATATTCCGCATGGTGAAACTTTGTTCTTGACAAGCGGAATTCAGCCTAGGTTGGAAGATCTGTGGGGTCAAGGAAAAAGACCCCTATTCGAGGGGTATTCGGCTCAGCCCGGTGCCGTGAGCAGCGGTGACTTCGCTACTCCCGGCCGTCCTCAAGCGGGATGAGCATGGTCCGGAAATCACCGGCGGTGGCGTGGAGATCCCAGATGCGATCCGCGACGTCGTCGATGCCGTTGGCAAGCT
>CANFBG010000050.1 GCA_947444785.1 Microbacteriaceae bacterium | reverse complement strand
CGGAGTGCTCACCGGGCATCCGCTCGCCTTCAAAATCACGACCAGGTGGGACCTCAGGCGTGCCGAGCAACTGATCGCCGAACGACGCGACTCCCTAGCCGAAGGCAGGAGCGGCGAGGCTCGAACGGGCGTCGGGTTCGATGTTCACGCCTACGACAAGGACCAGCCGCTCTGGCTTGCAGGCCTGTACTGGCCGCTCGAGGCTGGGCTTGCGGGACACAGCGACGGGGACGCCGTGGCGCACGCACTCTGCGACGCTCTCCTGTCCGCGGCAGGCCTGGGCGATATCGGCAGCATCTTCGGAACGGCCGATCCCCGCTTCGACGGGGCCCACGGCGACGTCTTTCTGACGGAGACGATGCGGTTGGTCCGCGAGGCCGGCTTCCGACTCGGCAACGCCTCGGTCCAGGTCATCGGCACCCGGCCGAGGTTCGCCCCGCGGAAGGCAGAGGCGGAGCAATTCCTCTCCGAACTGCTGGATGGCCCCGTCTCTGTTTCTGCGACCACGACCGATGGGCTCGGCTTCACCGGTCGCGGGGAAGGCCTCGCCGCGCTGGCAAACGTGCTCCTGTACAAGCTTGCGGGCGCGCTCAGAAAGTAATAAGGTCCGCCTCCACCTAAACTGGGTTGGTGCCGCTTCAACTTTTTGACTCCAAGACCCGGACCCAGTCCGACTTCGTCGCCCTCGTTCCGGGTCATGTGGGAATCTACGTCTGTGGACCGACGGTGCAGTCCGCACCCCACATCGGCCACCTTCGCTCGGCGCTCGTCTACGACCAGTTGCGTCGTTGGCTCGCCTACTCGGGCAACCGCGTCACCTTCGTTCGCAATGTCACCGACATCGACGACAAGGTGCTCGCCAACGTCAAGGGCACCCAGGAGGAGTGGTGGGCCCTGGCCTACCGGGTGGAGCTTGAGTTCACGGCGGCCTACAACGCGATCGGCGTGCTGCCGCCGACGTATGAGCCGCGTGCCACGGCGAGTATCCCCGAGATGCACGAGATCATCGCCCGCCTCATCTCCCGCGGTCACGCGTATGCCGCGGATGATGACAGCGGCGACGTGTATTTCGACGCTCGCTCCTGGGCGGACTACGGCGAGCTCACCCACCAGAGCCTTGACGATATGGCCCCGGCCACCGACTCCGACCTGCGGGGCAAGCGCGACGAGCGCGATTTCGCCCTCTGGAAGGGCCACAAGGCGGGCGAGCCGGACTCCGCCGCATGGGACAGCCCGTGGGGCAGGGGACGGCCCGGCTGGCACATCGAGTGCTCGGCCATGTCGACGAAGTACCTCGGCCCGCAGTTCGACATCCACGGCGGCGGCCTCGACCTGCGATTCCCGCACCACGAGAACGAACTGGCGCAGTCCCGCGCGGCCGGCGACGGTTTCGCCACCTACTGGCTGCACAACGGCCTGGTCTCGGTCAACGGCCAGAAGATGTCCAAGTCACTCGGCAACTCCGTTTTCGCGAGCGAACTGCTGGCCTCGGCTCGCCCCCTCGTGCTGCGCTACTACCTGGGAGCGGCGCACTACCGCTCGACGCTCGAGTTCCACGATGGCGCCCTCGCCGAGGCAGAAGCCGCTCTGGGACGCATCGAGGGATTCCTCGATCGGGCAGAGCGTCGCCTCGAGGGCACTCGATTCGCCTCCGAGGCGATCGCGGACGTGCCCGAGGAGTTCAGGGTCGCCATGGACGATGACCTCGGCGTTCCCCAGGCGCTCGGCGTGCTGCACGAGAGTGTTCGCGCCGGCAACGCCGCCCTTGATTCCGAAGACCTGGGCGGTGCCGCAGACCTTCTCGGTGCCGTGCTCGCCATGACGAGTGTCCTTGGAATCAACCCCCTTTCCAGCGAGTGGTCCACAACCCGGTCGGGGGCGACCGACGTCGCCATGGCCAAGTTGATTGAAAAACTGCTCGAAGACCGCCAGACTGCCAGGGAGGGTCGTGACTTCGTTACGGCCGACCGGGTTCGCGATGAGCTCAAGGCTGCTGGTATCACGATTGAAGACGGCCCCACGGGGTCACATTGGAGTCTCGATGGCTAGCGAAAGTTCAAAAAACAGGGCCGGGGCGGTTCGCAAGTCGAGCCGCGGCGCGACCGTCGGCTCGGGCGGACAGGGTCGCCAGGCCCTTGAGGGCAAGAAGCCCACGCCCAAGGCAACCGATCGCCCGTACCATCCCGCGGGCAAGGCGAAGGCTGCCAAGGATCGCTTCGCCGCGGCCGGCGGCGGAAAAGCCCGTCCCTCCGGTGCGTCACGAGGTGCCTCGCAGGAGACCGGACGCCGTCCCGCTCCGCGCAAGAGCGTCAAGGATGACTACGAGGTAGTCACCGGGCGCAACTCCGTTACCGAGGCGCTTCGGGCGAAGATCCCCGCCAGCGCCCTGTACATCGCGCGGGGCATCGACGTCGACGAGCGCATCAAGGAGTCCCTCAACCTGGCGACGACGCGGGGCATCCCGGTGCTCGAGGTCATGCGCCCCGAGCTCGACCGCCTCACGAGCTTCGACTCCGTGCATCAGGGCATCGCCCTCAAGGTGCCGGCCTACGAGTACGCCCACCCGGTCGACCTGCTGGAGAAGGTGATCGCCAGCGGCAAGACGCCGCTGTTCGTCGCCCTCGACGGCATCACCGATCCTCGCAACCTGGGTGCCATCATCCGCTCGACCGCAGCGTTCGGCGGCCACGGTGTCATCGTGCCCCAGCGACGCTCGGTCGGCGTCACGGCCTCGGCCTGGAAGACCTCGGCGGGAGCTGCTGCCCGCACCCCCGTCGCCATGGCCGCCAACCTGACCCAGACCCTCAAGGCATTCAAGGATGCCGGTGTCTTCGTGATCGGCCTCGACGGCGGCGGCGACACGTCGCTGCCCGGCCTGAAGCTCGCGGACCGCCCGGTCGTCGTGGTTGTCGGCAGCGAGGGCAAGGGCCTGTCCCGTCTGGTCACCGAGACCTGCGACGCGATCGTCTCCATCCCGATCTCCGCCTCGACCGAGTCGCTGAACGCCGGGATAGCCGCGAGTGTGACCCTCTACGAGATCAGCAGGCTTCGCCAGGGGCTGTAACCACTCGTTCTGAGCAGGTGAAAGGGCTGGTGCCCGAACGGCTAGACCGTGAGGCGCCAGTCCTTTTCGTCGTCCTCGTCGTGTTCGGCCACCTCGTCGTCGTCCAGCCCCTGCGCGGGGATGGCCATCGTGAACGTGCCCGTGGGCGGATCGATGACCGTGGCCTCGTCGCGACGGTGCCGGAGCACGTCGTTGATGTAGGTGCTCAGCGCCTCGGCCAGGGGCACATCCCGCTTCTCGTTCTCGCTGAGGAACCAGCGGTGCTCGAGCAGCTGGTGGAAAAGCTCCGCCGGCTCGAGCTTGCGCTTGAGGTCGGTGGGAATGGAACGCACGACAGGCTCGAAGACCCTGGCCAGCCACTCATGGGCCATCATCTCGTCGTCGTATTTCTCCCGGCCGTAGGTCGCCGTGAATGCATCGAGGTCGTTCAGCAGCCGGCGGGCCTGATTCTCACCCGTGTCGAGCCCGGTGAGTCGAAGCAGGCGCCGCTGGTGGTGTCCCGCATCCACGACCTTGGGCTGGATGCGGACCGTCGAGCCGTCGTCATCCGTCTTTATCGCCAGCTCCTCGATGTCGAAGCCGAGTTCGTTCAGCCGGTGCACGCGCTGGTTGATCCGCCAGCGCTCGCTCGAGGCGAAGGATTCCTTGCCGGTGAGCTCCTCCCACAGGGATCGGTAGGCGGCCACGATGCCGTTGCTGACGCTGATCGGGTCGAGCGCATCGTCGACCCGGCCGCCCGCCTCGAGATCCATCAGCTCGCCGGCGATGTTGATCCGGGCGATCTCCAGGTCGTTCTCGCGCTGGCCATTGCTGAGCCCGCCGGCGAAAAGCTTGCCCGTCTCGGCGTCGACGAGGTAGGCGGCGAAGGCCCCGGCATCCCGGCGGAAGAGCGTGTTCGAGAGGGAGACGTCGCCCCAGAAGAAGCCGATCACGTGCAGGCGCACCAACAGCACCGCGAGGGCGTCGACGAGCCGGGTCGCAGTGTCGGGCCGAAGCTGCTGGTTGAACAGGGCGCGGTAGGGGAGGGAGAACTTCAGGTGACGGGTGACGAGAACGCTGCGCAGCTCCGAGCCATCGGGCTCCGTGCGGCCGGTGATGACGGCCAGCGGGTCGACGCAGGGGATCTCCAGTCGCTGCAGGGTGCGCAGCATGTTGTACTCGCCCTGCGCCATCTCATCGGTCGTCTCCTTGATCGCAATGACGTGGCCACTGAGGTGGGCGAAGCGAACGAGGTGCCGGGAGAGGCCCTTGGGCAGGGTCGCGATGTTCTCCTCGGGCCAGTCGGCCAGCGACACGTCCCACGGCAGATCGAGCAGTGCCGGATCGACGATGGCCGATGTGATGTTGAGCGAACCACTCATAAGAGCTCCCAGGGTGCGGCGGTGAAGACAGGTCGAGCCCGCCACGCCTTCTCGGCATGGCGGGCTCGACGATGAGGGTGGAACTAGTTGGCGAAGACGACCTTGCTGCCGATGCGCTCGCCGCTCTCGATATCGAACATGTGCACGTGGTTCGGCGTCGCGGTCAGGTAGACGGTCTCGCCCATGTTCGGGTGGTTGCGACCGTCGACTCGGGTGACGATGTCGGTGCGGCGGCCATCGATGGTGGAGTGGCCGTAGAGGTAGCCGTCTGCTCCGAGTTCCTCGACCAGGTCGACCTCGACGGCCAGACCCTCGCCCTGAACCGTCGATACGACGATGTCCTCGGGGCGCACGCCCACGGTGACGGTCTTGGCGGAGGTCGCGGCCAGGGAGGCGCGGTCGACGGGAACGACGGAGGTGCCGAACTTGATGCCGCCCTCGACGATCTCCGCGGGGAAGAGGTTCATTGCCGGGCTGCCGATGAAGCCGGCGACGAAGACGTTCTCGGGGCGCTCGTACAGATCGCGGGGGGTGCCGACCTGCTGCAGCACGCCGTCCTTCAGGACCGCGATCCGGTCGCCCATGGTGAGGGCCTCGGTCTGGTCGTGGGTGACGTAGACCGTGGTGACGCCCAGACGGCGCTGGAGCGAGGCGATCTGGGTGCGGGTCTGAACGCGAAGCTTGGCGTCGAGGTTGGACAGGGGCTCGTCCATCAGGAAGACCTGGGGCTGGCGCACGATGGCACGTCCCATGGCAACGCGCTGGCGCTGGCCACCGGAGAGGGCCTTGGGCTTGCGGCTGAGGTAGGGCTCGAGGTCGAGCAGCTTTGCGGCCTCGAGAACCCGGCTGGCACGCTCATCCTTGTTGATGCCGGCGATCTTCAGGGCGAAGCCCATGTTCTCGGCGACCGTCATGTGCGGGTACAGGGCGTAGTTCTGGAAGACCATCGCGATGTCGCGATCCTTCGGCGGTACGTCGGTGACGTCGCGGTCGCCGATGAGGATGCGTCCCTCGTTGACCTCTTCGAGGCCGGCGAGCATTCGCAGCGTGGTGGACTTTCCGCACCCGCTGGGTCCGACCAGAACAAGGAATTCGCCGTCGGCGACCTCGAGTTCGATCTTGTCTACCGAGGCGCGAGTGGCCCCGGGATAGACGCGGCTTGCCTTGTCAAAAGTGACAGATGCCATGATTTTATTCTCCTTCACCGGCAGGTACGTGCCGGACGATCCGTTGTGATGGATAAATCCGAGCCGGCGACATTGACGACCCAAACCACATTCTTGCACACCGCCGGCAGGGGCAATGAGCACCGGCAGGCCCAGCCGGCACACGTGCGCCGTGTGGACGATTCCCAGATAGGCCCCGTAATGTAGGGGTTGGCGATTTTCCGCCACCCTCATTCCCGTCGGTACATGGAGTTCTCACGTATGTCTAATGGCGCATCTGGAGACGGTCGTCTCTCTCGTAACGAACGACGCGAAGCAGCCCGGGAGCAGGCCCGCACTCTTCGCGAGGAGCAGCAGAAGAAGGACCGCCGCAACCGCGTGTACCTCTTCGGCGGCCTCGGCGTCGTCGTTATCGCCATCATCGTGGGCGTTGCCCTGATCATCGGCAGTGCCATCAAGCCGGCCGGCCCCGGCCCCCTGAACATGGCCAGCGGTGGACTTCAGGTGAGCAAGGGCCTCGTCGCCACGACCACTCCCGCGCTGCCCGCCGATGCGGCCCTCGTGCCCAACCCGGTCAACTACGCCAACGGTACCGTTGACATCCAGATCTACGTCGACTACCTGTGCCCGTTCTGCGGCCAGTTCGAGCAGACGAATGCCGCGCAGATCAAGCAGTGGATCTCGAACAACGCCGCGACCGTGGAGACCCACCCGCTGGCCATCCTCGACCGCAGCTCGATGGGAACGAAGTACTCGACGCGGGCGGCCAACGCGGCGTCCTGCGTGGCGAACTACTCGCCCAACAACTTCTTCGACTTCAGCGCGCTGCTCTTCACGAACCAGCCCAAGGAGAGCACCGAGGGATTGCCGGACAGCACGCTGAAGGACCTCGTTTCGCAGTCCGGCGCCTCTGACACGGCGTCGATCAACACCTGCATCGACGACGTCACCTTCAAGAACTTCGTGGCGTCGTCGACGGCCGCGGCGCTGAAGGGCCCGCTGCCCAACTCCGATGTCGCCTCGGTCACCGGTACCCCCACCGTGCTCGTGAACGGCAAGCAGTACTCCGGTTCCCTGACGGACGCCACCGCGTTCTCCGCCTTCGTGCTCCAGGTGGGCAGCGAGGCATCCGCCTCCTCGACCGCCACCCCCACGCCGACCCCGGCAGGCTAATCTCCGCACCGGGATTGCATGGTTAGAATGGGGTGTTGGATCCCAGCCGGCCTGGCGCAATTGGTAGCGCACCACTCTTGTAAAGTGGGGGTTACGGGTTCAAGTCCCGTGGCCGGCCCCATCGTCTTGCCTCACCAGAACGACCCGCAGGGGATCAAAGCTCAGGCTTTGGTCCCCTGCTTCTTTGTCCGGGCATCGATCATGAGTGACACGGCCAGGATGCCGACTCCCACGGTGGCCAGCGCGACGCCGACGAACGACGGGGCAAGGTAGCCGAATCCCGCCGCGATCACCACGCCGCCGAGGAAGGCGCCCAGCGCGTTGCCGAGATTCAAGGCCGAGTGATTCAGCGCAGCCGCCAGCGACTGCGAGTCGTGGGCGATGTCCATCAGTCGCGCCTGAAGGGCCGGTGAGACGGCGGAGGAGAAGAAGGCCACGAGAAGCGTTCCGACGAGCAGGCCGGGGATGCTGGGGGCGAAGATCCCGAAGATGATCAGTGACAGCACGAGGCCGCTCATGAAGACGACGAGCGACTTGGCTACCGAGTGGTCAGTCGCCCAACCACCGGTGAAGTTGCCGATCGTCATGCCGATGCCGAAGGCCACAAGGATGAACGGCACGGTGGCGGAAGACAATCCGGTGACGTCGGTGATGACCGGGGCGATATAGGCGTACACCGCGAACATGCCGCCGAAGCCGATCGATGCAAGGCCGAGGGTCAGCCAGACCTGCGGGCGGCCAAGTGCTCGAAGCTCCCGGCGCATGGTGCTGGCGGGGTCACCCGCGACGAGTGGCACCGTGATCAGGATTGCGACGAGAGTCAGGGTGAAGATGATCGTGACCAGGAGGAATGCGGCACGCCAGCCGAAATTCTGTCCCAGGTAGGTGCCGAGGGGCACCCCGATGACGTTGGCGATCGTGAGCCCGCCGAGCACGAACGCGATGCCCTTGGCCCTCTTGCCTGGACCCAGGAGCGACCCGGCGACCAGTGACGCGATTGCGAAGTAGGCTCCGTGCGGCAGGCCGGCCACGAAGCGGGACGCGACGACCCAGCCGAAGGAGGGCAGGACGACCGTGGCGAGGTTGCCGATCACGAACGCTGCCACCAGCACCAAGAGCAGCCTCTTGCGCGGCCACCGGGCTGCGGCCGCGGCGATGGTCGGCGCACCGACGACGACGCCGAGCGCGTAGGCCGAGATCAGATGACCGGCGGTGGCGTTGGCATCCGCAGGATTCACGGCATAAATCCCGGGAAGGAGGTCCCGGGCGATATCGGGCAGGAGACCCATCGAGACGAACTCCGTGACGCCGATGCCGAATCCGCCGAGGGCGAGCGCCGTGAGGGCAAGCCAGCGGCGCACCGGTGTGAGCTGTGTGTAGCCCGCGAAACGGTCTGCTGAAGGCTGCCCTGTCGAGGAGGTGGGGATGCGTTCGGGCGTGCCCACGAGGGCGGCGGATTCGGGTTGGGGCACGACACCCCATGCTACGAGTCCGCCGCCGGTTTATCGAACCGATTCGATGCGGGATTCCTCAGTTGCCCGAGGCGTCCTCCGCCGACTCGAATTCCAGCGAGACGGAGTTCATGCAGTACCGGTCGCCCGTGGGGGTCTGGGGCGCATCGTCGAAGAGGTGGCCCAGGTGTGAGCCGCAGGCGGCGCACCGAACCTCGGTGCGCACCATGCCGAGGGTGCGATCCTCGATCAGCTGCACCGCCGTGGAGTCGGACGCGTCATAAAAGCTGGGCCATCCGCAGTGGGAGTCGAACTTGGTCGTGCTGCGGAACAGCTCTGCATGGCATGCCTTGCAGCGGTAGATGCCCTCGCGCTTCTCATCCAGGAGTTCGCCCGTCCACGGACGCTCGGTACCCGACAAGCGCAGAACGGCATATTCTTCGGCGCTGAGTTCGCGGCGCCATTCATCGTCAGTCTTGGAAATCTCGTACGACATGTTTTCGTTCCTCACTCCCAGCAGAAATACTCTGCTCTCCTGAAACAGTAAACTCGAAAAAATGCCTGACAATTCCTCTTCCGCGCCAGCTCTCAGCCAGAAAACCTGGGCCGAGCTCAGTACCGACGAGCTCTACGCGTTTCTGAAGCTGCGCACAGACGTCTTCTTCCTCGAGCAGAAGATCGACGAGACAGAGCTCGACGATCGCGACCGGGAGGCGGGCACCCGACACCTCTGGCTTGCCGATTCGGTGGGCGTGGTCATGGCCTATCTCCGCGTGCTGGTTGATGCCGAGCCGGAGATCGCCGATGCCCGCCTCGTGATCGGTCGGGTCGTCGTCGCGCCCGAGTATCGCGGCAGGGGCTTGGCACAGCAGCTGCTCGCCAGGGTGCTGGAACAACTGGGCGATCAGGCGATGCTCCTGCACTCCCAGGCCTACATAACGCCGCTCTATCAAGGATTCGGCTTTCTGCCGGTCGGCGAGGTGTTTCTGGAGGCGGGGCTCGAGCATCAGAGCATGTACCGTGCCGCCGGCGGACACGGCATCCGTGGAGAGTTCCCCCTCTAGGATTGGCTCATTCGGCTGAAGGGATGCTGGTGAGTGCAGAGTTGAGCGAGCGTGAAATAGCGATTCTCGCCTTCGAGCACGCATGGCATACCCATGGCGGCCTCAAGGAACAGGCGATCAGGACCGAGTTCGACCTGTCGGCCGCCCGCTACTATCAGCTACTGGCTCAAATAATCGATTCACCTCTTGCCCTTGTTCATGACCCCATGCTCGTCAAGCGCCTGCTGCGAGTGCGGGACGCGAGGTCGGCCACGCGCTCGGCCCGCCTCCTGTCCCAGAACGACTAGGACCCACACGACACCATGCCAAAGCTTCCCGCAGACAGTTTTGACTCGCTCCCCAAGGGCCTCGCCCGCACGGGAGCCCATCGTGGGCCACGCAGAGCCGGCCGCGGCTGGATCGTTCTCGCCTGGGCGGCACTGGTGACGGGACTCCTCGTCGGTGCCGGCGTCATCGGGCTCTTCATCATCAACGACAAGATCCAGTTCAAGGATCTGATCGGTGGCAGCGCCTCGGCCACGCCCACGGTTACCCCGACCCCGACTCCGACGATCACGCCCATTGTCGATGCCGCGCTCGGCGTCACGGTGCTGAACGGAACCGCGACCCCCGGCCTCGCTGCCGATGTCGGCCAGGCCATGCGGGACGCTGGCTGGGCAGGCGTCGGATCGATGGCGAATGCCAGCAGCAACAGCTTTCCGAGCACGACCGTCTACTACCTTGACGCGGCAACGGAGGCCGCGGCCACCGGGCTGGCGAACTCCCTGTACACCAAGGCCGAGGCGGATGCGACCGCGAATGGCATCAAGCTCGGCGCCCCGGCATTCCGCATCGAGTTGTCGCAGCAGTTCCCCGGCGCGGCCCTGACGGCGGTCCTCGGTACCGACTTCCTCTCGCCGGTGTCGACCGTCACGCCCACCCCGGCCCAGCAGTAGCTGGCAGCACCCTCCCTGTACTTGCACTCCGGTGGGTCGAGTGCCAATATTGACTTAGCACTCTCACACATGGAGTGCTAAATCTTTGATTGTCTCCGGGAGGGACGAGAAACACTATGGCAAAGATAATTGCTTTCGATGAAGAGGCCCGACGCGGCCTTGAGCGTGGACTTAACATTCTGGCCGACGCCGTAAAGGTGACGCTTGGCCCGCGGGGTCGCAACGTTGTTCTTGAGAAGAAGTGGGGCGCCCCCACCATCACGAACGACGGTGTCTCCATCGCCAAGGAGATCGAGCTCGACGACCCGTACGAGAAGATCGGTGCGGAGCTCGTCAAGGAGGTCGCCAAGAAGACCGACGACGTCGCCGGCGACGGAACCACGACGGCTACCGTTCTGGCCCAGGCCCTGGTTCGCGAAGGACTGCGCAACGTCGCGGCCGGTGCAGACCCGATCAGCCTCAAGCGCGGCATCGAGAAGGCCGTCGCCGCTGTGACCGCCGAGCTCATCGCCAACGCCAAGGAGATCGAGACCAAGGAAGAGATCGCCGCGACCGCGTCCATCTCCGCTGGTGACCCCGAGATCGGCGCGCTTATCGCCGAGGCGATCGACAAGGTCGGCAAGGAGGGTGTTGTCACCGTCGAGGAGTCGAACACTTTCGGCACCGAGCTCGAGCTGACCGAGGGCATGCGCTTCGACAAGGGTTACCTGTCGCAGTACTTCGTCACCGACCCCGACCGCCAGGAAGCCGTCTTCGAAGACCCCTACATCCTGATCGTCAACTCCAAGGTCTCCAACATCAAGGACCTGCTGCCGATCGTCGACAAGGTCATCCAGAGCGGCAAGCAGCTGCTCATCATCGCGGAGGACGTCGATGGCGAGGCCCTGGCCACGCTCGTCGTCAACAAGATCCGTGGCATCTTCAAGTCCGTCGCCGTCAAGGCTCCGGGCTTCGGCGACCGTCGCAAGGCGCAGCTGCAGGACATCGCTATCCTCACGGGCGGACAGGTCATCTCTGAAGAGGTCGGCCTGAAGCTCGAGAACGTGACCCTCGACCTGCTTGGTAAGGCCCGCAAGGTCGTTATCACGAAGGACGAGACCACCATCGTCGAGGGTGCCGGCGACGCCGAGGCCATCGCCGGTCGCGTTCAGCAGATCCGCAACGAGATCGAGAACACGGACAGCGACTACGACAAGGAGAAGCTGCAGGAGCGTCTCGCGAAGCTCGCCGGTGGCGTTGCCGTCATCAAGGCCGGCGCCGCAACGGAGGTTGAGCTCAAGGAGCGCAAGCACCGCATCGAGGACGCCGTGCGCAACGCCAAGGCAGCAGTCGAAGAGGGCATCGTCGCCGGTGGTGGCGTCGCCCTCATCCAGGCCGGCAAGACCGCGTTCGAGAAGCTCGTGCTTGAGGGCGACGAGGCAACCGGCGCGAACATCGTCAAGGTCGCCATCGACGCACCGCTGAAGCAGATCGCCCAGAACGCAGGCCTCGAGCCCGGCGTTGTGGCCGAGAAGGTTCGCAACCTGCCCGTCGGATGGGGCCTGAACGCCGCAACCGGCGAGTACGTCGACATGCTGGCCGCCGGCATCAATGACCCGGTAAAGGTCACGCGCAGCGCGCTTGTGAACGCTGCCTCCATCGCCGGTCTGTTCCTGACCACCTCGGTGGTCGTTGCCGACAAGCCCGAGCGTCACGCGGCCCCGGCCGGCGACCCCTCGGGTGGCATGGACTTCTAAGTCCAACCCGCGTCACCTGTACGGCAGTAAATGGGCGGTTCCCGAAGGGGAGCCGCCCATTTTGTCGTTCACGCGGAGAAAAGCCTGGCGTTCTGCAGCTCCACGTCGGCGTACTGGCGCCCGGCGGCGATGAGCGCCTGATTGATGGCGGCCAGACTCTCCTCGACCCGCTGCTGGGTGATGCGCCAATCGCCCACGACGCCCTGAAAGGCGGTCGCAGCCTGGCCGGTCCAACTGGATTCGAGGGCCGTGAGCTGGCTGTACATGCCGCTCACCTCGGCCTGGATTCGGCCGATCGAGGCCTGAATCGCCGTTGAGCCGCCGAGCACGGCCTCGCTGTCTACCTGATATCTCGTCATGGGATCAGGGTAGGAGCAGGCACTCGGGGGCTACGACCGGGAAGTCGCCTCTGGGGAGGAGGCCGGCTCATCCGACTCGATGAGGAGGGGAAGTGAGATGCGGAAGGTCGCGCCACCGCCGGGGGTCTCCAGGGCCGTCACGGTGCCCTTGTGGGCCGAGACGATGGAGGACACGATCGCCAGCCCCAGGCCGCTGCCACCGGTCTCGCGGGCGCGCGACGTATCGGCCCGCCAGAAGCGCTGGAAGATCTTCTCGCGAATCTGCGGGGGAATGCCCTCGCCGTGGTCGATGACATCGACGTTGACGCGAGAATGCACCTCGTCGATGGCAACCGAAAACTCGATGGGACTGTCAGACGCGGTGAATCGCAACGCGTTGCCGATCAGGTTCGCCAGCACCTGCCTGATCTTGTTCTCCTCCGCCAGGACGAGTGGCTGCATGGCCTCGGTCTCGCCGTCCTCGTGCTCCGGCTGCTGGTCCAGGGGTGCGCCGACAGGCGAGGGGGAGGGTGCTGGGGCGCCGCCCTTTGCGG
Organism: Microbacteriaceae bacterium; assembly: GCA_947444785.1. GTDB lineage: Bacteria > Actinomycetota > Actinomycetes > Actinomycetales > Microbacteriaceae > Agreia. The sequence continues at coordinate 2,526 of CANFBG010000050.1, read as the reverse complement.
GCCTGCGGCCGCGGAGGCGGGCGAGTGTGGCCCCGGCGAAGGTGATCGGCCCGGTGGCTGTGATCGAGCCCGTGGACGTTTCGACGCTCTCGGCGACGGGAATGGCCGGCCCATAGGTCACGACCGGCTCGGAGGCCTGCGACGTGCGCACCTGGATGACGCGTCCCGGGCTGGAGGCACGTGCATCCAGGGCCGCGTCCATCACGATCGGGATCAGGTTCACGGGCGTGAGGGTGAGGGGCTTCGTCTCGTCCAGGCGGGCGAGCTCGAGCAGATCCTCCACGAGGGAGCCCATCCTGATGGCCTCCTTCTCGATGCGGTCCATGGCCTGGCTGACGTCCTCGGGACTCTGCAGGGCGCCCATCCGGTACAGCTCGGCATAGCCTCGAACGGAGACGAGCGGGGTGCGCAGCTCGTGACTGGCATCACCCACGAAGCGGCGCATCTGATCGATCGTCTTCGCCCGGTCATCGAAGGCTCGATCGATGCGACTCAGCATGGTGTTCAGCGACCGGTTCAGTCTGCCGACCTCGGTGTTGGGAGTGGCCTCGGCCATTCGCTGGCTGAAGTCACCGCCCTCGGCGATGGCGGCTGCCGTGCGTTCCACCTCCCGGAGTGGGGCGAACGTGCTCGTGACGAGCAACCTGGTCAGCATGGCCCCGAGAACGACGACGCCGATGCCGAAGGCCAGAAAGATCGATAGGTATGTCGTGGTGGTGTTCTCGGTCTCCTGCAGGGACTGGGCGATCACCAGGGTGCCGTTGTTGCCGGAGGAGTCGATCGGGATGATCATGCTGGCGGCCCGCCACTCGGTGGGTCCCGAGATGCTCGGCACGCTGAAGATCGAGCCGGAGACCTGGGTCATCTTCAGCAGGTCCATCCCGGTGAGCGAGGGCTTGGCCGCTTCGCTTGATGCCGTGGCGTTGCTGACGAGAATATCGCCGTGGGGATCCAGCAGGGCGACGTAGTACTCCTTGGGAGCCGATGCGACATCGTCCAGGGTGAAAGACGTGCGGGTCGCGCTGGGTCCAAGGAAGGGCGATGCGTCGGTGTAGGCCGAGTCAAGCTTGGTCTCGAGCTGATTCAGGAGGTAGGTGCGCAGAACCTGCATCGTGCCCACGCCCGAGACGACCAGTCCGAAGGTCAGCATCAGCACCGTCACCCCGGTGATCTTCGTGCGCAGGGAGATGGTGTTCCATCGACTGATGAGTTTCTGATGCATGGCGCTCGCTAGATTACTCGGTGGTGCTGACGGCTTGCCGGGGGAGGCCCTGTGACCGGGCCTTCCCCAAGCATGTTCCTAGGTCTTGTTGACCTTGAGCATGTAGCCGAAGCCCCGCTTGGTCTGGATGAGGGACTCGGTGGAGTGCGCATCCAGCTTGCGGCGGAGGTAGGAGATGTAGGACTCGACGATTCCCGCATCCCCGTTGAAGTCGTACTCCCAGACATGGTCGAGGATCTGGGCCTTGGACAGAACCCTGTTCGGGTTCAGCATCAGGTAGCGCAACAGCTTGAACTCGGTCGGGCTCAGCTCGATCGGGGTGTCGGCCACGAAGACCTCGTGGGTGTCCTGGTCCATTGTGAGCTCGCCCGAGCGGATGATCGCGTCCTCATCGGCCTGCATGGTTCGACGAAGAATCGCCTTGATGCGGGCGACGATCTCGTCGAGGCTGAAGGGCTTGGTCACGTAGTCGTCGCCGCCGACGGTGAGGCCGGTGATCTTGTCCTCGGTGTCGTCCTTCGCGGTGAGGAAGAGGATGGGAGCGGTGTAGCCCGAGGCACGAAGCCGCTTGGTCACGCCGAAGCCGTTCATGTCGGGGAGCATGACGTCGAGGATGATCAGGTCGGGCTCTTCCTCCAGCACCGCAGAGATGGTCTGGGCACCATTGGAGACTGCGCGAACGGCGAAACCGGCGAACCGAAGGCTCGTGGTCAGGAGGTCGCGGATGTTGGGCTCGTCGTCGACGATGAGAATGCGTGGTCCGGTCATCTCCCTAGTATCTGCGGGTTGGCTGGATGCTAGCTGGGAGTAACTCGACCAGTGGATCTACGCGATCTGCGCGGGCTCCGGGGCGGGCAGCGACGGCAGGGCGTGCGCGTCGAGAATCGTGTAGCTGTAGCCCTGCTCCGCGAGAAAACGCTGTCTGTTCTGGGCAAACTCCTGATCGACGGTGTCCCGTGCGACCAGCGTGTAGAACTTCGCTGAGAGCTTTGACTCCTTGGGTCGGAGCAGGCGGCCGAGCCGCTGGGCCTCCTCTTGGCGGGAGCCGAAGGAGCCGGAGACCTGGATGGCGACGCTGGCCTCGGGGAGGTCGACGGAGAAGTTCGCGACCTTGCTGACGACGAGGATGGGCTCGACGCCGTCGCGGAAGGCCTGGAACAGCCGCTCGCGCTCGGCGATGGGCGTGGCGCCTGTCAGCGAAGGAACCCCGAGCTCGGTCTGGAGCTGTTCGAGCTGGTCGAGGTACTGGCCGATCACGAGGATCCGCTCGCCGGTGTGCCGGGCGATGAGCTGCTTGACCACGT
>CANFBG010000049.1 GCA_947444785.1 Microbacteriaceae bacterium | reverse complement strand
TGGAGTCAAAGACCGCTCCCGGGTCATAAGTGCCAGAGACAACCCTGCTCACGAGATCTGGCAGGTAGCGGCGCACGGGAGCGATACCGCAATTCAAGCTCAGGTGTTGCACGAATGGCTTGAAGATTCCCAACTGTGGGCTCGTGTGTGGCACACCCACGGCCCCGATCGATCCGCCGACCCGGGCCATTCCGAGAGCCATCTCCCATGATTCTGGAGTGCCGACCGCCTCGACCACATGCTTGGCGCCGAGTCCAGCCGTAAGTTCGCGAACCTTCGCAATGCCTTCTTCACCCCGCTCCGCAATGACATCCGTGGCACCGAAGCGTCTGCCGAGTTCACTGCGGTCGTCGTGCCTGCTCATCAGGATGATGCGTTCCGCACCGAGGATCTGCGCGGAGCCAAGAACCGCGCAGAGCCCCACCGCCCCGTCACCGATGACCACGACTGTGGAGCCCTTGGCGACGCCAGCCAGCACTGCGCCGTGGAGCCCTGTCGCAGCGACGTCTGTCAGCGAGAGAAGAGCCGGAAGCATTTCTTCCTCGATTCCGGCGAGTCCGCCCGGTACGGCGATGAGAGTTCCGTCGGCTTGCGGAACACGGACAGCCTCGCCTTGGCCTCCGTCGGTGCCGGGCGCTCCGAAAGTCCCGCCGTGTTCACAGCGGGTCTGGATTCCGTCGAGGCAGGCAGGGCACGTGTTGTCGCTCCACTGGAACGGGGCGACGACCAGATCGCCCACTCGCACAGTGCGCACGGCAGAACCGGCCTGCTCGACAACACCGATGAACTCGTGTCCGAGACGCGCGCCCGCATCGCGATTGATGATTCCCCGATAAGCCCACAGGTCTGAGCCACAAATGCAGGAGAGAAGCACGCGGACGACGACGTCGGTGGGCTCCTTCAGTGACGCGTCCGGGACATTCTCAATGGTCACGAGGCCGGCAGCCTGATGGATTGCAGCACGCATGAGGCTAGTTCCTTTCGGGGCCGGGTACGGCCAGAGTCGAGTCCTGCAGGGAGGCGACAAACGTGGCGAGTTCATCGAGGTTGGCGGCCTCACACGTGCGCCGACCGTCTTCTATGTCGTGAATCATCGCCACGATCCGATCGAAGATCGGCCCGGAGATGTCTTTGTGCACCTCGTCGACCTCCGTCTTTCTCCTGCGAATCATGAGGTCTCGATAGATCCCGCTGTGTGTCTTCGCGCTCTTGCGGTTGAAGACCGCAAGGCGATCGAGCGAACCCGGAAGGTCGTTTGGAACGAAGCCGTCAAAGCTCTCCACCCTGACCGGCGACTGCGCTAAGACTTCCTGCGCGAGGGCGATCATGAGCGGACGATAGGCCGGCCGCTCAAGCGACTCCGCGATGGAAAGGTCCGAGACGGCGCCAGCCCAGAGCATCGCACCGTAGACCTCCTTTCCCCACAGGTACCCGAGTACGTTGTCGGTCGCTTCGGCATAGGGGAGAGCATCAGCAAGTTCCCGGATGCGCTGTGTGATCGCTCCACCGGCGATCTCGCCCACCCGGAATGCCGCGACGTTGCCCTGCAGGACAACCCCCGGTGCAATGACATCCGCACCGAAATTGACGAAGCTCGCGATGACCCTGTCAGGCCCGACAGCATCGATCATTGCGTCGGCGGTCAATCCGTTCTGTACCGTGAGCACCCATCCGTCCGGCGACAGCCTGTGCCGAAGCAGTTCGGCAGCCGAGGCGGAGTGAAGACTCTTCACGGCCACGATGGCGTGGTCGATCCGGTCGGGAAGCTCCTCTGGCATGATCGCGGGCACCCGAGCCGTGAACTGTTCGACGGGGCCTTCGATCCGAATGCCGTCCTGCTGGATTGCCCTGACATACTCTTCATCGGCATCGCAGAGTGTCACATCATGGCCGGCTCGAAACATGTGAGCGCCGATGGTGCCACCGATCGCCCCGGCACCGATGATGGTCACCTTCACTGTGCGCTCCCAGCGCCTCGCGACGCGCCGGCCGCGGCAGCATCACCCTGGGGGATTGCCCGGTCAAGGAAGTCCCGAAGGACACTCTGAAACTTCTCCGGCTCCTCTGTCTGAGGCGAGTGGCCCGACTTCTCGAAGATGACGAGTTCTGCCCCGGGGATCAGCCTGGCAATGGTTTCGGACGCACTGACCGGGGTGATCCAATCGCCGCGCCCAACCGTGACCAGCGTCGGCACAGCAATGTCAGGCAACTGTCCGGTGAGGTCATAGATGGGAAAGTTTTCCTGGAAACATGCGTTGTGTGATTCGTGCCGATAGATTCCGGCTTCGACCGAGGCCGTGGACTTGGCCTCGTCGTACTCGAAGTCGTAGAGCGGGATCAGTTCAGCCCAGAGCGACTTGAGCTCGGCATCGCTTCTCACGGTTCCTCCCCAGTAGCGATTGAAATTGGGCCAGTTGATCTCGACCCGCGTCTGGTTTCGGGCATTCTCAAAAGCGAGCTCGAGGTTGCTGCCGTCGGCGGAGGTATCGCGCAGAACGATGGCCGAGACGTGTTCGGGGTAGCGAACGGCGTACTCGAGGCTGATGAAGCCTCCGTACGATCCGCCGGCGACGACGACCTTCTCGACTCCTGCCCACTGGCGCAGGCCGTCGACGTCTGCAGCCCAGTTGGCATGAGAATACGGTGGGATTCCCTCGCTCAACCCGCACCCGCGAGCGTCGAACACGATGACGCGAAAGCGATCGGCGAGAGTGCCAAAGGTCGCCTTCGGCTCACCCAAGGAACCTATTCCGCCGCCACCGTGATGGGCGATCAGTACCGGCCCGTCTTCCGGACCGTAGACCTCGACGTTCAGCCGGCAGCCGTTGATTATGACGTCCATGTTGCTTCCTTTCGGTTGACACTGTTGAGGAGGGTCGCAGCCCGCCAGGCTTCCACGTTCCGAGCCAGGACAGACAGTGGCACCGCACCATTGCCGAGCACGGTGTCGTGAAATTCGGCGAGGGAGAAATGGGTACCGAGCGCTGCCTTCGATTGCTCGCGGAGCAGGTGGATTTCGCGTGAGCCGATCAGGTACGACAGCGCCTGACCGGGCCACGCGATGTAGCGATCCACCTCGCTGCGGGCGTTGGACTCCGTCGTCGCCGTGTTGTTCCACATGAATTCGACCGCCTGGCTTCGACTCCAGCCGAGGTGGTGGATGCCCGTGTCGATCACGAGGCGGCACGCGCGCAGGGCTCGCATCGACAGCATGCCCATTCGAGAGAGGTCATCGCTGTAGAGGCCGATCTCGTCTGCGAACTCTTCGGCGTAGAGACCCCAGCCCTCGTTGAAGCTGCAGGCCTCCACATCGAGGTGGCGTCGATATCGTGGGATGTCGAGCCGTTGGGCCATCGCAAGCTGGAGGTGGTGACCGGGCACCGACTCATGAAACGCGAGTGCTTCGTACTCGAATCTGAAGCGCGTCTCCGGCTTGGTCGAGACCAGGCAGTGTGCCCCTGGCCGGGAGCCGTCGGCAGCGGGCGGCCGATAGTAGGCCAGTGGGGAGTTATCAGCCTCAGCTGCATTGACCTCTTCGATCACACACGCGGTGATGTCATAGTTCAAAAAGTACTCAGATCTGGCTGCGTCCGCCCGGTCGAGTGCGGCCTGGGCCACGCCCACGATCTCCGCGCTGGTCGAAAAACGCAACGCCGGATCCGTGCGCATTCGCTTGACTATCGTTTCGAAATCGCCGACGCCGAAGGCTCGTTGTCCCAGCGATCTCAATTCGGCGCGGATCACCGCGAGGGTGTCCAATCCAATGCGGTGGATTTCATCCGGTGTCAGGTCGGTCGTTGTGTGGCGAGCGACGGAGGCAAGGTAACCCTCTTCACCCCCTGCGACGTTCTGGATGCCGACTTCACCGTCGGGCCGGCTAGTCGCCAGCAGCTCGTTTCGGAGAAGTGCGGCCAGCTCGGCCACGGCCGGACGCACGGTGTCGGCCACCATCAAGCGAGCTCGTTCCGTCACTGCCTCATTTCCTTCGGCAGGTTTCAGCAGCGGATCCTTGTCGATTCCGAGTGCGAGATATCCCTCCAGCTGGTCGATGCTGCCGAGGATTCCCAGCTGGGTAGACCGACGTCCGCGGCTCGCTTCACGGGTGTAGCGAACTCCGAGGGCTGCGATGAAATTGCCCAGACCGCTGATGCGTTCGAGGTAGCTGTCACCGGCCGGGTCGGCGATGGTCATGGCCGGGATGGCCTGAAAGATGAGCGCCTGTCGACTCACGTAGCCCTTGGCAGATGCGTTTGCCGCCCAGAGGGAGTGTGCCGCGTCCTGCTGCGCTCCGCTGACAAGCGCCGTCAGGACAGCGTGATCGATCCGCTCGGCCTGATCGAGAGCCGTCACATCCAATGCTGAGACGGCGTGCCCGATTTGAGCCAGCGATTCCGCGGCGACCTCGCTCGCATCCACGCTTGGGTCCCCGGCCATGTTCTCGAACTCGCTCAACCCCAGGAGAGTGGCGTTGTAGGGGTCGTACGTGTGCTGGGTGTCAAAGTATTCTTCGCCAAGTTCGGCCAGTTTCATGGTCACGTCGGTTCCTTCTGCGTCGTTTAGAAAAGTGAGTGTCCGCCGTCGATCGAAATGGTCTGCCCGCTCACCCAGCCCGCGTCAGGGGAGACGAAGAACTCGACCCCACGGGCAATATCGCCAGGAGTGCCCGTTCGCCGGGTGGCGATGCGTTCGAGAAGTGCCTGTTGTCCGGCTTCGCCGTAGCTTTCCCACTGCGCCTGGGTTGTCGGGTTGGACAGGACAAATCCAGGAGCGATGCAGTTCACTGTGATTCCGAATGCGCCGAGCTCGTGGGCCATCTGGCGGGTGAAGCCGATCTGGGCGGCCTTCGCCGTCGTGTAGGCCTGGATGCCGGTGAGGCTGATGCTTCTGCCCGCCCCCGACGAGATCATCACAATGCGACCGTAGCCGCGAGATTTCATGATTCGCGCAGCGGCTCGTGTGCAGTTCCGTGTGGTTGTCAGGTTCGCCATGATGACTGCATCCCAGGCTGAATCCTCAAGTTCATCGATAGGGGTGTGCGTCTGGCCGACCACACCGCCGGCGTTGTTGACGAGGATGTCGACGGCGTCGATGCCGTCGAAGAACCTGCCGACTGCAGCGCTGTCGCTCAGGTCAACAGTGTCCCTGTCGACCCGGTGAACGACGGCGCCCGCGCGCTCCAGCGAATTGGCGATCTCGTGGCCTATGCCTTGCGCCGTTCCGGTAACAACCGCCGTCTGTCCTTCGAGGGTGTGGGTTTCCCGTGTCATTTCATTCCTCCTCTGGTTCCTTGGAGACGGCTGACTCGCCATCCGCGTTTTCTGATGTCTGGTAGGCCCGGGATATCTGAACGGTTTCTTCCCATTGGTTCATTCGTTTGATCCCTCGATCGCCGGTGGCGACGAGTACCGCCTCGACCAGAGCTTCAACGAGCACCAACAGCCCGACGAAGGAGTCGAAAGGCACACCATCCACCGGGATCGGAAGCACGATGTCAGCATTCTGGACTGCAGGGGACAGGCCCTGATCGGTAATCACGATCACGGTCGCGCCCTGACTCTTGGCCAGGTCAACGGCCTGCTTGGCGGCAAGTTCGTAGCGACGAAAATCGAGCGCCACGGCCACGCCTCCCTCAGCCAGGCGAAGAATCTTGCTGATCTCGTGCCCGAGCGGCTCGGCGACGTAGTCGACGTTGGGAATGACTTGATCGAGCTGTGACGCCAACATCATCGCGAAGTAGCGACTGAAGTAGCCGCCGAGAATCGTTACCTGGCGAGGCTTACTCGCCAGAGCATCGACCGCGCGATCGAACTCGCTCGGCGGCACGATCGAGGGCAGCGCCTGAATGAGGGCCAGCTTCTCTGACACTGCGATCTGGAATAGCTGAACACCCTGACTCTCGATTGCGGCCTTCTCGGTGCGACTGACCGGGGAGTTCATCTGGTGAGTGACCTCGTCAAGAAGTCGACGCTGGAAGTCTGGATAGCTGCCGATTCCCAGCCGCGACACGAGCCGCAGCACTGTGGGAGCGCTCGTTCCGGCTGCCTTCGCCAACGTCGCGGCGCTTGCTAGGCCCGCGCTCGGGTAGTCGGCGAGGAGCGTGCGTGCAGCCTTCTTCTCGGCGGGGCTGAGTTCGCCCATTCTTGCGAAGATTTCATTCTTGATCGACATCTCGTCACCCTTGTCATTGTCGGTCGCGCATCGGCGGTCGTCTGCTCAAACTGTGTCAGGTCAAGAGCACAAGTTGGCCATCCTGCTCGAATGCGGCGAACATCGTCGGGGAATTGTGCGCAATGACAACCCGGCCGTCACCGTCCACGCAGACAAGCCCACCGCTGGCGTTCTTCTCCGTCAGCTCGGCGCGGATCGTCTCGGTCACGGCCTCGGGCAGGGGCTGACCGAGGTAGCGCATGCGCGCGACGATGTCATAGGACACCACCCCGCGGATGAAGGACTCACCATCGCCCGTGCACGACATCGCGGCCATGCCATCGCGGGCGTAGGTGCCGGCCCCGATCACCGGGGTGTCTCCGACGCGGCCGATGTCCTGGCCCGCCATCCCGCCGGTCGACGTCGCGGCGGCAACGTGCCCCTGGCTGTCACGGGCGACGGCGCCGACCGTTCCGTGACGAGGCGCGGTCAACTCGTTTCCCAGGATGCGCTCCAACTGCCGCTGCCGAGCCTCGGTGATGAAGTAGTCGGGAGCAACGGTGGCATGGCCCCAGTCAGCGACGAGCTGCTCGCTCGGGTCGACAAGGAGAACGTGGGAACTCCGCTCCATGATGCTGCGAGCAAGGAAGACGGGGTTCTTGGCGTAGCGGGAGACCGCCACGGCCCCGGCGCGGCCGGAACCGTCCATGACGGCGGCATCGAGCTCAGCAGTTCCGTTGGCTGTCAGGGCCGCACCGTGACCGGCGTTGAACAGCGGATTGTTCTCGAGTTGTTCAACGCTGGCGCAGACCGCGTCGAGGGCGCTGCCTCCCTTTTCGAGGATGGCGATTCCGGCCCCGTAGGCCGATGCGAGTCCGGCTTCGAATGCCTGGCGGTGCTCAGACGAAAGCTCTTCGATCCGTCCACCGGCGCCGCCGTGAAGGGCAAGGGCAAATGTCCGGGTGGGTGCGACATCCCACATTCTCGTGTTGAGGGGAAAGGCCACAGATTCCTCGGGAGCGCCGCGCATCATCGTCCGCCGGCCTGGCGGGTGATGTATGTGACAGCCACGAACGACTGAAAGACCTCGAGGTAGTTCTGGCCGGAAATTCGCACCGAGCGGTCACCCGTTCGCGAAGCCCCCCGCGCCCACGTGGCGACATCCGCCATGTCCGCCGTTTGGAGCTCGAGGTCGAGATTCACCTCACCCGATATCTGGGGGAGCCCGACCTCGCCAGCCCGCACCCGGTTCACAGCGGCCTCGGCACCCTGGCGAATGAGTCGGCGGGATTCGTTCGGGTGCAGGTTCAAGGCGCTGGCACGGGTGATCGACTGCTTGGTGACAACGTTGACCCCGCCGGGAGCAAATGGCGCGGTCTCGTTCCAGGTCACCTCGTCACCGGAGACAAAGGCGATCGGCACACCGTAGTGGTGAGCCACCAGGGCGTTGATACCACTCTCGCCCACGTACTCCCCGTTCAGTCGCACCCCGGAGAACACCTCGGGGTTGTATGTGTGCGACATGGTCGAGGGCTGTCCCGAGATGGAACCGTGATAGCCAACGAAGAAGATCGCGTCGAAAGACGAATCAAGCCCCTGCATCATGTACATCGGCTTGTGCCGCCCGGAGAGGTATTTTGCATCGCCCGCGATAAGGCGAGGGTCCAGATTCGCCATGCTGCTGTGCGAGTCGTTCAATACGATCTCTGTGGCACCGGCGGCGATTGCCCCCTCGATCGCGGCGTTGACCTCGGCTTGGAGCAGTTCGCAGCCGAGAGCGTATGACTCGCTGCCGGGCCGACACTGAGCCCAGTCGACGATTCCGGCAACGCCCTCCATGTCCAACGACATCCAGATCTTCATTTGATGACACTCCTTACTGTTCCCGCAACTGCGGGGTTGGGTGTGCGGGCGAGTGAAAGCTCATCCAGGTCGGCGGCCCGCAGGCAGGCACTCTCATGAGGCGAGGCTCCGGTGACGGAACCGACGACAACGAGGGCAGGGTCCTCGATACGACAGGCATCACCGGCGAAAGGGCAACGCGGATTGAAACGACAGCCCGACGGGATATTGAAGGGGCTTGGCGGCTCACCCTCCAGGACGAATGCCTCGTTGACGCTTCCCGCGGTCATGCGTGGAATGGAGTCGATGAGCGCGCGAGTGTAGGGGTGCCGTGGATTGCTGAACAGCTCCGCGGTGTCGGCCACCTCCACGATTCGCCCCAGGTACATCACGGCGACCCGCTGGCTCAGGTGTTGCACCACGGCGAGGTTGTGGGCGATGAAGAGAATGCTGAGGCCGAGCTCCAGTTGAAGACGCGCGAACAGGTCGAGAATGGTCGCCTGCACGGACACGTCGAGGGCAGAGACCGGCTCGTCCGCGATCAGGATGTCGGGCCGCACAGCAAGGGCACGAGCAATGGCAAGCCGCTGCCGCTGACCGCCGGAGAACTGACTCGGGAACGCGTCAAGGGCATCGGCTTCGAGCCCGACCAGGTTGAGCAGCCTGATGCTCTCCGCCCGCACCTCGCCTCGCGGCACGATCCTGTGCAGAAGCAGGAGCTCCCGAAGCATCGCCCCGACCGAGATGCGCGGGTTGAGAGAGGAATAGGGATCCTGGAAAACCATCTGGATGCGGCGGCTCGCCTCGCGACCGCGACGCTTGGGCATCTGAACGCCGTGGTAGTGAACCGCCCCGGATGTCGCGGGGATCCCACCGACGAGAATCTTCGCCAGCGTCGATTTTCCCGAACCGGACTCGCCCACCAGCGCGAGGATCTCTCCCCGTCTCAGCTCGATGTTCACGCCATCGAGCGCACGCAGGATGTTGTTCTTCTCGCCCTTGCGGGAGATCTTGGCGGTCAGAGGACCCTGAAGGTGGTACCTCTTCGTGATGTCGGCCACTCTGAGAACCGGCCCGGTGAATGGGGGATTCTGCGCCCGGCCGGTCATGCGAGAACCCCCGCCGTCATGATGCAGGCGGCAGTGTGGCCAGGTGCCACCAGTTCTGTCGTCGGCATGGCCTTGGAACAGTCGTCCACGGCGAGTGCACAGCGCGGGGCAAAAGGACAGCCCGCCGGCCTTGACGTGAGACTGGGCGGAAAACCCGGAATCGGAACCAGCCGACGTTCCGGCCGGTCGAAGTCGGGAGCGGATCCCAGGAGGCCCTGCGTATAGGGGTGACGGGCATCCCCGAGCACATCGGCGACCGTCCCCGATTCAACGATGTGCCCCGAGTACATCACGGCCATGTCGGTGCAGGTTTGGTTCACGACGGCGAGGTCGTGGGTGACGAAGATGAGTGCGGTGCCGGTGTCGGCGCACAGGCCCTCGAGTACTTTAAGCACCTGGTGCTGCACGGTCACATCGAGGGCGGTCGTCGGTTCGTCGCAGAGCAGGAGCCGCGGGTTGCAGGAGACGGCCATCGCAATCATGATTCGTTGCCGGAGGCCACCGGAGAGCTCGTGGGGATAGGCCCGCGCACGCCGTTCGGGGTCGGGGATGCCGGTTCGGGCCATCATCTCGATCGCTACGGTGTTCGCGGCCTTCTTGGACAGCCCGAGGTGGCGGCGCGGACCCTCCGCAATCTGTTCCCCGACCCGAATAACGGGATTAAGCGCAGTCATCGGCTCTTGGAAGATCATTGCTATCTCGGGGCCCATCAGCCTCCGCCGTTCCTGTGGAGGCATCCCCGTGAGACTCTTGCCGGCGTAGGCGATTCTGCCGGAGAGAACCTCGACCCCCTTGGGCAACAGGCCCGCCACGGCGCGGAGGGTGAGCGACTTTCCCGACCCTGATTCGCCGACGATGCCAAAGCGCTCGTGGGCAGCCACGGAGAACGAGACGTCGTCGACGATGACCGCGTCAGGCCTACCCGCCCGGCGCATTCCGATGACCAGGTTTTCCACTTCAAGGAGCATGTCGGTCATGGCTACTTCCGCCTTTCCGGGTTGAGGACATCAGAGAGGCCATCGCCGAGCAGTGACAGCCCAAGGCTTGCCACGACGACGACGAGACCCGGGATCGTGGCCTGCTGCCACTGGGTGGTGATGAACTCCTGGCCGTCGTTGATCATGCTTCCCCACTCGGCGGTGGGAGGTGCGATGCCAAGGCCGAGGTAGCCGAGGGTCACGATGGCCATGATGTCCATCACGATGTCGCTCATGGCATAGATGATCGCCTGGGACAGAACGTTGGGGCCGATGTGGCGCACGAGAACCCGGCCGTGCGAGAGACCCCCCAATCGTGCGGCCACAACGTAGTCCTGCTGTTTCGCGACGAGAACCTCGCCGCGCACGATCTTCGCGTAGGAGACCCACGAGACGGCGGCGATCGCGATGTAGATGCTGAACTCACCGGACCCGAAGATGAAGACGAGCACGATCACCATGACGTAGAACGGGAAGGCGAAGAACACATCCACGATGCGCATCAGGATCGTGTCGAACCAGCCGCCGAAGTAGCCGGCCACGGCTCCGACGACGGTGCCGATGACGAAGGGGATCAGTACGGCCAGGAAGCCGATGCGCAGGTCGACCTGTGCACCCCAGATCAGGCGGGAAAGCACGTCCCGGCCGTACTTGTCTGTCCCCAGGAGGTGGGCAGCAGACGGGTCGGCAAGGGTGTTCAGCAGGTCTTGCTCGACCGGATCATAGGGAGCGAGTACCGGAGCGAGTACCGCGACGAGAACCAGAGCGCCGACGATGATGATTCCCGCGACGAGTGCCCGGTTCTGGTACCAGGCCTTGAGGGTGCGGGGTGCCGCAGCTCGCCGCTGCCGTCGTGCCGCAAGGAGAAGTGTGGGAGTGCTCATGCGCGCACCGCCTTGGACATATCGACGCGCGGGTCAAGCATCGTATAGACGACGTCGGTCAGAATACCGATCACCACGACGAACAGGGCCACGAAGAGGGTGACTCCCTGCACAGTTGGAAAGTCGCGGCTGAAGATCGAGTTGATCATGAGCGACCCCAGACCGGGGAGGGCAAAGACCCGTTCGATGACGAGTGAGCCGCCCACAAGGAACCCGAGATTGACGCCGATGACCGACACCGTGGGGATCGCGGCATTTCGCAGCACGTGTCCGCGGAAGAGACTGATTCCATACGAGCCCTTCGATTTGGCGGTGCCCACGTATTCGGACTCGAGAACGTTGATCATCGACGACCTCAAGCTGCGGATGATCGTCGGGGACATTGAGATGGCGAGCGTGAGCGCGGGCAGGAACAGGAAGTAGAGGTGATCGAGCTGGGTAGTCCCGTAGCCCCCGACCGGAAACAGTCGGAACCGAACGGCGAAGATCAGGAGGAGCATGATTCCGACCCAGAACTGAGGCATTCCCTGGCCGACAAGGGTGAAGCCCCGAACACCGAGATCCCGTGACCCGCCGGGCCGAAAGGCGGCAAGGGCGGCGAGCGGGATGCTGATGAACAGCGACAGGATCAGGGCGTAGAGAAGCAGGGCGAGCGTCACCGGCACGGCCTGCACCAGCAGGTCCGACACAGGAACCTGGTAGGTCAGGCTCGTACCCAGATTTCCTTGAAAGAGCTGGGCCAGGAAAATGAGGTACTGCTCTGGAAGCGGCCGATCGAGGCCGAGTTGGGTGGTGAGGGCTGCAACGCTCTCCGCCGTGGCCCGCTGCCCGAGCAGGGCAAGCGCCGCATTGCCGGGCAGAAGATGCGCCATGAAGAAGACGATGAGCGTGACCCCGAACGCAACCGGTATCGACTGAATCAGTCGCGCGGGGATGAACCTGAGGCGATGCAACATCAGTTCACCGCCGAACTCGAGGAATCGGCCGACGTGGGCGCGTCCGGCATGGGCGCGTCCGGCATGGGCGCGTCCGGCATGGGCGCGGCCGCCGACAGCTGCGCACTGGATGATTCTCGCGAACCGGCGAGAGCTCTTTCCACGATCGCAGCCGCGGCAAGCAGAAGGGCATCGCGGCCAGGCAGCGCGGCGAGCTGAAGCCCGACGGGCAGCGCAGTACCGGGCGAGTCTGCGGTTGCCGCAGCATCCGTCAGCCCGCAGGGGAGCACGATTGCGGGCTGTCCCGTCATGTTGAACGGGCTCGAGAAGATGCCCTCTCGCATGCCGTCCTCGGTGTCGATGGGCGGCGAGAAGCGGGGGGCCGTATAGGGCGCGGCGGGTCCGAGCAGGATATCCACGCCGTCGAGAAGCCCGAGGGCCGCTGGCAGCAGTGACGTTCTCTGAGCCAGAGCCGTTCGGTAGGCCGCGTCGGTCACCCCCTCGGCGGATTTCAGCAGTCGTGCGGTCGGCGCTCCGAAGTGCGTCGGCTGGCTTGTCATAATGGCACCGTGCACCTGCCACGCCTCGAACAGGATGATGTCGGTGATCGGGCCGTTGAGCGAGTCGAGGGCGTGGCCTCCCACGTCCACGAGCTCGATGCTCGCTCCGGAGGAACGCAACCGATCGATGGCAGCCAGGACGACGACACGAACGTCAGCGTCGAGTCGGGGGTCGGCCAGCTGGTCGTTGAGTATCCCGATCCTGAGGGTGGCCGGTGCCTGGCCGATTTCCACGCCGCTCATCACGGCGAAGACTTCCGCCGTGGTCGCCACGTCCACGGCAAGCAGCCCGACGTGGTCGAGACTCGGTGCGAGGGGCTGAACACCCTCGAGCGAGACCACCCCGAACGTCGGCTTGAATCCCACGACGCCGCAGTAATGGGCGGGCAGTCGAATGGAGCCCCCGGTGTCTGAGCCCAACGCCGCCGGGCAGACCCCTGCACCGACGAGCGCGGCCGAGCCTCCGCTGGAACCTCCCGCAGTGCGAGTCGGGTCGACGGGGTTCCGAGCTTCAGGAAGATCAGGATGCTGCGCGCCGGCCGCGTATTCGAGAAGCGACGCGAGTGCGAACAGCGCGGCGCCTTCGCCGCGGAGGGAAGCGACGACGGTCGCATCCGCAGTTCGAGCAGGTCCCGCCATGTCGATCGGGTTGCCGTTTCCGCGAGGATGTCCGGCCACGTCGATCATGTCCTTGACGGCGATCGGCATGCCGAGAAGGCGGCCGGTTCCGGCGTGAGGCGGATTCGGAATCGCTGTGACGACGGCGTTCAGTGCTCGGCCAATGCTCTCAAGTGAGGTGAGGGCATCCTGCAATTGGCTGGTGGCCTTGGCCATCATCGCGAATTCCTTTCTAGACGGTGTTGGAACTCTGAGTCAGGGGTAGCCGGGGTGCTGACGTTTCCGTAAGCACCCCGGCCGAATGGGCCGTGCTACTGCGTCTTGTACACGTCCTGCAACAGGTAGTTGCCCAGCGGGGTTACGTGGAAATCCACCACCTTGTCCGTCGTCGCATAGACATACGGCGAGTAGTAGAGGTAGGCGAGGAACGCATCCGCAGCGGCCTGGGTCTGGAGCTGCGTGTAGAGAACCTGGCGCTTGGCGTCGTCGGTCTCCTGCTGCGCCTTCTTGTTGATCGCGATCACATCGGGGTTGTTGTAGTAGGTGAATGTCGAGTGGGATCCACCGTTCGGGTCCACAGCGAACGACGTCCACTCGTCGGGGTCCGGGATATCCATGGTCCACGCGGAGGTGGCCATGTCGAAGTCCGAGGCGAGACGAGCCTTCTTATTCGCCGTCGGGTCAAGCTGACGGATCTCCATGGTGATGCCGATTTCCTTCAGCTCAGCCTGCATGATCTGGGCAACCGCGCCCTGGTTCGGGTTCCCGGAGGAGATGAGCAGCGACGTCGAGAAGCCAGCAGGCTTCGTCGACTTGGCCATTTCCGCCTTCGCACCGGCAACATCGAATGTGGCTGCACCGGTCTTGCCGTCGTAGAACGGCACTCCGGGAGCGAGCAGCGAGTCTGCGGCCGCTCCATTTCCGAACAGCACGGCCTTGACGAGGGCCTCGCGGTCGATGGCCATCGAGATGGCCTTTCGGATGTGCACATCGTCGAAGGGAGCCTTCTGCTGGTTGAACGCGATGTAGTCCAACTGCGTCGAGGGGAACGTCAGCGCGTTCACGCCGGCGGAGCTCTTCAGTGACGCCAGGCTCGACCAGTCGGGCGTGTCATCGATGTCGATCTGGCCGCCCTGCACCTGCAGCTTGCGTGTCGTGGCGTCGGGGACGACGTTCCAGGTGACGCGGTCGAGGTACGGCTTGCCGGGCTGCCAGTACTTGCTGTTCGCGGTCAGGGTCAGCGACTCGCCCTTCTTCCAGGCATCCCACACGAAGGGACCGGTTCCGACGGGCGCGGTGTAGAACTGCTCGGCCGTCTTGCCCCCGTAGTTGTTGGGGATAACACCGTTGCTGAAGAGTGACAGGTCGGCGATCAAGGGCGCCCAGGCGTACTTGAGGCCGATGGTGACCGTCATCGGGTCGGTGGCTGTGACCTTGTCGATTGCAGCGTTGATGAACCCCCAGCCGGTGTCGGCCGTCTTGGTGTCTTCATCGATGGAGAACTTGACGTCGGCTGAAGTAACCGGGGTTCCATCGGAGAAGGTCACTCCCTCGCGAAGCTTGATCGTGTAGGTCAGCTTGTCATCGGAGATCGTGTACCCCGTCGCAAGCCAAGGCTCGAGCTTCGTTCCGTCCGGGCTGGCCTGGAACAGCGGCTCCATGATCTGTTCCATCACCCGGATGGAGTTGTTGTCGAACGTGGTGGTCTTGTCCATCGAGAGCACGTCGGCGGACCACGCCATTGTGAGTGCGCCACCCTTGACGGGCGAGCTGGATGCTGCGGCATTACTGGCGGGTGTGCTGGAGCTACAGCCGCTTAGGGCAAGTGCTGTGGCCGCGGCGACTGCTGCGACGACAAGAGTGGAGTGGCGTTTCATCGAGTTCCTCATTCGCTTTCTGCATCGTTGATAGACGAGGTGTGCTGAGATTCTTGGTGTGGACAACGGCGCCAGCCCCGCAGTTTCTGCAGGCGAATTCGCCTGCCTGACCCCCGTGCGGTGGCGACTGCATGACAAATGCAGCCACCTGGATGAACCGTAATGATCATTACAGTAATACACCTGAAGCAGTTATTTGTTACGATTGGAATACAATCTTCAGCGAATCACATTTCCAGCTTCTGAGCGATTTCCAGAAACGGCACCCTGATCGACTCAGTTGAACCCCGGCCCGTGATCTCTTACGGTCTCGTTCACAAACAGCCCGCAGAAACTGCGGTCTTTGGGCCGCGGACCCGGCAGGAATGCCGCAAGCGCACGCCTGATTCCCAGACAAGACGGGCGGGGCCGGGCGTAGGGTTTCAGCGTGATACCTCCAACCAAGACCACCGTCGGTGCACTGCGGGCCTCCGGCCACGTTCAGAAGACCCTCCGCGTCGAAATACGCGACAACCTGCTGTCCGCGCTCCGCGAGGGCCGCAATCCGTGGCCGGGTCTGCACGGCTTCGAATCCACCGTGATCCCGCAACTGGAGCGCGCCCTCATCGCCGGGCACGACATCGTTCTCCTCGGAGAGCGTGGGCAGGGCAAGACCCGGCTGTTGCGAACCATGGTCGGACTGCTCGATGAGTGGTCGCCGGTCATCGAGGGCTCCGAGCTCGGAGAGCATCCATTCGAGCCGATCACCACCGCCAGTCTT
>CANFBG010000048.1 GCA_947444785.1 Microbacteriaceae bacterium | reverse complement strand
CCGAGCACCTTGCCATGCTTGCCGCCCCCTTTGCCGCCCAGCCGGAACTCGGCTGGTCCTACTCGGAGTTCGATGAGATCGACGAGTCGAACCACGTCGTGACCCGGGACTTCCTGGCGCGCCACGACCGGGTGTTCTCCCGGGTGACCCTGCACGAGCTCATCGCCCAGGACATCATGGTGCTGCCGTCGGCGAGCATCATCCGGGCGAGTGCGTTCGCCGCGGTCGGCGGATTCGACCCGCAGTTCCGAGGCTACGAAGACGACGACCTGTTCATTCGAATTTTCCGCCTGGGCTGGCGCTCGCGCTTCGAGGCCCGCGCGCTGACCTACTTCCGAATCCACCCGAACAGCTCCTCGGGACGCAGCGTATTCCGGGAGAGTCGGATGCGCTTCTTCGAGAAGATGCGCACCGCGGTGCCCGATGACCTGCGCCTGAACCGTCGGTACGTGACCGACCTGCTTCTGCCGCGACTGCTGCACACCACGGTCACGGAGTACGCCCACGCGATCACCATGCACGATGATGACGAGGCCCGCGCGATCGCCGAGGCCATCGTCGTGCTCATCTGTTACGGCAACCCCAGCGCCAAGGCACGCCTGGGCCTGCGCATCCTCGGCAGGCCTCGACTGGCACGCACGGTCCTCCGCGCGAATCGTCGACTGCCCCGGGTGCTGCGCCTGCCGCTGCACCCGGCACTGGTCCTGCGCGCCTGACCGCCGGCCAGGGAGGCCTGGCGAAAGGGCCTGCTCAGCGCAGCGTTGCGCGGGGCAGGAAGCCCATTCGGTCATAGACCTGGGCGAGGGTGGCCTCGGCCACCTCGCTTGCCCGGTCGGCGTTGATCGCGAGGATTCGATCGAGCTCGGCCGGGTCGTCCAGGAGCTCGAGCGTGCGAGTGCGGATCGGCCCGAGGATGCTCGTCACGAGTTCTGCCAGCGCCTTCTTCAGGTCGCCGTAGCCGCGGCCCGCGAACTCGTTCTCGAGGCTCTCGATGCTGCGCTCGCCGAGAACGGAGAAGATCGTCAGCAGGTTGGCGACGCCGGGCTTGTTCTCCCGGTCGAACGTGACGCTGGCATCGGCGTCGGTCACGGCGCGCATGATCTTCTTCGCGGTCGTCTTCTCGTCGTCCATCACCCAGACGATGCCGGCCGGGCTCTCCGACGACTTGCTCATCTTGGACTGCGGGTTCTGCAGGTCGAAGACCTTGGCGGTCTCCTTCAGGATGTACGCCTCGGGGACGGTGAACGTCTCGCCGAACCGGGAGTTGAATCGCGTCGCGAGATCCCGCGTCAGCTCGACGTGCTGGCGCTGGTCTTCGCCGACCGGAACCTGGTTGGCCTGGTAGAGCAGGATGTCGCCGGCCTGCAGAATGGGATACGTGAACAGGCCGACCGACGCGGCGTCGTTGCCCTGTTTCGCGGCCTTGTCCTTGAACTGCGTCATTCGACTGGCCTCGCCGAAGCCCGTGATGGTGTTCAGCACCCAGGCGAGCTGGGCGTGGGCGGGCACGTGCGACTGCACGAACAGCGTCGAGCGTGACGGGTCGATGCCGGCGGCGATGTACTGAGCGGCCGTGCGCCGGGTGTTCTCCCGGAGGGCGGTCGGGTCCTGTGGCACGGTGATCGCGTGCAGGTCGGCGAGGAAGAAGAAGGCCTCGTGCGTCTCCTGCAGCTCCTTCCAGCTGAGAAGCGCGCCGATGTAGTTGCCGAGGTGCAGGGAATCGGCGGAGGGCTGCATGCCTGAGAACAGGCGGGGCTTGGCTGTCATGGAACTGTCTCCAGATTTGGTGCAGAGAGAAAAACGAAAGAGGAAGGGTTAGAGCGCGTAGTCCACGACGACGGGGGTGTGATCGCTCCAGCGCTGGTCGTAGGCAGCTGCTCGGTCCACCGCATAGTTCACGACGGTGGCGGCAAGGGCCGGGGTGGCGAGCTGGTAGTCGATGCGCCAACCGGTGTCGTTGTCGAACGCCTGGCCGCGCCAGGACCACCAGGTGTAGGGTCCATCGACCTCGCCGGCGAACTGTCGCCCTACGTCGACCCAGCCGAGGCCGGGCCCGGTCGTTCCGTCGACGCCGGTGACCGTGGTGCCGGCCTCGCCCATGAAGCGGTCGAAGTACGCCCGCTCCTTCGGCAGGAAGCCGGCGCGCTTGACGTTGCCCTTCCAGTTCTTGATGTCGAACTCGCGGTGACCCACGTTGAGGTCTCCCACGATGACGGCGTACTGGGAGTGCGCGGCGATCTCGGGCATCCGCTCGGTCATGGCGTCGAGGAAGCGATACTTCTCGACCTGCTTCGGGGTATCGGCCTCGCCCGAGTGCACGTAGGTCGACACGACGGTGATGATCTTGCCGTTGACCTCGTAGTCGGCCTCGAGCCACCGGCCGGCGCTGTCGAACTCGTCGGCCCCGAGGGCGACCCGGTGGATCTTCGCTGCGCCCCGGCTGGCCAGGGCTACGCCGGCACGGCCCTTGGCCGTCGCGGCATCGTGAAGGATGCTCCACTGCGGACCCAGCAGCTCTTCCAGGTCTTCTGTCGAGGCGCGAACCTCCTGGATCGCCAGGATGTCGACGTCGCGGGCCGCCAGCCACTCGCCCATGCCCTTGCGGAACGCGGCACGCACCCCGTTGGTATTGATGGACGCGATGCGGAGGGGCTTGGTGGCGGCGGCGGCAGACTCAGACATCCTCTGAGTTTACCGGCCCGGTCGTGACCGGCTTGGGCTGCAGGTGGATTCCCGCATCTTTCATGCCCAGGGCTATCCAGGTCGCGGCGATCAGGATGATCTGGCAGATGAGGTTGAACCAGATCAGCAGCCCGATGATGACCGCGAACGACGACAGCAGGGGGTTGGAGTTCACCCCGCCGAGCAGCAGGGCACCCAGCGCTTTGACGGCGCCGAGCCCGGTCGCCCCTAAGAGAGCGCCGCGCATCAGGCGCGCCAGCGGGATCTTGATGCCCGAGAGCACCCGATAGAAGATCGCGAGTGTCATCGCGTCGAGGGCGAAAACGATTCCGATTCCCAGGGCGCGCACGGCGATCAGCGCGGCGGGCGTCTCGCTGCCGATGCCGAAGAGTGCGAAGGATGCGCCGAGCAGGTTGGTGCTCGCCAGCGAGATGGCGGCCGAGATGATGAGGGCTGCGCCGAAGCCGAGCGCCAGCCCGAAGTCCTTGAGCTTCAAGAGGAGAAAGAATCTCTTGTCGTTGGGGATCTCGAACATCCGCCGGATGGCGTTTCTCGTCGAGGCCAGCCAGGCGAGAGCGGTCAACAGGAGTCCGGCCAGCGCGATCGAGCCCGACCACGTCAGGGACTGGGTCGCGAGCAGCGAGGTATCGGAGATCGCGCCCCCGGGGCCCAGCAAGCCCGGCACCGACGTGCTGATCAGGCGGGTCAGGGCGACCTGGAGCTCGGGGTTGGCCAGCAGGATGAAGCCGAAGATCGTGAAGCCGACCCAGATGGCGGCGAAGACGGCGAACAGGGCCTGGTACGACATCCCCGCGGCGAAAAGCGGCCCGCCGTGCTCGTTGTAGTGCACGAACACCCGAACCGGTCGAAGCAGCTTCACCCGGTCGAAAAGCCGGGATACCGCCCTGATTGCCACGCTCGCGGACCAGCCGGCTACCTGGTCGGCTTTGCGGTGCTCGGCGTGGCGAACACCCAGGCCTTCAGGCCTCGGATGCTGAGGCCATAGGGCACGAGGTTTGCCACGAACAGGGCGACGAAGGTGGAGATGAGGCCTATTCCGCCGAGAAAGACGACGACGTGGAGCAGGAAACGGATCACGGGTGCATCTCCTTCGGTTGAAGCCGGAATCAGGTCAGGCCGACGTCCCAGAGGGGAAGTCGGCCTGACCTGATTTTTCAGAAAGCGGATGTTACGGGCGGCCGCGCAGGATGGCTGCCTTGACCTCGGAGATCGCCTGCGTCACCTGGATGCCGCGGGGGCATGCCTCGGAGCAGTTGAAGGTCGTGCGGCAGCGCCACACGCCCTCTTTGTCGTTGAGGATGTCGAGGCGGACCTGGGCTCCCTCATCGCGCGAGTCGAAGATGAAGCGGTGCGCGTTCACGATGGCGGCCGGACCGAAGTACTGGCCGTCGGTCCAGAACACGGGGCAGCTACTCGTGCACGCGGCGCACAGGATGCACTTGGTGGTGTCGTCGAAGCGCTCCCGCTGCGTGGCGGACTGGATGCGCTCCTTCTCGGGCTTCGAGGAGGAGATCAGGAACGGCTGCACGGCACGGAAGCTCTCGAAGAAGGGCTCCATGTCCACGACGAGGTCCTTCTCCAGCGGCAGGCCCTTGATGGCCTCCACGTAGATGGGCTTCGTGATGTCGAGGTCCTTGATCAGGGTCTTGCAGGCCAGGCGGTTGCGGCCGTTGATGCGCATGGCATCCGAGCCGCACACGCCGTGGGCGCAGGAGCGACGGAACGTGAGCGAGCCGTCCTGCTCCCACTTGATCTTGTGCAGGGCGTCGAGCACGCGGTCGGTCGGGTACATCTCGACGTCGAAGTCCTGCCACGTGGGCTCGTCATCGAGATCCGGGTTGAACCGGCGCACGATCATGGTGACCGTGAAGGTCTTCAGCGGGTCGAGCTTCGGCGCGGGCGGGGTGCTCAGGGTTGCAGCGGCCATGGGCTAGTACTTCCTCTCCATAGGCTGGTAGTTCGTCACGATGACGGGCTTCCAATCGAGTGTGATGTGGTCGCCCGCGTCGGCGGACTCGGGGTCGCCGGTCAGGTAGGCCATGGTGTGCTTCATCAGGTTGACGTCGTCGCGCAGCGGGTAGTCCTCGCGCATGTGGGCCCCGCGGCTCTCCTTGCGGTTGCGCGCGGAGTAGACGACGACCTCGGCGAGATCCAGCAGGAAGCCGAGCTCGATGGCCTCCAGCAGGTCGGTGTTGAAACGAACGCCCTTGTCCTGAACGAGGATGTTCTTGTACCGCTCACGCAGGCCGTGGATGACCTCCGTCACCTCGAGGAGGCTCTCCTCGGTGCGGAATACCTGGGCGTTTCTGTCCATCGACTCCTGCAGCTCGCGACGGATGATCGCGATGCGCTCGGTTCCGTTGGAGTTGCGGGCGTTCTCGACGAGCGCCTGAACCTCGGCGGCGGGGTTCTCCGGCAGGGGTACCCACTCGGCGGTCTTGACGTACTCCGCGGCGGCGCGGCCGGCGCGCTTGCCGAAGACGTTGATGTCAAGCAGCGAGTTGGTGCCGAGGCGGTTCGAGCCGTGCACCGAGACGCAGGCACACTCGCCGGCGGCGTACAGGCCAGGAACGACGGTGTCGTTGTCGGAGAGCACCTCCGCGAGGATGTTCGTCGGGATGCCGCCCATCGCGTAGTGCGCGGTCGGCAGAACGGGAACCGGCTCCGTGTACGGCTCGACACCCAGGTAGGTGCGGGCGAACTCGGTGATGTCGGGCAGCTTGGCGTCGATGACCTCGGGGGAGAGGTGCGTGATGTCGAGGTAGACGTAGTCCTTGTTGGGGCCAGCGCCTCGACCCTCGCGGATCTCCAGGGCCATGCAGCGCGCGACGATGTCACGGGGTGCCAGGTCCTTGATGGTCGGTGCGTAGCGCTCCATGAAGCGCTCGCCCTCGCTGTTGCGAAGGATAGCCCCCTCACCGCGGGCGGCCTCAGAGAGAAGGATGCCGAGGCCGGCAAGACCGGTCGGGTGGAACTGGTAGAACTCCATGTCCTCCAGCGGCAGGCCCTTGCGCCAGATGATGCCGACGCCGTCGCCCGTGAGGGTGTGCGCGTTGGACGTCGTCTTGTAGATCTTGCCGAAGCCGCCGGTGGCGAAGATGACCGCCTTGGCCTGGAAGACGTGGATCTCTCCGGTCGCGAGTTCGAGGGCGACGACGCCCGAGGGCTTCTTCGCCCCGTCGACCTCGGTCATGACCAGGTCGAGCACGTAGTACTCGTTGAAGAAGTTGATGCCGAACTTGACGCAGTTCTGGAACAGCGTCTGGAGGATCATGTGACCCGTGCGGTCAGCCGCGTAGCAGGCCCGGCGGACCGGGCTCTTGCCGTGGTCGCGGGTGTGGCCGCCGAAGCGACGCTGGTCGATCTTGCCCTCGGGGGTGCGGTTGAACGGCAGTCCCATGTTCTCGAGGTCGATGACGGCGTCGATGGCCTCGCGGGCGAGGATCTCGGCCGCATCCTGGTCGACGAGGTAGTCGCCGCCCTTGACCGTGTCGAAGGTGTGCCACTCCCAGCTGTCCTCCTCGACGTTGGCGAGCGCCGCCGCCATGCCGCCCTGGGCTGCACCGGTGTGGCTGCGCGTCGGGTAGAGCTTGGAGATCACGGCCGTCTTGGCCAGCGGGCCGGCCTCGATGGCCGCGCGCATGCCGGCGCCGCCGGCGCCGACGATGACGATGTCGAACTGGTGGTAGTGGACGCCATCAACGATGGTTCCGTCTGCGTATTCAGTCATTCGCGGCGGCCCTAGACGACCGGGCAGAACGAGGCGAGAAGATTGGCGGGGGCGCCTGCGGGGCAGGGGTCAAACGTGTAGATCACAAGGGTTCCGAGCGTTAGGAGGGTGATTACGGAGAACAGCAGCGCGCCCTTGAGGACCCGCTGGGTGACGACGTGCGTTGCATAGTCATTGACGAGCGTGCGCATGCCGTTGGCGCCGTGGATCAGCGCGAGCCACAGCATTGCCGTGTCCCAGATCTGCCAGAACGGCGCGGCATATTTGCCGCCGACGAACGCGAAGTCGATTCCCTTGATGCCGTCCCCCAGCATCAGGTTGACGAACAGGTGCCCGAAGATGAGGACGACAAGGATCACGCCGGAGGCGCGCATGTAGATCCAGCCCCACTTCTCCCAGTTCACGCCACCCGTGGGGGTGGAGCGAGGGGAGCGCGGTGAGGCGAGTCCGAGGGTGTCAGTAGTGCTGGACATCAGTTTCCCACCTCGCTGAAGACGTTGATCAGGTGACGCGGCGCGAAGCCGAGCATGGTGACGACCCAGAGGCCGATGACCACGTAGAACATGACCTTCTGGTACTTCGGACCCTTGGTCCAGAAGTCCACGAGGATGATTCGCAGGCCGTTGAAGGCGTGGAACGCGATCGCGCCGACCAGGGCGGTCTCGCCGAGGCCCATGATCGGGTTCTTGTAGCTCGACATCACAGCGTTGTATGCCTCCGGGCTGACGCGGATCAGCGCGGTGTCCAGAATGTGAACAAGAAGGAAGAAGAAGATCGCGATTCCCGTGATGCGATGCAGCACCCAGGACCACATGCCCTCGTTCCCCCGGTAAAGAGTGCCGGCCGGCCTCTTGCTGGTCGGTGAAAGCGCACCGGGGGCGTGGCTTCCAGTTTCAGTCTTCGACACGAAAAATCCTCCTTGACCTGTGGATCCATTCGCGGTCGTGCCTCAAGGCGATTGGACGCGAGGGCGAAGGTGTTCTCAGTTTATGGTCCCCGAACGACTGCTGCTTGTTAGGGGTGCCTTACTCACGGAAAATCGGGAGGTGAGCAGCCCGGACAGGGGGTATCGAGCCTGGATGACCGTGCCGTAGTGGCCCAGCAGTTCCTCGCACACGCTGTGCCAGGTGGTGGCATGGACCTTGCGCCGTCCGGCCTCACCCATTCGCTGGCGAAGCTCCGCGCTGACCACGAGATCCTCGACGAGGGTGCAGAGCGTCGAGTCGTCGTCCGGGTCGAACAGGTAGCCGTCGGCGCCGTCGCTGATCAGGTCGATTGGCCCGCCGGCTCGAGGCGCCACAACGGGCAGCCCGGCCGCGTGCGCCTCCTGCAGCGTCTGACCGAAGGTCTCCTCGGCGCCGGTGTGCACGAAGATGTCGAAGCTGGCATAGGCCGCGGCCAGTTCGTCGCCGTCGAGCCTGCCAAGCCAGGTCACGGGCATTCCCGCGAGGGCCACTCGCACGGCGGGCTCGGCGGGTCCGTCGCCGACGAGGGCGATCGAGATGCCCGACAGTCCCCGCAGCGCGGCGAAGCGCTCGAGCTGCTTCTCGGGTGCGATCCGGCCGACATAGCCGATGACGACCTCGCCTTTCGGGGCGAGACGGGCACGCAGAGCCGTGGCGGCGGCGCCGTGCTTCGTGTTCGGGTGATACCTCTTCACGTCCACGCCGCGTCCCCAGCGGGCGAGACGGGGAACGCCGGCGGCCGTGAGGTCGGCATGCGAGGCGCTGGAGGGCACCAGGTTCAGGTCTGCGCCCTCGTGCACCCAGCGCACGAGTTTCCAAGCCAGGTTGGTCGCGGGGCCGAGGCGGTTGCGCTTGGCGTAGCCGGCGACATCCGTCTGGAAGATCGCAACGCTCGGGATGTTCAACCGGTTGGCGGTGGCGAGGGCCTGGGCGCCCAGCAGGAACGGGGAGGCGGCGTGCACGACATCGGGCGCAAATGCCGCGATCAGGCGATGCATGTGCGGGCTCGGCAGCCCGACGGGGAACTGGCGGTAGGCGATTGCCGGCACGGCGTGCACGGGGAAGCCGCGATAGTGCGTCGGTGCTCCGGCGGCCGGGCAGATCACGATGGCGTCGTGGCCGGCGTCCCGGAGGTGATCCAGAACCTTCACCACGCTGTTGGTGACCCCGTTGACCGTGGGGAGGAAGCTCTCGGTGACGATGGCAACCCGCATGGTGTCCCTTCGCTTCTGCCCGGGATGGATGCCGCAACCGCTCACGCAGACGCTCCCGAGACACCTCAAGGCTTCCAAGCGCGGGTGACAGGCGGGCGACCCGGATGCGACCCGCATGCGACGCCGAGGTGAATTCGGGGTGTCCGGCGGTGCAGTCGGTAGTCTGGGGGTCATGCCCAGTAACCCCCGCGCGATGGATCGTTTCTACAGTGTCATTCCCGCAGGGGGAATCGGCTCCCGGCTGTGGCCGCTCTCCCGTGCCGACGCCCCCAAGTTCCTGCACGATTTGAGCGGCTCGGGACAGAGCCTGCTCCGCGACACCTGGGACCGCCTGGTGCCGATCTCGGGGGAGCAGCGCATCATGGTGGTCACCGGTCGCGCGCACCGTGCTGCCGTCGAGGCGCAGCTGCCCGACCTGGCCGACGAGAACGTCGTGCTCGAGAGCGACCCGCGCGACTCCAGCGCCGCAATCGGCCTCGCCGCGGCCATCCTCGAGCGCCGGCATCCCGGTGTCATCATCGGCTCCTTCGCCGCGGATCACGTGATCACCCAGCAGGAACAGTTCACGGATGCCGTCGAGCAGGCCGTCGCGCTCGCGGACGCCGGCTACATCGCCACCATCGGCATCACCCCCACGGAACCCTCCGTCGGTTTCGGCTACATCCGCAACGGGGCCCCGCTGGACGTCGCGGGAGCGCCCTCGGCGATGCTCGTCGAGCGTTTCGTCGAGAAGCCCGACCTCGCCACCGCCAAGGAGTACGTCTCGGGTGGCGGCTACCTCTGGAATGGCGGGATGTTCATCGCCCGAGCCGACCAGCTGCTCGAGCAGTTGGGCAAAGCCCAGCCCGAGCTGCTCGCGGGGCTCTTGGTGCTGGCCGAGGCGTGGGACACCCCGAGCCGCGGCGCCGTCGTCGACAAGATCTGGCCGACGCTGGCCAAGATCGCCATTGACTACACCGTGGCCGAGCCGGCCGCCCTCGAGGGCACGCTCGCCGTCGTGCCCGGCAACTTCAGCTGGGACGACGTCGGAGACTTCGCCTCCATCGCCAAGCTGCATTCCTCGGGCCGAGGCTCGGAGCTCGCCATCCTCGGCAAGAATGCCCGTGTGCTGGCCGATTCCTCGAGCGGAATCGTCGTATCCCAGAGCGGCCGCGTCATCAGCCTCATCGGCGTGCGAGACATCGTCGTGGTCGATACCCCGGATGCGCTGCTGGTGACCACCAGCGAGCACGCACAGCGCGTCAAGAGCGTGGTCGATGCCCTGCGCCTCGGCGGATCCGGTGACGTGCTCTAAGTAGTCAACACCCCCGTTCGGGCTGGCGCTCGAGGCCGAACTTCGGTCATACTGTGCAATCGATACCACTTTTTGCCGAAGCGGTGCGGTTTGCCATCATTTCGGGCCTGTTGCGGGTTTGTAACGCTTCGGCGGCAAACGGTGTATTTCACCCGTGAGCACCTGTTTCACCGGTATCTTGAAGGTCAGTTTGGTCGCGCCGACAGCGTCGCGAATAACCATGGAGGACAACTTGAGAATGACAATTCGTCGTGGAGCCGTTGCCGGCCTCGCCACCCTCGGGCTCACCGCCCTGCTCGCCGGCTGTGCCGCAGCGCCCGCCCAGACCGCCGCAACGGGGGCTGCCCCTGCGGTAGCCAACTTCCTGCCGTGCATGGTCTCCGACTCGGGCGGATTCGACGACAAGTCGTTCAACCAGTCCGGCTTCGAGGGCCTGAACGCCGCGTCGGCCACCCTCGGCGTCACTGCCAAGACGGTGCAGTCCGCCGCGGTGACCGACTTCGCCCCGAACCTGACCAACCTGGTCGCCGAGAAGTGCAACCTGATCGTCACGGTCGGCTTCCTTCTCGCCGACGCGACCAAGGCGTCGGCCACGGCAGACCCGAAGGTCAACTACACGATCGTCGATGACTCCTCGATCGCCCTGCCCAACGTCAAGCCGATCGTCTTCGACACGGCCCAGGCCGCCTTCCTCGCCGGCTACACGGCCGCCAGCTACTCCAAGACCGGCATCGTCGGTACCTTCGGTGGCCTGGCCATCCCGCCCGTCACGATCTTCATGGACGGCTACGCCGACGGCGTCGCGTACTTCAACCAGAAGATGGGCAAGACCGTCAAGGTCCTCGGCTGGGACGTCGCGAGCCAGAACGGTGTCTTCACCGGCGGTTTCGCTGCCGGCGTCGAGGCCAAGACCGCGGCCCAGGGTCTCATCGACCAGGGTGCCGACGTCATCATGCCTGTAGGTGGACCGATCTTCCTGTCGGCCGGCGAGGCCATCCGCGACTCGAAGAAGCCGATCGTCATGATCGGCGTCGACGCTGACGCGTACCTCACCGCCCCGGCGCTGAAGGACCTGTTCCTGACCTCCGTGCTCAAGCAGGTCGGCATGGGCGTTGGCGATGTCGTCACCGCCGCGGCCGCCGGCACGTTCAGCAACACCCCGTATGTTGGCACCCTGTCCAACGACGGCGTGGGCCTGGCCCCGTTCCACGACTTCGCCTCGAAGGTCGACACCGGCCTGCAGGCCGAGCTCGATGCGATCAAGGCCGGGATCATCGACGGTTCCATCAAGGTCGCCTCGATCTCCTCGCCCAAGTAATAACTGAATAACCACGCGCACATCGAGTGCGCGACAGTCGGGGAGGCCCGTTTCATCGGGCCTCCCCGATTTTGTTTTACCGTATGCCCTTGTTTTCTTACTATGTGATTCGGACCAGTGTCGGTCCGAGCGGCGCCCGAAAGGCTGGAACGGCCAGATGAAGCTCGAACTCAGAGGAATCACCAAGCGATTCGGCGACCTCACTGCGAACGACCATATCGATCTCACAGTCGAACCGGGCGAGATCCATGCCCTGCTCGGCGAGAACGGTGCCGGCAAGAGCACCCTGATGAACGTCCTCTATGGCCTGTACCGGGCGGAGGAGGGTGCGATCCTCATCGACGACGTCGAGCAGCACTTCACCGGCCCGGGCGACGCGATGGCCGCCGGCATCGGAATGGTGCACCAGCACTTCATGCTGATCCCCGTTTTCACCGTCGCCGAGAACGTCATGCTCGGTCACGAGGAGACGACCTTCGGTGGCCGGCTGAATCTTGCCGCGGCCCGGGCGAAGGTCGCCGAGATCAGCTCTCGGTTCGGCTTCCACATCGATCCGGATGCGCTGATCGAAGACCTGCCCGTCGGCGTTCAGCAGCGGGTCGAGATCATCAAGGCACTCTCCCGTGATGCCAAGGTCCTCGTGTTCGACGAGCCGACGGCCGTGCTCACCCCGCAGGAGACCGACGAGCTGATGACCATCATGCGGCAGCTCAAGGACAGCGGCACGTCCATCGTCTTCATCACCCACAAGCTGCGCGAGGTGCGCGAGGTCGCGGACCGCATCACGGTCATCCGGCTCGGCAAGGTCGTCGGTGAGGCCTCGCCGACCGCGACGAATGCCGAGTTGGCGGCGCTGATGGTGGGCCGCGCCGTGGAGCTGACCGTGCACAAGGACGAGGCCAAGCCCGGCGCCGATGCCTTCGTCGTCGAGGGGCTCTCGGTCATCGACCCCCTGGGCCAGCTCGTCGTGAACAATGTGAGCTTCACCGTGCGGGCAGGCGAGATCTTGGCGATCGCCGGTGTGCAGGGCAACGGCCAGACCGAGCTGACGGAGGCCATCATGGGCCTGGCCCCCCAGGTGCGGGGCGAGATCAGCCTCGACGGGCGGTCGCTTCGGGGCCTCTCCGTGCGCCGCATACTGGATGCCGGAGTCGGCTTCATCCCCGAGGATCGTCAGGAGGACGGTCTCGTCGGAGAGTTCACGATCGCCGAGAACCTGATGCTCGACCGCAGCGATGGGGCTCCCTTCGCGAAGGCGGGAACGCTGCAGCTTGCGCACCTCGCCGCCTTCGCCGAGGCGAAATCCGCCGAGTTCGATGTTCGCTCCCAGGGCATCCAGACGCCGGTGTCGCGGCTGTCGGGTGGAAACCAGCAGAAGGTCGTCCTCGCCCGCGAGCTCAGCCGAGACCTCCGGCTCTTCGTCGCGGCCCAGCCGACCCGCGGTATCGACGTCGGGTCCATCGAGTTCGTGCACAAGCGCATCGTTGCCACGCGGGACGCGGGCGTCCCCGTGATCGTCGTCTCGACCGAGCTCGACGAGGTGACCGCGCTGGCCGACCGG
This sequence comes from Microbacteriaceae bacterium, assembly GCA_947444785.1. Taxonomy (GTDB): domain Bacteria; phylum Actinomycetota; class Actinomycetes; order Actinomycetales; family Microbacteriaceae; genus Agreia. Next base: position 2,931 of record CANFBG010000048.1, on the reverse strand, counting down.
ATCGCGGTCATGTATCGCGGCTCGATCGTCGGGATCGTGCCCGGCAACACACCTCGGGCCGTCCTGGGACTGATGATGGCCGGCGAACACCAGCCGATTGAATCCGGCCCGATTGAATCCGGCCCACCCAGCGAAGAATCCTCCCACTCCGAAGGAGTCATCGCATGAGCGAGACCACCACGCCCGTAGCCCCCGCCCCAGAGGCCGATGACCGCCCCCAGTGGCACGCCGTGATGCGCGAGATCGTCGGCGGCAGTGCAATGATCTCGGTGCTGGCCGTCGTTCTCGCCCTGGTCGCCGGCGCCGTGCTGATCGCCCTGACCGACGAGAAGGTCCAGGCCACCGCGGGATATTTCGCGGCCCGCCCGGGCGACCTGATCGCCGCCGTGCTGAGCGCAATCTCCGGAGCCTACGTCGCCCTGTTCCAAGGTTCGATCTACGATTTCCGCCAGACGGACTTCCTGGCGGGCATCCGGCCGATCACCGAGACGCTGACGTTCGCGACGCCCCTGATCGCCGCGGGGCTCGGCGTCGGGCTGGCGTTTCGCGTTGGCCTGTTCAACATCGGCGGACGCGGCCAGATGTTGATCGCCGCGGCCTGTGCCGGCTGGGTCGGCTGGTCGTTCCAGCTCCCGGCGCCCCTGCACCTCATCCTGGCGATTCTCGCGGGTGTCGTGGGCGGGGCCGTCTGGGGCGGCATCGTCGGCCTGCTGAAAGCGCGCACCGGGGCGCACGAGGTGATCGTGACGATCATGCTGAACTTCGTCGCCCTCTACCTGGTGATGTTCCTCCTGCGCACCCCCGGCCTCTTGCAGGCACCCGGAACGAACAACCCGATCTCTCCGGCTGTGCTGCCGAGCGCCGTGCTGCCGAAACTCTTCGGGCCTGAGTTCAACCTGCACTGGGGGTTCATCGTTGTCGTCGCCGCCACGATCTACGTCGCCTATCTCCTGAATCGCTCGAGCCTCGGCTTCAAGTTCCGCGCGGTCGGGGAGAACCCGAACGCGGCACGGGTCGCCGGCATCAATGTGAAGAGCATGTACGTCTACGCGATGCTCATCTCCGGCGGGCTCGTCGGGCTCGCCGGCGTTCAACAGATGCTCGGTACCGTTACCTCCGGGTTCAGCTCGGGTATCGATGCGGGCATCGGCTTCGACGCGATCACGGTGGCCCTGTTGGGCCGATCAAAGCCCTGGGGAATCTTCGCCGCGGGAGTTCTCTTCGGCGCGTTCAAGGCGGGCGGCTTCGCCATGCAGGCCTCCCAGGGGGTGCCGATCGACATCGTCGTCGTCGTTCAGGCGCTGATCGTGCTCTTCATCGCCGCCCCGCCCCTCATCCGCGTCATCTTCCGCCTGCCCACGCCGGTCGGTCACCTGCCCGCCACACGTTCAAAGCCCGGGAAACCCGCTCCGGTCGAGGCCCCTTCGAAGGAGGCAGTCCGATGACCACCGTCGATCCCACCGTTCCGCAGGTGACGCCCCACCAGCTCGATGTCCCGCAGACGGCCGCGCTGCCGCCGCAGCACAACGGCCCTGACGCCGCCGCCCTCCTGGAGACGACGTTCGTGAGGAGTTGGAAGGCGCCCATCGCCTTCGGCGTCTTCACGCTCCTGGCGCTCATCCTGTTCGTCGTCTTCGGCCGCACCGGCGAGAGCTCGTTCCGGCTGTCGACCGACAGCGACCTGATCCAGCTGCCCCTGGTCACCGTGGCCGCCGTCGCGACCTCGATCGGCATCACGATCGTGCTCGCGCTGATCAGCCTGTTCAGCTTCTTCCTCGTGGCCACGGCGAAGCGTGTGCCGCTGTGGCTCACGGCCGTCTTCGCCGTGATGTTCCTGACCGCGTTCCTCACCTGGGCCGCCGTCGGGGCCACGGTTCAGGTTCCGGGACTGCTCGTGGGCGCCCTGAGTCTCAGCGTTCCCCTGATCTTCGGCGCCCTGGGCGGCGTCATCTCCGAGCGGGTCGGTGTCGTGAACGTGGCCATCGAGGGCCAGATGCTCGCCGGGGCGTTCGTCTCGGCGGTGATCGCGTCGATTTCCGGCCAGGTCTTCCTCGGCCTCTTGGCTGCCATGATCGCGGGGGCGCTGGTCTCGAGTGTGCTCGCGGTGTTCTCGATCAGGTACTTCGTCGACCAGGTGATCGTCGGCGTCGTGCTGAACGTCCTCGTCGTGGGGCTGACCAGCTTCCTCTACTCGCAGGTGCTGCAGAAGAACGCCGAGGTGCTGAACACGCCCGTACGGTTCCAGCGCATCGACATCCCCGTGCTGAGCGAGATCCCCATTCTCGGGCCGCTGCTGTTCCGCCAGACGATCATCGTCTACATCGTCTACATCGCGGTCTTCGCCGTCTACTGGGGCCTGTTCAAGACCCGCTGGGGCCTGCGCCTGCGCTCGGTCGGCGAGCACCCCCAGGCGGCCGACACCGTCGGCATCAACGTGGCCCGCACGAGGTTTTGGAACGTGCTGCTGGCCGGCGCGATCGCCGGCATCGGCGGGGCCTACTTCACCCTCGGCTCCGTCGGGGCATTCAACAAGGAGATGACCGCGGGGGCCGGCTATATCGCGCTCGCGGCCGTCATCTTCGGTCGCTGGGATCCGATCCGGGCGACCCTGGCGGCTCTGCTGTTCGGTTTCGCGACGAACCTGCAGAGCTCGCTGTCGATCATCGGTTCCCCGGTGCCGAGCGAGTTCATGCTGATGCTGCCCTACGTCGTGACTATCTTCGCCGTGGCCGGGGTGGTGGGCCGGGTTCGCGGGCCGGCCGCATCCGGCAAACCGTATCGAAAATCGTAAAGGGGAGCCCCAATGAGTGATTCTTTCGAGCTGCGGCCGGAGGTGAGCGCCGCGAACTTCGCCGGGGCCGTCGACTGGGCCCAACTGCACGACGCCGCCCTCGAGGCCATGAGCCACGCCTACGTTCCCTATTCGAACTT
>CANFBG010000047.1 GCA_947444785.1 Microbacteriaceae bacterium | reverse complement strand
GCAGCGCGATCTCCCGTCTCCCCGGGCGTTGGCTGCGCGGGCGGGCCAGCACATCCAGTCCCGCTCGAATCAGGATGTCGGCCGAGGACTCCCAGGAGAATTCGGCAGCCTTCTCGCTCCACGCCCGGCGCTGGTTTTCCCGGGCATCCGGATCGGTGAGAAGCGTGTTGATTGTCCGGGCATCGGCCGCGTCGTCGCTCAACAGGAGAGACAGGGCAGCGTGAGGGGCGATGTCGCCGAGCCCGCCGCCGTGCGAAGCCAGGGGAACCGAGCCCAGCTGGGCGGCCTCGAAGGGGACCATTCCCCAGCCCTCGGTCACCGACGGCGTCACGACCAGCGCTGCGCCGGACAGCAGTATTATTCGGTCGTCATCGCTCACCCGGCCGAAGTTCAGGATTCTGCCCTCGCCGGTCAGGGCTCGGAGGTCTGCATCGAGGCGTCTGGACGAGCCGGTCGAGGGATCGGGTCCCGCGAAGACCAGGACGCCGGGCCAGCCGAGCGAGGTGACCATCAGAAAGACTCGGGACAGCCACGTGAGGTTCTTGTGCAAAAACGTCGTGCCGAGAACGAGCACATATTCGCGATCCGCAAGTTCCGCGAAGGCGGCATTCTCGGGCACGTGCGAGGCGACGGGCGAGACCAGTCCGGTCGGGGCGCCGGTGGGCAGGAGGAAGATGCGGGCGGGTTCTGCGCTGCCCTCGTGGTACGACGCCAGGTCCTGCCGCACGTGCTCGGTCAGAACTCCGACGGCGTCTGCATCGACGAGACTGCTCGTGATGGCGTGGCCCAGCCGGCTGAATGACGCCGCATCCTCGGAGTAGTGCGGGTTCTTGGCCGCGATGAGATCAAGGAGCCAGATGATGTTGCGATGGGCGTAGGCGGCGATTGCGGGCCAGTGCAGGCCGGTGAAGTCCTGATAGGGCCGGAATGCGAGGTCGATCTCGATTCCGTCGGCTTTCAGCTGGCCGAGCGTCACCACCTGGGCGGCTATCCCAAGGGTCTGCAGTGAGTCCCGGAGCATGGGAACCCGGTCCTCGGGGCTGACGATGTACAGGGTGCCGACGCGGGGATGGTCTGCAATCCGACGGGTCAGGGCGACGCTCGCCTCGAAGGTGCCGGTGAGCGACGGGTGAATGTTCTCCGCATCGACTGCGACCGTCAGCCCCCGGATTGCGACCCGCGCCAGGCGGCTGGCTCTCGCCAGAGGGGTCTCGGAATCGCTCCAGAACTCGGAGATCCAGCTCTGCCAGTAGGGATAGCGCGCCAGGATGAAGCGGTCGTTGTCGGCCTTGCCGACGTTCTCTCCGACGGGTCCGAAAGATTCGCCCGTGGCATGAAAGACGTAGACGTCGTCGGCCGCCACGTGGCTGAAGCCGAATGAGATGGCCCGAAGCGAGAAGTCGACCTCCTCGCCGTAGCCGGGGCTGAACTCGGGGTCGAACTGGCCCACGACGTTCAGGGCGCGGCGGGAGTAGTACGTGCAGTAGCTCGTGGCGACCGGCACGAACGGGCGAAGCCGAACCGACTGCTCGGCCACCCGCAGGGCCCGGTCCTCGATCTCCTCGAGCGTCGGCGAGTAATCCTCTGCCTCACCCGTGTCAACCGTGTAGATGGTGCCGTTCGAGGACAGCGCCGTCGCGGTTGCGATGTCTGTGCGGGCGCGTCCCGCGTTGATCAGGCGGGAGTCCCACTGCGGCCCGACGATGATGTCGCTGTTCAGGATGATGACGTCGGCGGGGTTCAGCATGTCAAACGCCGAGTTCACATTCTCGACGAAGCCCAGATTGCGGGGCTGGGTGACGATGAACACCTCCCTGCCGGTCAGCGTCTCCGCCTCGGTCAGCTCCTGCCTGGCCCGGGCGCTGCCACCCGCGTCGTCGAAAATGACGAGGGGGGTCTCGGCCGAGGTGTGGGTCAGCAGGCTCCGGATACACCGGGCCCAGGTCGGCCCGCCACTGTGCAGGGTAACGACGACGACACAGTCGCCCACCTCAAGACGCCGGCCGAACAGGTCCTCGACCCGGGAGAGCATCTTCACGCCGGCTTCTCCCTCAGGGCTCAGTAGTCCTCAAGGGAACCGGTCCTCGGGTCCATGAGAGGCCACCGCCGGTGGGGCGGAAATGCCCGTTCACGATGACCTGAGGACAGTATCCCAGTAACCGGGCCGAGGTCTGACTCCTGCCGCTACGCGTCGCGGGTGGCTCCGGTCGAGGGGGTGACGGTGAAGATCTCCGGCGTGCGATAGCCGGCGGCCGCGAACGCCGCGAGTACGGCATCCGTCACGCTGGCAATTTGAGCGGATGGCGTCAGGGCGATGGCCGCCCCGCCGAAGCCGCCGCCGGTCATCCGGGCGCCGATGGCACCGCTGGCCCGGGCGACCTCGACGGCCAGATCGAGTTCGGGCACCGAGATCTCGAAGTCGTCGCGCATGGAGAGGTGGGAGGCATCCAGCAGGTCGCCGATGGCCCGGGCGCCGGCGGAGTCCAGCACCTCGATGGTGGCGAGCACACGCTCGTTCTCCGTGACGACGTGACGCACCCGGCGGAAGGTCTCCTCATCGAGGTCGTCTGCTGCCCGAGCGAGATCGAGCGAGCTCACATCGCGGAGGCTCGTGACGCCGAGCGCGGCGGCGCCTGCCTCGCAGGATGCGCGGCGATCGGCATAGCCGCCCGTCGCGTGGGCGTGGCTGACCATCGTGTTGATGACGAGGATCTCGAGGCCCGCGCGGGCAAAGCGCAGTTCGATGACCTTGGCCTCGAGGGAGCGGCAGTCCAGGAATACGGCGGCGTCGGCCTGGCCCAGGAGTGACGCCGACTGGTCCATGATCCCGGTCGGGGCGCCGACTGCCTTGTTCTCGGCGAGCTGGCCGACGAGGGCGAGCGCCGGGCGGGAGAGCCCCAGCTGCCAGACGTCGTTCAGTGCGAGGGCCACGGAGCACTCGATAGCGGCGGAGGAGGAGAGGCCGGCCCCGACGGGAACGGCCGAGTCGATGTGCAGGTCGAACCCGGGGCGCCCAGCCAATTCGACTCCGCTGGCACCGAGCGCCCAGGCGATGCCGAGCGGGTATGCCGACCAGCCGGAGAGGTTCTGCGGGTCGAGGTCGGCGATGTCGATCGACACGGTCTCGTCACTGAAGGTGCTCGTGACGTTGATCCGGGTGTCGTCGCGGAGCGCGAGGGCTGCCTGGGTTCGGCGGTCGATCGCGAACGGCAGCACGAAGCCCTCGTTGTAGTCGGTGTGCTCGCCGATGAGATTCACCCGGCCGGGTGCGCTCCAGACGCCGTCGGGGCGGCGGCCGAACCGCTCCTCGAATCCGGTGCTGACGACGTGGGTGGGTGTAATGCTCACAGCGGGTTCTCCAGATCGGCGGTTGCGATGGCGGCACGCACGAGGGCTGCCGAGGTCTCGGGTGGGACGTCGCCGATGAAGGCGCCCATGGCGCTCTCGCTGCCGGCGAGGAACTTGAGGCGGTCCTGGCCCCGACGGGGTGACGTGATCTGGAGCATCAGCCTGATCTCGTCCCGGCCGACGTTGACCGGTGCCTGGTGCCAGGCCGAGATGTAGGGCGTCGGGGTGTCATAGAGGCGGTCGATTCCGCGCAGAATGCGCAGGTACATGAGGGCGAGCTCGTCGCGTTCCTCTGTGCTGGTCGCCGCGAGGTCGGGGATGTGGCGGTGGGGCAGCAGATGGATCTCGACGGGCCAGCGGGCGGCGAACGGCACGAAGGCGGTGAAGTGCTCGCCGCGGATGAGAACACGCTCCGAGGCCTGCTCGAATTCGAGGATGGACTGGAACATGCCCGGCCCGAACTTCTCGATTGAGTTCAGCAGGGCAGTGGTGCGCGGCGTGACGTAGGGGTAGGCGTAGATCTGGCCGTGCGGGTGGTGCAGGGTGACGCCGATGGCCTCGCCGCGATTCTCGAATGGGAAGACCTGGGCGATGCCGGGCATCTTCGAGAGGGCCTCGGTGCGATGGGCCCAGGCCTCGACGATCGTGCGCGCGCGCGACGGCGTCTGGTCGGCGAAGGAGCCGGTATTGGCGGGACTGAAGCAGACGACCTCGCAGCGGCCGACCGAGGTGCGCGAGCGGCCGAGTCCGACCGTCGTGAGCTCATCGAGGCCGATCGCGTCGGCCGCGTCGAAAAGCATCGGGCCGAACGAGGGGGAGCGGTTCTCGAAGACGGCGACGTCGTAGGTGTCGGGGATCTCGGAGGGGTTCGTGGCCGTCGCCGGGGCGAGCGGATCCGCGTCGGCCGAGGGCAGGTGCACCCGGTTCTGGCGGGCCGCCGCGATCGAGATCCATTCGCCGGTCAACACGTCCTGGCGCATGACGGCGTTGGCCGGCCGGGCATCCAGTTCTCGGGCATCGATGGCGCGCTCGGGCGGGAGCGTCGTGTCGGCGTCGTCGAAGTAGAAGAGCTCGCGACCATCGTTGAGCAGGGCGGCCCGGGTGACGATCGATGTCAGGGTGTTCATTCTCGTGCCTCTCGAGGAAATCTTGAGTGATTCAGTCAGAAAATAGCACGGTTTCGAATTGACAAGCAAACGAAAGTAAACGAAAATCAGGCATGGCTGAATCTTCCGGGAATGCTGAGCCCTCGACTCCCGCACCGCACGCCCTGCCGGCGGTGCTCCGGCGCGACTCGATCCTCGCGCTGGTGCGCGACCGCGGCTTCGTGCGTGTGGCGGAGTTGAGCGCGGCGTTCGGCATCTCGGAGGTCACGGTTCGTTCCGATCTCGACGTTCTCGAAGCGGCGGCCCTGCTGGCCCGGGTGCATGGGGGAGCGGTCGCCGCAGGTCGGGAGCCCATCGCCGAGCCGCCGTTCGAGCGGTCCCTCTCTGAGCTGTGGGAGCAGAAGCAGCGCATCGCCGCGGCGGCGGCGGCGCTGGTCGTCTCGGGGAGTTCCCTCATCCTCGACGTCGGGACGACCTCGACCGCCCTCGCCCGGGCCCTCGTGGCCCGCGTCGAGCTTGTCGACCTGGTGATCTTCACGAACGGGCTCTCGGTGGCGCTTGAGCTCGAAAGCGCGATCCCGCGGTTCACCGTCATCGTCTCGGGTGGCACCCTCCGGCCACTGCAGCACTCGCTCGTGAACCCTCTGGCCGACAGCCTTTTCGCCTCGATTCATGCCGACATCGCCTTCATCGGCTGCAACGGGGTCGACGGCGCCCACGGGGTCACGAATATCAACCTGCCCGAGGCCGAGATCAAGCAGCGCATGCTCGGCGCGGCACGCCTCCGAGTGGTCCTGGCCGACTCGAGCAAGATCGCACGGGTGCACCTGGGGCGGGTGGGCACGCTGCAGGAGTTCGATCGCCTCATCACGGGCGTGGAGGCGGAGCCCGCGGCCATCCAGGCGCTCCGAGATTCAGGGCTCGCGGTCTCCCTCGCCTGAATCCCCTGTGGTCGGGGAAAGTTGAGTTGTCGGGGCCGGTTGTGTGGTCGGGGCTAGTTCGCCAGCAGGGCGACGTCGGAATGGCCCGCGAGGGTCAGGGCAAGCACGCCGGCTGCGGCGGCCAGGTCGGTGTCGTGAACGAGGAGGCGAGAGGTGCCCGCGGTGAGTTGGGGACCGAATTCCTTGATCAGCGCCGCCCGGGATCGGAACGCCTGGCTTGCAGGATCGATGATGCGGCTGGTGCCCGAGAGGGTGACGAGCGTTGCGCTGCTCGTTCCCGCGGCGACCCCTGTGCCCTCGTCTGCGTCTGCCCAGAGCCCGGGGCGCTCGATCGCGGTGAAGGATCCCGTCGGCGCGGTCACGCTGCCCGTCTCGATGGGCCGTCCGTCGCGGCGCCACTTGGAAAGACCGCCATCCAGAACCGCAACCTGATCGAAGCCGAAGCACCGGAACAGCCACCAGAGGTGCGCGGCAAGCTGGCTGCCCGCGTTGTCGTAGACGATGACGGTGGAGTTCGGCCACACCCCGACGGCGGCGGCGGCGAGCTCGAATCGCTCGGACGTCGGCCGGGCGATTCCGGTTTCACACGCGGGGTCGGTGAACTTCCCGGCGACATCGGCGAACACGGCCCCGGGCACGTGACCGGCGAGAAATCCGGCCTGTGCGGCTCCCGGAAGGCCGAGCGTCCCGGCATCCAGAATGACGAGATTCTCGGCGCCGAGGTAGTCGGCGAGCCACTGCACAGACACGGTCGGCGAGAAGAGTCGGGGCCCGTTGGGCGCTGTTCGGGTGGAAAGCGAAGATGTCACCCCTTCACGCTAGCCGCACCCTGCGACAGGACACTGGGGGTTGCAACAGAAAGTAACAAGCCTGTAACCGCCCTGTCATCATGACTGATCAGCACTCGATGACGTTCACGGCGAGCCCTGCCTCGGACGTCTCCTTGTACTTGCTCGACATGTCGATACCGGTCTGGCGCATGGTCTCGATCACCATGTCCAGGGATACCCGGTGGCTTCCGTCGCCGTGCAGGGCGAGCCGGGCGGCGCTCACCGCGGTCGAGGATGCGATCGCATTGCGCTCGATGCACGGCACCTGCACGAGGCCGCCGACGGGGTCGCACGTCAGGCCCAGGTGGTGTTCCATCGCGATCTCCGCGGCATTCTCCACCTGCCTCGGGGAGCCGCCCAGTACCGCGCACAGCGCGCCGCTCGCCATGGCGCAGGCCGAGCCGACCTCGCCCTGGCAGCCCGCCTCGGCCCCCGAGATCGACGCATTGCTCTTGAAGAGCGAGCCGATGGCGGTCGCGGTCAGCAGGTACTCGCGAATGCCCGCCGCCGACGCGTTCGGCACGAAGCTGAGGTAGTACTTCGCGACCGCGGGAACGATGCCCGCCGCCCCGTTGGTGGGCGCGGTGACGACCCGGCTTCCCGCGGCGTTCTCCTCGTTCACGGCCAGGGCGAACGTGTGCAGCCACTCGGTCGAGAGGTCGTGGTCGGAGCCCTCTGCCCCGCAGGCCTCGAGTCGCTCGCGAATGCGACTGGCGCGTCGGATGACTCCCAGTCCGCCCGGCAGGGTCCCCGAGGCGACGAGCCCGTTCTCGATGCAGAGGTTCATGGCATCCCAGACGTCGTCGAGGCGCCGATCGATCGCTGCGTCACCGCGGCGCACGGCCTCGATGCTGCGGGCGACGTCGGCGATCGATACGCCGCGCTCGTCGCAGAGGGCGAGCAGCGACGCCGCACTCGTGAACGAGGGCTCGGTCTCCAGGGTCGGCACGGCCTCGCCGGTCTGGCCCTCCCGGCGAATGAAGCCGCCGCCGATCGAGTAGTAGGTCTCCGTGGCCAGGGGCAACTCTCCCGACGCGTCCCAGGCGACGAGGGTGAGCGCGTTCGGATGACCGGGCAGGATTGTGCGCGGCACGAACGAAACGGAATCCTGGCGCATCGTGATGCGATGTGATCCGCCGAGCAGGATCGTGTCCGTGGTGCTGGGCGCGAGACTCAACTGGAGAAAGCCGGCATCCGCGAGCGCCGTCGAGCGGCCCCGGGGCAGTCCGGACCACGCACCGCGCACGGCGTCGGGGTCGCAGGTCTCGGGGTCAAGGCCTGAGAGGCCGGCCACTATCGCATCGGGCGTCCCGTGGCCGAGACCGGTCGCACCGAGTGAGCCGAACAGCGAGCAGGTGACGCGGTCGACGCGATGGATCAGCGACTCGCTCCTGAGCGTCGACACGAACGCACCGGCGGCCCGCATCGGACCCACGGTGTGGGAGCTGCTCGGCCCGATGCCGATGGTGAAGAGGTCGAAAGCCGAGACGTAGGCGGTCACGCCCCGAGCCTAGCCCCGAATGGGGTTCAGTTGGCGGGACCTACCGAACGTATTTGCGGCTCGTGATGACGCCGGTGTCGAAGCCCATCAGGTGCAGGCCGCCGCCGAAGCGCGCGTGCTCGATCTTGATGCAGCGGTCCATGACGACGGTGAGTCCGTGCTCCTCGCCGTAGAGCGCGGCCTCCTCGTTCCAGATGCCGAGCTGCATCCACACGGTCTTGGCGCCGATCGCCAGCACCTCGTCGATGACGCCCGGGATGTCGCTGGGCTTGCGGAAGACGTCGACGATGTCGGGAACCTCGGGCAGCGACGCCAGGTCGGGGTACGCCTTCTCGCCGAGGATCGTGTCGGCCATCGGGTTCACGAAGTAGATGCGGAAGTCGCTGGACTGCTGAAGGTACGTTCCGACGAAGTAGCTCGAGCGGGCCGGGTTCGGTGAGGCGCCGACGATGGCGACGGACTTCGCGGTACGCAGGATCGCAAGGCGCTCCTTCGCATCGGGGCCGACCCAGGTGCGCTGCGAGAACAGCAGCTTCGCCAGCGGCGAGTCGGCGGGCATCGAGCAGCTCAGGCCGTTGGCCTTCTGCGCGGTGATGAATTCGGTCTCGGCCATTAGTTGCCCTTCATGGCCTGGGCGAGTGCCTGGTCAAGGTCATAGATGATGTCGTCGGCGTCCTCGATGCCCACGCTGATGCGCACGACTCCGGGAAGCACGCCGCCGTCGATGAGCTGCTGCTCGGTGAGCTGGGCGTGGGTGGTCGACGCGGGGTGGATGACGAGGGTCTTCGCATCGCCGATGTTGGCGAGATGGCTCGCGAGATCGACCGACTCGATGAACTTCTGACCGGCCGCCCGGCCCCCCGCGACGCCGAAGCTGAACACGCTGCCGGGCTCGTTCGGCAGGTACTTCTTCGCCCGGTCGTGGTGCGGGTGGTTCGGCAGGCCGGCCCAGTTGACGTAGTCGATGCGGGGGTCCGCATCCAGCCACTCGGCCACCTTGCGGGCATTCTCGACGTGAGCCTGCATGCGATAGGCCAGTGTCTCGACGCCCTGGGCGAGCAGGAACGCGGAGTGCGGGGCGAGTGAGGGCCCAACGTCGCGCAGCTGCTCGGAGCGAAGGCGCGTCAGGAACGCGTACTCGCCGAAGTTGCCGCCCCACTCGAGCCCGCCGTAGGACGGCACGGGAGTGGTGAACAGCGGGAACTTCTCCGTGCTGAAGTTGAAGCGGCCGCTCTCGACGACGATGCCGCCGAGGGTCGTGCCGTGCCCGCCGAGGAACTTGGTCGCCGAGTGGATGACGATATCGGCGCCCCACTCGATCGGCCGGTTCAGGTAGGGGGTGGCGATCGTCGAGTCGATGATCAGCGGGATGCCGTGTGCGTGCGCTACGTCGGCGAGCCCCTCGATGTCGGCGATCTCGCCGGACGGGTTCGCGACGGTCTCGGCGAAGATGAACTTCGTCCTGTCGGTGATCGCGGCGGCGTAGTCGGCCGGGTCTGCTGATCGGATGAACGTGGTCTCGACCCCGAAGCGGCGCAGCGTGATGTCGAGCTGCGTGATCGAGCCGCCATAGAGATTGGCGGAGGAGACGATGTGGTCGCCCGCTCCCGCGAGCGACGCGAAGGTGATGAACTGCGCCGACAGGCCGCTGCCCGTGGCGACGCCGCCGAGGCCGCCCTCAAGGCTCGACACGCGCTCCTCGAACGCCGCGACCGTGGGGTTTGCGACGCGGGAGTAGATGTTGCCGTACTTCTGCAGGGCGAAGCGGGCGGCGGCATCCGACGTGTCATCGAAGACGAACGCCGACGTCTGGTAGATCGGCAGCGCCCGGGCTCCCGTCACGGGGTCGGGGATGTTGCCGGCATGAATGGCTCGGGTCTTGAACCCGTACTCGCGATCTGACATGACGACAACGCTACCCGAGCCCCGAAGGTGCCCCTCGGCGCCCGATGCCATAAGTCGAAATGTTACGGAGCCGCCGTTTTCAGAGGCGGAGCACGCTCACAGCGACAAGGGCGGCGCCGGCGATGAACGCCCAGGAGACGAGGCCGACGACGAGCGCCCGGCCCCCCGTCCGGGCCAGCTCAGACACCCGGATGCCCGTGCCGAGGGCGACGAGCGCCACGGCCAGCAGCACGGTCTGCAGCTCGTTGGCCGCGAGGAGCGCCCCGTCGGGCAGCGGAACGAGTGTGCGCACGAGAACCGCGGCGAGGAAGCCGACGATGAACAGGGGAACGATCGGCGGGCGCGCGGCGGGCGGCGTGTCCGCTGCACCGGCCCGAAGCCCTGCCCTGGCCTTTCGGCGCTCGACGGCGCCGACGAGGGCCACCATGGGCGCCAGGGTGAGAACGCGGGTGAGCTTGAAGACGACGGCGGCCGCGAGGGCTGTCGGGCCGGCGATCTGGGCCGTCGCCACGACCTGGCCGACATCGTGCACGCTGAGGCCGACCCAGGAGCCGAACTCCATGTCGGACAGGCCCAGGGGCACGCGCAGCACCGGCAGGATGAAGATCGCCAGCGTGCCGCACAGGGTGACGAGGGCGATGGGCGTCGCAGCCTCCGACTCCTTGGAGCGGGTCACGGCGCTCATCGCACCCACCGCGGAGGCCCCGCAGATGGAGAAGCCGGCCGCGATCAGGATGGGCTGGTTGCCCGGCAGGCCGAGGAGGCGACCGAGACCGAGCGTCAGGCCGAACGTCAGCAGCACGATGAGGCAGATGCCGAGGATCGCCAGCCAGCCGAGCGCCACGATGTCGACGAGGCTGAGCTTCAGCCCCAGCAGCACGATGCCGATGCGCAGCAGACGCCTGCTCGAGAGGGCGAGGCCGGGCTTGAACACCCCCGAGAGCGCGGGGCGAAGGGCCGGGATCTGGGCCAGGACCATGCCGAGGGCCACGCAGGCCGTCAGCCAGGGGATTGCAGGCACCGCCGCCGACAGGGCGAATGCGAGCGCCGCGGCAGCAGCGGCCAGGCCGAGGCCGGGCAGCCAGCGCGGCATCAACGCCACGAAGGCAGCCAGTAGTGCAGGGAGAGAAGCCAGCTCGGGATGCCCTGGGCCGTCCAGACGGGGTAGAAGAAGGCCGTGATGAGGCTCGCGACGATCAGGAAGAGGCCGACGGCGCGAAGGGCTCCGACCCGCCGCCACGTCGGGTCGTCTTTGGAGCCCAGGATCAACCCGATCACGAAGACGAGCCCGAGGATCATGTAGGGCTCGAACGCGATCGTGTAGAACTGGAAGACGGTTCGCTGCGTGTAGGCCAGCCACGGCACGTAGCCGACGAGCATGCCCATCAAGACGAACCCCACGACCCATTCCGACTTCTTCGCGAACCGGTACAGCAGGTAGAGGATCGCGGCCGTGCCGGCGTACCAGATCAGCGGGTTGGCCACCGAGGTGATGTTCTCGTAGCCGCCGTCGACGGCCTTGACGTACATCTGGGTCGGCCGCGACATGAACAGCCACGAGATGGGGTTCGCCTGGTACGGATGCGGAGAGTGCTCGTTGACGTGGTAGTTGTAGATCGCCGCTTCCAGATGCCAGAAGTTCTGCCAGACGTTCGGCACCCAGGCCAGCGGCCCGGTCCACGCCGCGGTCGCCCCGGCGTTCTCGACCCAGTGCCGATACATCCCGCCGCTGGAGGAGAACCAGCCGACCCAGGTGGCCAGGTAGGTTGCGATCGCGACCGGGATCATCAGCAGGAACGTGACGGGACCCTGCTTGAGGATCGCCGCGATGGCGAACCGGGGCAGGCCGGCGCGGTAACGCTCGAAGGCATCGACCGCGACGACGTAGACGGCGAAGCCCGCGAGGAAGTACAGTCCCGACCACTTGACGGAGCTGGCGAGACCGAATGCCACAGCCGCGGCGAGCAGCCACGGTCGGAACCACAGCGCCGGGCCCCAGCGGAGCGTTCGGCCCTGCATCTCAGCGAGCTGCAGTCGCCGGATGAGCAGCCTGGCCGAGAAGTCCCTGTCCATCAGCACGGCGCCGACCCCGAGCAGGCAGAACAGCGCGAGGATTCCGTCGAGCAGGGCGACCCGGCTCATCACGATGGCGTGACCGTCGATGGCGAGCAGGAAGCCGGCGATGGTGGCGAGCAGCGTCGAGCGGAAGAGCTTCTTCGCGATCAGGGTGATCAGCAGCACGAGCAGGATGCCGCAGACGGCGACCGAGATGCGCCAGCCGAAGCTCGAATCGGCGCCGAAGAGGGCGAGCCCGAGGGCGATGACCCACTTGCCGAACGGCGGATGCACGGCGAAGGATCCCGTCGTGAGGTAGCCATCCGTGTTGCCGGCGTTGAAGGCGTCGTCGCTGTTGGCCGGCCAGTTCGCCTCGTAGCCGAGGTTCAGCAGCGTGTAGGAGTCCTTGACGTAGAACGTCTCGTCGAACACGAGGGAGTGCGGGTGGGCGAGGTTCACCAGGCGGAGAACTGCGGCCAGCAGCGTGACCGCGATCGGTCCGCCCCAGGCCCAGGCGCGCTGCTTGGCGGGAGTGTTGACCAGGCCGGCCCACCAGCGGTCGAGCCGCGATCCGGTGGGGCCGCCGGCCTCGTGTCTCGACGGGGGCACGATCGGGGTCGGAAGCGTCACCAGCCAATCGTAGCGAGCCACTGGTTACTCTGAGTGAATGATCATCCTTGCGGCGACGCCCATCGGAAACCTGGGCGACGTGTCTCGCCGCCTCATCGAGGTGCTCGAGGCATGCACCGTCATCGCCGCCGAGGACACGCGGGTGACCATCAAGCTGCTCCGGGCCCTCGATATCGAGAACCGGCCGCAGCTCATCGCGCTGCACGACCACAACGAGCGCGAGAAGGCGGCCGAGCTCGTCGAGCTCGCCCGCGACGGCGACCTCGTCGTGATGAGTGACGCCGGGATGCCGACCGTGAGCGATCCGGGCTTTCATCTCGTGGCGGCCGCCGTGGACGCGGGTGTCACGGTCACCGCCATCCCGGGCCCCTCGGCCGTCATCATGGCGCTCGCCATCTCGGGCCTGCCGACCGATCGCTTCACCTTCGAGGGCTTCCTGCCGCGCAAGCAGGGCGAGCGGCTCCAGCAGCTGGGCGCCCTCGTGCGCGAGCAGCGCACGATGGTGTTCTTCGAGTCGCCGAACCGCATCGCGGCGTCGCTCGCCGACGTCGCATCCGCCCTGGGTGCCGACCGCCGCGTCGCCGTCTGCCGAGAGCTGACGAAGATGTTCGAGGAGGTCAAGCGCGGACCCGCCGCCGAGCTGGCCGTCTGGGCCGACGCGGGGGTGAAGGGTGAGATCGTGATGGTCATCGCCGGCGCTGAGCCGCTCGAGATCGACCTGGCCACCGGCGTCGCGCAGGTGCTGCAGATGGTCGCCGACGGCGCCCGGCTGAAGGATGCCGCGACCGAGATCGCAGACAACAGCGGCCTCGGCAAGCGCGACCTCTACGAGGCGGCGCTCGCGGCCCGGGGCAGTGGCAGGCCCACTTCGGCGGCCGAAGGCTTTGCCGCCCTGCCGCCTTTAGGATAGAGCCATGGCTGACGGCTCTTCGTTCTATATCACCACGCCCATTTTCTATGTCAATGACGTGCCCCACATCGGGCACGCCTACACGGAGGTGGCGAGTGACGTCCTCGCGCGCTGGCACCGCCAGGCGGGCGACGACACCTGGTTCCTGACCGGAACCGACGAGCACGGCCAGAAGATCCTGCGCACGGCGACCGCCAACGGCGTGACCCCGAAGGAGTGGGCCGACCGCCTGGTCGAGACCGCATGGCTGCCGCTGCTGTCGACCATCAACATCTCCAATGACGACTTCATCCGCACCACCGACGAGCGCCACGAGAAGAACGTGCAGCTGTTCCTGCAGCGCCTCTTCGACGCCGGCTTCATCTACACGGGCGAGTACGAGGGCTTCTACTGCGTCGGCTGCGAGGAGTACAAGCAGGCCGGCGACCTCGTCGACGGCACCGGCCAGTACGCGGGCCAGCAGGTCTGCGCCATCCACTCCAAGCCCGTCGAGCTGCTGGAGGAGCGCAACTACTTCTTCCGGATGAGCGACTTCACCCAGCCGCTGCTGGATCTCTACGAGTCGAACCCGCACTTCATCCAGCCGGAGAGCGTTCGCAACGAGATCATCCAGTTCGTCAAGCAGGGCCTGACCGACCTGTCCATCTCCCGCCAGAGCTTCGACTGGGGAGTCAAGGTGCCGTGGGACGACACCCACGTCGTCTATGTCTGGTTCGACGCCCTGCTGAACTACATCACCGCCGCGGGCTACGGCTCCGACGACGAGGCGTTCGCGCGCCGCTGGCCCGGCACGCACATCGTCGGGAAAGACATCGCGCGCTTCCATGCCGTCATCTGGCCGGCCATGCTGATGGCCGCGGGGCTCGAGGTGCCCAAGCAGGTCTTCGGTCACGGCTGGCTGCTGGTCGGCGGCGAGAAGATGAGCAAGTCCAAGCTCACGGGTATCGCCCCCGAGCAGATCACCGAGACGTTCGGCGTCGACGCGTTCCGCTACTACTTCATGCGCGCCATCAGCTTCGGCAATGACGGATCATTCAGCTGGGAGGACCTGGCGGCCCGCTACCAGAGCGAGCTCGCGAACGGCTTCGGCAACCTGGCGTCCCGCATCATCGCGATGCTCACCCGGTACTTCGACGGGGTCATCCCCTCTCCCGGTGAATTGGATGCGGCAGATGAGGCCATCCGCACCACCGAGCGCCGCGTGACGGTGGCCGCTGATGCCGCGATCAACCGCCTCGCCATTCACGAGGCGCTCGCGGAGATCTGGGAGCTCGTGGACGAGCTCAACGGCTACATCACCATCCAGGAGCCCTGGGCCCTGTCCAAGGACCCGGCGAACCGGGAGCGTCTCGGCACCGTGCTGCACACCGCCGTGCGCGGTCTCGGTACCCTCGCCGTGCTGCTGTCGCCCGTGATCCCGGATGCCGCAGCCAAGCTCTGGACCGCACTGGCAGGAGAAGGCCACGTCGCCGACCAGCCGGTTCGCAGCGCGTGGGAGTGGACGGGCGGCCCCGCCGTCGTGCCCCTCGAGCCGCTGTTCCCGCGCATCGAACTGCCCGAGGCCGACGAGCCCGCGGCCTAGCGTGGCCCGCGAGAAGGGCTATGCGCCGCTGCCCGAGCCGCTGGTCGTGCCGATCTACGACAACCACACGCACCTCGACCCGGGGCCGGCTCACGAGTCTCAGTTCGACGCCATGCCCGACTACCGCGAGCAGCTGGAGAATGCCGCCCGTGTTGGCGTCATCGGCGTCGTGCAGGTGGGCGGCGACATCGAGTCGAGCATCTGGAGCGCCGCGCACGCCGCGCGGGAGCCGCGCATGCTGGCGGCCGTGGCCATCCACCCGAACGAGGCGCCGCGCTATGAGGCCGCCGGTCGGCTCGACGAGGCTCTCGCCGTCATTGCCGAGCTCGCCACCCAGCCGCGGGTGCGGGCGATCGGTGAGACCGGGCTCGATTTCTTTCGAACGGATGCGCCCGGTCACGCCGCGCAGTTCCGCTCGTTCGAGGCCCACATCGAGATCGCGAAGGCGAACGATTTGGCGTTGCAGATCCACGACCGGGATGCCCATGACGCCGTGATCGAGACGCTGCTGCGGGTCGGGGCGCCTGAGCGCACCGTCTTTCACTGTTTCTCGGGCGACGCCGCAATGGCAAAGATCTGTGCGGAGCACGGCTGGTACCTGTCGTACTCCGGCACGGTCACCTTCAAGAACTCCGACGCGCTCCGCGAGGCCCTCAGCATCACCCCGCGCGAACTGATCCTGATCGAGACGGACGCGCCGTTCTTGGCTCCCACACCGCACCGCGGCCGCCCGAATGCCCCCTACCTGATGCCCGTGACGCTTCGCTTCATGGCGGATCACCTCGACACCCCTGCGGCAGAGCTTGCCGCGCAACTGACAACAAACACCGAACTGGTCTATGGCAGCTGGGATGCCTGGCCGGTGACCGCGGAATGAGCGACATGACCTCGAACGATTCACCCACCGGCGACCAGGCCTTCGGCGACCAGGCCTTCGGCGACCAGG
>CANFBG010000046.1 GCA_947444785.1 Microbacteriaceae bacterium | reverse complement strand
GCAGCTCGCCGCAGGCCTCGAGCAGGGAAGCGGATGCGCCCACCAGCGTGATCCTCGCCTGGCCGCCCATCGCCGGCCGGCCCAGCGTCGCTACGGCGGGAAGTGTCGCGGGGCTGGAGAAGACTGCCCCGACGGCCGGCCGGGCCGCGAAGTCGATCATGCCTTAGCCGCCCGAGCCTGCGGTCTTGCCGTTGACGGGCACCGGTGCAGGGGCCGGAGCTGGTGCCGGCGCGGGAGCGGGAGCCGGCGCGGGAGCGGGAGCCTGTGCGGGCGCCGGGGCAGGCGCTGGGGCCACGACGGGGGCGGGCGCCGGTGCGACGACCGGGGCCGAAGGCGCGGCGGCGGGAGCGGCTGAGCCGGAGCCGGATCCCGAGCCAGATCCCGAGCCCGAGCCCGAACCTGCGGGGGCCGGGGCCGCCACGGTCGGGTTGATCGGGGCGATCGTCGCGGGGACAGCCGTCGGCACGGGAGTCGGGGTCGGCTTTCCCGTGGTGGTCGACTGGACGCCGGTGCTCGGCACGCTTCCGGCGGCCTTCGACTCGCTGGCCTGGGCCTGGGATGAGAAATGGTAGCCGGCCACCATGGCGACGAGGGCGACCCCGGTGGCGGCTGCCGTCAGGTTTCGAGCGGCCTGCGCCGGATGACGGCGCCTAGTCATCGTGCTCGGTCTCCTTCTGGCCAGAGTTCTGGCCAGAGTTCTGGCCCGAGTTCTGGCCGGACTTCTCGGTCGAGTTGTCTTCCGACCGGTGCGTTGACCCCGGCGCCGGCACAGTCTCCGGTCGCGGCGCGGGCACGATCACTTGGCTCGGGGGCGCGGGTGGCGGGTCGATCGCGGGGAGAGGCTCAGTGACAGCGGCGGGCCCGGGGATCGGCTCCACGGTGGTGCCCGCAACCGCCCGTGCGCCGGGGCTGCTCGTCGCGGAGGGTGAGTCCGCCCCTGGATACGGCGTGGGTGGCGCGGCATCCGGGGCGGCCGTCGACGTCTCGCCAGGCTCGGGGGAACGAGGGGCTGAGGGTGAACCTGTCGACGGAGTCTGTGGGATCAGGAGGGCTGACTGGTCAGCGAGCCTGTTCTGTTCGACGCTGGAGAAAGCGCTGCTGTTCACGGCGATGGCAGCGGTGCCGGTGCACAGCACGCCGATGATCGACAGCGTCACGACCAGGGGAGATCTCATAACTCAACGCTAGGGGTGACGCCCCGTCTGGCGCCGGGAGGTTCGGCCAAGAATCGCCCGCGTTCATCCAAGATTCGGCCAAGAAGAACACGCTGTCCCTGGCCAATCGAGCGCCATCTGCACGAAGACCGGCACAATGTCCCTATGAAGGTGCTCGTGATCGAGGACGACAGTGCCGTCGCAGACAGCATTCTCGATGGACTGGGAAATGCAAGCCTGGCCTGCAGCCTCGCGGGAACGGGCGCCGCAGGCATCGCCGCGCTCGCGGAATACGCGCCCGACATCGTGCTCCTGGATCTGGGCCTGCCGGACATGGACGGCACCGAGGTGTGCCGGGCCATCCGTCGTGCCGGTGACACGCCCATCATCATCGTCAGTGCCCGGGACAGCGAGATCGACCGGGTCGTCGCGCTCGAGATGGGAGCCGACGACTTCATCGTCAAGCCGTTCGGTATGCGGGAGCTCGTGGCGCGCATCCGGGCGGTCACCCGCCGCACCCTCTCGGGCGGGGCCGAGCCGCTCGAGCCGCTGCCGACCCGTCGCGACTTCGGCAGCCTCATCATCGACACCCGGGCTCAGCGCATCGAGGTCGCCGGCACGGCGCTGCACCTGACGCCGAAGGAGTTCGAGCTGCTGGTGTATCTCTCGGCCGACCCGGGGGCGGTCTTCAGGCGCACGGACATCCTGCACGATGTCTGGGACACCAACTGGTACGGCACGACCAAGACGCTGGATGCGCACATCGCGGCCATCCGCAAGAAGCTCGGCGACCCCGGCTGGATCGAGAGCGTGCGGGGCGTCGGATTCCGCTTCGCGGTGCCCGGTCCGGTGTCGAGCGACACGTCAGTGACCGCCCCGTGAGGTGGCGGCTGATGGCCGCGCTGATGGGCGTGGCGCTGCTCGTGATCCTCGTGCAGGACATCCCCCTCAGCGGCTACGTGCAGGGCGTGGAGTCCGACCGCATCACGACGACGCTCGAGCGGGACGCGTTCATGCTCGCGGGCCGCAGCGAGGATGTGTTGACCAGCGCCGACGAGGCCGATGGCGCATCCGCGTATTCGGCTGCGACGGCTGCGACGCCTGAAGCCGCCGCGGCCCTCGCCTCGGTCGTGGACGCGGCCAAGGCCTATCGCGGCACGGACGGCGCCCGCGTCGTCATCACCGATCGGGCGGGCACGGCGATCGTCACGAGCGACGACGACGAGTCCTCGCTGGGGTCCTCCTATGCGTCCCGGCCGGAGATCCAGCAGGCGCTCGCGGGCCAGGTCGCCACGGGGTCGCGCTTCTCGAGCACCCTTGCCGAGGAGCTCCTCTACGTCAGCGTGCCGGTTCAAAGCGGCACGACGGTGCTCGGTGCGGTACGCCTGACCTATCCCGCCAAGGTCGTCTCCGACGCGGTCCAGGCGCAGGTCGGCACCATCTGGCTCGTGGCGCTCACGACCGTGCTGCTCGCCGGGTTCGTGGGATTCATCGTCTCGGCGAGCTTCACCCGGCGGCTGTCGCTGCTCCGGGCCGCAACGGAGGCCTTCGCCGACGGCGATCTTCGGGTTCGGGCGGACGAGCGGGCCGGCGGCGCCCCCGAGATCAGGTCGCTGTCGCACTCGTTCAACCGGATGGCGGTGCGCCTCAGCGAGCTGATCGACACCCAGCGCGCGTTCGCGGCGGATGCGTCCCACCAGCTGCGCACGCCGCTCACGGCGCTGCGCCTGCGGCTCGAACGCGCCCGGGAGCTGATCGAGACCGACCCTGCCGCGGCGGCGGAGCGGCTGTCGGCCGCCGAGGTGGAGGCCGATCGGCTGGCCAGCCTGATCGAGGGACTCCTCGTGCTGAGTCGAACGGAGGCCAGCACGGCGCCCGTCGCGCCCGTGGACCTCGCCGCGATCGCGGCCGAGCGGGTCGACCAGTGGCGGGCGCTGGCCCAGGAGTCGGGCGTGGAGATTCTGTTCGAGGGCCCCGGCCACGCGATGGTGTTCGCGATCGATACCGCGGCCGAGCAGATCATCGACAACTTCATCGACAACGCGCTGGGCGCGTCCCCGGCGTCGTCCCGCATCACGGTTACGGTCGACCGCTCCGGCGCCGAGACGACGCTCTGCGTACTCGACGAGGGGCCGGGCATGCCGGGAGGCGACTACTCCCGGGCGTTCGACCGCTTCTTCAGCGCCGCCCCGGAGAAGGCCGGCAGCGGCTTGGGGCTCGCGATCGTGGCCCAGCTCGCCCGGGCCTCCGGCGCGGTCGCAACGCTCGGGCCACGCCTGCCCCGGGGCTCGGCGGCGACCGCGATCTTCGTCACGGCCGCCGACCTGGGCTCCTAGGCCCGTGAACCCTCCTAGGCCCGTGAACCGCTAGGCCTCCGGCGACGCGGACTTTGCCGCGGCAGGCTTGTCGCTGTGGTGCTCGGAGCCGAGAGCCGGCTCGATCATCGCGCCGGCGGCATCCGCGGCGGAGTGGGCCAGAATGAGCTCTGCCTCGGCGGCATCCTCTGCGTGATCGCTCTCGGTCTGCTCCTGCAGCGCGCTCTTCATGCGCAGCGGCTGGGCCTTCATGAAGAAGCTCAGGATGAACGCCACGACGATCACGGCGAGGCTCACCCAGAACACGGTGACGGTCGCATTCGCGAAGCCCTCGAGGAACGGGAAGGAGAGGCGCGGGTCGACGCCCTTCAGGAACGACGAGTCGCCACTGAGGGCGCCGCCGATCACCGACGGGTCCTTCGAGCCGAGGATGCCGAGGATCGTCGTGTTCACCGGGTTGCCCGTGACCGCCGGGTCCTGGGCCGCCGACTGGATTCCCGCGATGGTGTTCGTGTTCGAGAACGCCGCCGACAGGGTCTCGGGCAGGCGGGCGAACAGCACGGAGAAGACGACCGCGGTGCCCATCGTTCCACCGATCTGGCGGAAGAACGTCGAGGAGCTCGTGGCCACGCCGATGTCCCGCGGGCCGACCGAGTTCTGGCTGGCGATCGTCAGGGTCTGCATGAGCTGGCCGAGGCCGAGGCCGATCAGCAGCATGCCGCCGAGTACGAAGAACATGTTCTTGTCGGGGGACAGGAACGTCATGTAGAAGAAGCCCGCACCCATGAACGCGGTGCCGAGGATCGGGAACATCTTGTACTTGCCGGTGCGGGAGATCAGCTGGCCGGAGACGATCGAGGAGATCATCAGGCCGAGGATCATCGGGATCATCAGGAGGCCCGACTCGGTCGGGGTGGCCCCGGTGACGAGCTGCAGGTACAGCGGGATGGTCATCATGGCGCCGAACATACCGAAGCCCACGAGCACACCGATGATGGTCGCCATGCGGAAGGTCGGGGACTTGAACAGCTTCAGCGGGATGAGCGCGTCGTCGCCCATGGAACGCTCGGCGAGGATGAAGAGCACGATTCCGACGAGGCCGACGACGTAGCAGACGACCGACGAAACCGACCACCAGCCCCACTCGCGGCCCTGCTCGGCGACGAGCAGCAGCGGGATGACCGCCATGATCACGGTCGCGGCGCCCCACCAGTCGATGCGCGCGGGGCGCTTGGTGTGCGGTACGTGCAGAAAGCGCAGCACGATCAGCATCGCGATGATGCCGATGGGCAGGTTCATCAGGAAGATCCAGCGCCAGCCGGTGACGCCGAGGATGACCGAGGTGCCCGACATCAGGCCGCCGAGCAGCGGGCCGATCACGCTGGAGACGCCGAAGACGGCGAGGAAGTAGCCCTGGTACTTGGCGCGCTCGCGAGGGGCGAGGATGTCGCCGAGGATCGTCAGCGGCAGGGCCATCAGGCCACCGGCGCCGAGGCCCTGGATGCCACGGAACACGGCGAGCTCGGGCATCGAGGTCGAGAAGCCGGCGAGCAGCGAGCCGATCAGGAAGATTGTGATGGCGATCATGAACAGCGGGCGCCGGCCGAAGATGTCGGAGAGCTTGCCATAGATCGGGGTCGAGATCGTCGACATGATCAGGTAGGCCGTCGTCACCCATGCCTGCAGGCTGAGGCCGGAGAGGTCGTCGGCGATCGTGCGCATCGACGTGCCGACGATCGTCTGGTCCAGGGCCGAGAGAAACATGCCGGCCATCAGGCCGAAGAGGATGAACAGGATCTGGCGGTGCGTGAGCACTCCGCCGGCGGCCTTGATGGCCGAGGCCTGCTGCTGTGCGCGGGATGCGCCCGAGGCAGTGGGGTTGGTTTGTGACATGAAATCCCTGACGTTGTGGCGCACCAAAGATTGCGCAGACTGCAAAGTTACACCGAAGGAAACTTCCTCGCAAACCCCGGATTTTCAGGAGCATCCCAGCTGGCTGATTGACCCCCGCAAGGGTGTCATGATTGAGTTATAAATCAGTTTCAATTGCTCCTGGGGGACACCATCACTTCGTCGAAAGCTTTCAGTCGTCGTTCGCTTCTCGCCCTCGTCGCGGTCGGCGGGGCGGGATTGCTCTCCGCGTGTGCCGGCGGCCGCAGCGACGGCGCATCCTCGAGCTCAGCGACCTCCTCGGATACCTCCTCTGGCAACGCCGAGGCGCTGCCTGAGCCGCAGCCGACGACGGTCTCCGGCCTGAGCCCCGCCACGGGATCCCTGGTCGGCGGCACGACGGTGACGATCTCGGGCACGAACCTCGCGGGCGTCACCTCCGCCACGATCGGCGGCATCTCGGTTCTGGTCGCCGCCGTCAACGGCACGAGCGCCACGTTCGTGACACCCGCGGCACTGAACTTCGCCTCGGCGAGCGCCCCGGTGGCGCTCACCCTCTCAGATAGCACCGTCGTGACGGATGCCGGGGCGTTCGCCTATGACGCCCTGAGCCCGGTCGACCGGCAGATGCAGTACATGTTCCGCTATTGGCAGCAGTACAACCTCGACGAGTGGGGCCAGTTCCCCGATAACGACTGCGGCAACTTCGTCAACCAGGCGCTCGTTCAGCGCGGCTGGGTGCAGAACGACGACTGGTACAGCGACTACGCCACCACCGGGGCCTACAACTTCAGCTGGATCCGCGGCAACGCCATGGACGACTACTTCGCGTCCCGGGACGACACGACCCGCATCTCGTTCGAGGACCGGGCCAAGGTCAAGATCGGCGACGTCGTCATGTTCGACTGGGACGCCCAGAACGACAACGGCGTCGATCACACCATGACGGTGTCCGGCGTCGGGACCAAGACTGATGGCACGCCGGTCATCAAGCTCGTCGGGCACACCGTCGACGCGCAGTACCGCGACTTCGACACGGCCATCACGGTCGACAACCCCGGCGGTACTGCCCACTTCTGGAGCATCGCCTAACAGGCCGCATCGAGCAAACCCGAAGGTGAGACGCCCACCGCTCCTTTAGGGTGGTCGCGTGAGTGAATCTCGGGACCCGCGGCGATCCGCGAGGGCTGCCAGGCGGCGCCGCGCGATCGTCGGCGTCGTGCTCGGCAGCGCGCTGGCGGTGATGGCCGCATGGGCGATCGTCGCCGTCGTGGTCGCGACCACCATGCCCGACTCCGCCCCGAGCAATCCCCCGCCGACGCTCGTGACGATCACGCCCACCGACGCCCCGTCCGCGGCCCCGTCTGTCACCCCTGTGGCGCCCACTCCTTCGCCCGCGGCCTTCAACAAGGCCGCACACTCCACGACAGACCCGACGAGCATCTGGGTCGTCGTCGACAAGATCCGCCCGATTCCGGATGCCGAGAACTACGTTCCGCCCGACCTCGTGTCGACCCCGGACGGCATTCCCAACTCTCACGGGCATCCGCTTCGCCAGGCGACGAGCGACGCCATCGTCGAGCTGTTCGCCGCAGCCAAGGCCGACGCGGGCTTCCAGCTCGTGATCGCCAGCGGCTACCGAACCTACGCGGGCCAGCAGTTCGCGTACAACGGCTATGTTTCCTCGCTCGGCCAGGCGGGCGCGGATGCGACGAGCGCCCGGCCCGGCTTCAGTGAGCACCAGACGGGCATGGCCGTCGACATCCTCGACACGGCGAGCGGATGCGGCGTCGAGGGCGCCTGCTTCGGCAATGCGCCCGCCGGCCAGTGGCTGGCCGCCAACGCCTGGCGGTACGGCTTCATCCTGCGCTACCCAGAAGACAAGACCCCCGTCACCGGTTACGAGTACGAGCCGTGGCACTTCCGCTACGTCGGCACGGAGCTCGCCGCCGAGATGCACCGCACGGGCGTGACGACCCTTGAGGAGTTCTTCGGGCTCCCGGCGGCCCCCACCTACTAGCGCCGTAGCGCCCTAGCGGCCCCGTCTCACCGGTGATACGGTCGATACATGAACACGGTGACGGTGCGGGACCTTCGGAATCATGGCGGCGATGTCCTCAGCCGCGTGGCCGAGGGCGAGGCGGTCATAATCACCCGAGATGGCGCACCGGTCGCTGAGCTTCGACCGCTACGTCGTCGGTCGGTCCCCGTCGAGGAACTGATCGCGCGAAGGGTTTCGTTGCCGGTTGTCAACGTGGCCGATTTTCGACGCGATCTCGACGAGATTCTGGATTCGAGCCTGTGAGCACCAATGTCGAGCGAGGGTTGCTCGACACATCGACTGTCATTCTTCTGGGCCGCTTGTCCTCGTCGGCGCCACTGCCGGCGGAGGCGCTGATCAGCGCGATCTCCCTCGCAGAACTTTCCGTCGGACCCTTGGTCGCGGCGACCGATAGCGAACGTGCCGCGCGTCAGTCACACCTTCAGCAGGCCGAGGCGGACTTTGACCCCCTGCCTTTTGATGTGGGTGCCGCCCGGGCCTTCGGGCGGGTCGCCGCGGCCCTTCGTAACTCCGGGCGGAAGCCCGCCGCCCGCGCTTACGATGCTCTGATAGCGGCGACCGCCATCTCCAACGGGCTCCCGCTGTACACCTGCAATCCTTCCGACTTCACGGGAATCCCGGAACTCGTCGTTGTCGCAGTCCCGCATCCAGACAGGCGTTAGAGCGGCCTGTCTTTCAGGCCGGGCGGCCTCTTGGACGCACGTCAAGCTCGGGGTGCGTTCTACTCGGCGAGGGCTGCGTCCACGATGAGGCGGGCCTCGGCCTGCACTCGGCGCAGGTGTTCCTCGCCGAGGAACGACTCCGCATAGATCTTGTAGACGTCTTCGGTGCCGCTGGGGCGGGCAGCGAACCAGGCGTTCTCGGTCACGACCTTGACGCCGCCGATGGCCGCGCCGTTGCCGGGGGCGTTACTGAGCTTGGCGATGATGGGCTCGCCGGCCAGCTCGGTGGCGCCGATGGCCGCACCGTCGAGCTTGCCGAGCCGGGCCTTCTGCGCCTTGGTGGCCACAGCATCCACTCGCTCGTATGCCGGGGCGCCGAACGATTCGACGAGCTCGGCGTAGAGCTGGCTGGGGGTCTTGCCGGTGACCGCGAGAATCTCGGCGGCCAGGAGGCAGAGGATCAGGCCGTCCTTGTCGGTGGTCCACACGGTGCCGTCGAAGCGCAGGAAGCTGGCGCCCGCGCTCTCCTCGCCGCCGAACGCGACCGAGCCGTCGACGAGTCCGGGCACGAACCACTTGAAGCCGACCGGCACCTCCCAGAGGGTGCGGCCGAGACGCGCTGCCACCCGGTCGATCATGCTGGAGGACACCAGCGTCTTGCCGATCGCGGCGTCGGGGCGCCAGCCCTCGCGGTTCGAGTACAGGTACTCGATCGCGACGGCCAGGAAGTGGTTGGGGTTCATCAGCCCGGCATCCGGGGTCACGATGCCGTGCCGGTCGGAGTCGGCGTCGTTGCCCGTAAGCAGGTCGAAGTCGTTGCGGCGCGCGAGCACCGAGGCCATCGCGTTGGGGGACGACGGGTCCATCCGGATCTTCTCGTCCCAGTCGAGCGTCATGAACGCCCACTGCGGGTCGACGATCGGGTTCACCACGGTCAGGTCGATGCCGTAGCGGGTCGCGATGGCCGACCAGTAGTTCACCGAGGCGCCGCCCAGCGGGTCGGCGCCGATCCGGATGCCGGACTTCTTGATGGCGTCCATGTCGATGATGTTGCCGAGGTCCTCGACGTAGTTGGCGAGGTAGTCGTAGGTGCCCACGGCGGCGGTCACCGCCGCCGCATCGGCCCGCTTGACGCCCACGAGGTCAGCTGCGAGGAGTTCGTTCGCGCGGTCGGCGATCCAGTTCGTGGCGTCGCTGTCGGCGGGGCCGCCGTGCGTCGGGTTGTACTTGAATCCGCCGTCGGCCGGCGGGTTGTGGCTCGGCGTCACGACGATGCCGTCGGCCAATCCGCTCGCGTTCTGCTCGGCGTTGGCCGCGCTGTTGTAGGCGAGGATCGCATGGCTGATCGCCGGCGTCGGGGTGACGGAGTCGAGGGAGTCCATCAGCACGGTGACGCCGTTGCCCACGAGCACGTCGAGCGCGCTGGTCTGCGCCGGGCGGCTGAGTGCATGCGTGTCGATGCCGATGAACAGGGGGCCGGTGATGCCCTGCGCGTTGCGGTAGTCGACGATCGCCTGCGTGGTCGCCAGGATGTGATCCTCGTTGAACGCGGTGTTGAGCGAACTGCCACGGTGCCCGCTGGTGCCGAACGCGACCCGCTGGTCGGCAATCGAGACATCCGGTTTCAACGCGTAATAGGCGGCGACGAGTGCCTCGATGTCGACGAGGTCTTGGGGCAGGGCGACGGTTCCGGCACGCGAGGTCATGCGCCTATTCTGGCACCGCCGGGTCTGCCGTCGGAAGAAAGGGCCAGCCGATAGGCTCGATCCCATGTCAGACAGCCCTTCCCCCCGCGAGACCTATAGCTACCTGGGCCCGCGGGGCACGTTCACCGAGGCGGCACTGGCGCAGGTCCCTGAGGCGGCGGGTGCCGTGTGGCAGAGCGTCAACAACGTCGGCGAGGCCCTCGATGATGTCGTCTGCGGCCGAAGCATCGCCGCGATGATCGCGATCGAGAACTCGGTCGAGGGCGGCGTCTCGGCCACCCAGGATGCCCTCGCGCGGATCCCGAACCTGCGCATCGTCGGGGAGTACCTCGTCAGGGTGCAGTTTGTCCTGGTTGCCCGGCCCGGAACGAAGCTGGCCGACGTCAAGACGGTCAACGCGCATCCGGTGGCCTACGCGCAGTGCCACCTCTGGCTGGATGCCGCGCTGCCGACCCACGGCCACATTCCGGCCACCTCCAACGTGGCCGCCGCGGCGAACCTGTTCGAGACGGATGCGGCGGATGCCGCCATCGCGCCGCCCGGGATCACCAAGCACCTCGACGTCGAGGTGCTCGCTGAGAACATCGGCGACAACGACAACGCGGTCACCCGTTTCGTGCTCGTCAGCCTGAACACCGTGCCGCTGCCGCCGCAGACCGGCGCCGACAAGACCAGCCTCATCGTCGAGCTGCCCGAGGATCACCCGGGGGCGCTCCTGGAGATGCTCGAGCAGTTCTCGACCCGCGGCGTGAACCTCAGCCTGATCGAGTCCCGGCCCATCGGCGACGCGCTCGGCCGCTATCGCTTCGTCATCGACGCGGATGGGCACATCCTGGATGAGCGGGTCGCCGACTCCCTGCTCGGCGTGCGCCGGTTCAGCCCGAACGTCATGTTCCTCGGCTCCTACCCCCGGGCCGACAAGGCGCCGATCGAGTATGTGCCGCGCTACGACGACAACGTCTTCATCGAGGCCAGGGCCTGGCTGCGCGGCGTCATCTCGGGAGACTCACCTTCTTCTTAGCTCCGAGCCTCCGTTTTCAGGCCATAGCGGCGGTCAACCTCCCCACGGGGTTCATCGCCGCTATGGCCTGAAAACGGCGTCAGGCGGGCGGGGCCACTCGGATGTTGAGGGCGCCGGGCTCGACCCAGCAGTGCACGGCGATGACCTTGCCGAACTCGTCACCGTCGAGCTGGAAGTGCTCGGGAACCTCGACCGTGAGCCGCAGGTCTGCCCCGCGCCGGTAGGTCACCGAGCGCACGTCATTGGTCAGGTCGATGATCTTGCGTCCCGTGGCGCTCTTGCGGAGAACGCCGTTCTCCCAGGTGATCTTGCGCCAGATCTTCAGCCAGCCGAATGGCCCCTCGGGCCGCAGTGCCATGATGTCCAGCACGCCGTCGTCTACCCGGGCATCCGGAATGAGGAGTACGCCGCCGGGCAGCGAGCCGCAGTTGCCCACCATCACGGTGTGCACGCTCGTGGAGCGCCACGCGTCGTTGTCGATGCTGTAACGGATCTTCAGCGGCTTCAGCTCGGGCAGGGCCCGCACGCCCGCATCGACGTAGGCCAACCAGCCCACGGCCTTCTTGAGCTTCGAGTTGGTCATCGCGATCATCTTCGCGTCGAGGCCGAGGCCGGCCATGACGACGAACGCGTGCTCCTGGACGCTGCCGTCCTCCCGCACGATGCTCGCGATTCCCCGGTCGATCGGGCGGTCGATTCCCTCGAACGCCGCCGTGATCGCGGCCTCCTGGCCTGTGACGCCGATGTTGAGGTTTCTGGCCAGCAGGTTGCCCGTGCCGGAGGGGATCAGCCCGAGCGGAACGCTGGATCCGCGCAGGCCTTCGACCACGGCGCGAACCGTTCCGTCGCCGCCCGCGGCAAGAAGCAGCTCGGCACCCTGCGCGAGGGCCTCCCGGGTCAGTTCCTGGCCCGCCGTTTCGAGCGTGGTCTCGAACCAGAGCGTCTGGCCCCAGCCCGCACCCGCCGCAATCCGGTCTACGTCGGCCTTCAGTTTTGCCCCGTCGACCTTGATGGGGTGATAGATCAGGGCGGCCCGCCGGGGTCCGCTTGCCGAGCGCCCAACAGGCTGGATGTCCGCTGAATTCAACACAACGTCAAACGTACGGCATGACCCTGCTCTCGGGGATAGGGTTCCCCGGGGCAAAAGGTAGGCTTGACGGGTGATTGATCCAGTACTTCTGCGCGAAAATCCTGAGGCCATCCGAATCTCCCAGGCTGCGAGGGGCGACTCCGTCGAGCTCGTCGACGCGGCCGTGGCAGCGGATGCCGAACGCCGGGCCGCCCTGCTCGACTTCGAGACCCTTCGCGCGAGCCAGAACGCCTTCGGCAAGCTTGTCGCCGCGGCGGCCAAAGAAGACAAGAAGGCCCTCGTCGCCGAGGCCCAGGCGCTCTCGGCCCAGGTCAAGGAGGCCACGCAGCGCGCGACCGACGCCGAGGCGGCATTCGTCGCCGTCGCCGGCCGCATCGCCAACCCCGTGCTCGAGGGAGTTCCCGCCGGTGGCCCCGACGACTTCGTGACGATTCGGGAGGTCGGAGCCATCCCCACGTTCGACTTCGAGCCCCGCGACCACGTCGAGCTCGGCGAGAGCCTCGGCATCTTCGACCTCGCCCGCGGCGCCAAGGTCTCCGGTGCCCGCTTCTACTACCTGACCGGCATCGGCGCCCGGCTCGAGCTCGCACTCATGATGATGGCGCTGGACCGCGCGATGGCCGTCGACTTCGTCCCCCTGATCGTTCCGACGCTCGTGCGGCCGGAGATCATGAATGGCACCGGCTTCCTCGGCGAGCACTCCGACGAGATCTACTACCTGCCGGCGGATGACCTCTACCTGACCGGCACGAGCGAGGTCGCACTCGCGGGCTTCCACTCGGGCGAGATCCTCGACCTCGCCGACGGCCCCAAGCGCTACGCCGGCTGGTCGACCTGCTACCGCCGCGAGGCCGGCTCGCACGGCAAGGACACCCGCGGCATCCTGCGCGTGCACCAGTTCAACAAGCTGGAGATGTTCAGCTACATCCAGCCCGAGAACGCCCTCGCCGAGCACCTGGCCCTTCTCTCCTACCAGGAGGCGATGATGCAGGACCTCGGCCTCTCGTACCGCGTGATCAACACGGCGGCCGGCGACCTCGGCTCCTCGGCCGCCCAGAAGTTCGATATCGAGGCCTGGGTCCCCACCCAGGACGCGTACCGCGAGCTCACGTCGACCTCGAACTGCACCACGTTCCAGGCCCGGCGCCTCGACACCCGCTACCGGGCCGAGACCGGCAAGACCGCCGCGGTTGCGACCCTGAACGGAACGCTGGCGACCACCCGGTGGATCGTGGCGATCCTGGAGACGCACCAGCAGGCCGACGGATCGGTCATCGTGCCGGAGGTGCTGCGCCCCTACCTCGGCGGCCTTTCTGTCATCGAGCCGGTCGAGCGCATCGAGCAGGCCAAGCGTGCCGCGCGCGCCGCGGAAGTGAGCGAGTAAGACCAATGACACTCAGCGCCGCGGCCGACACCTCCCTGCCGATCGACCCCGCGAGCCGGTGGCTGCTCGCCCTCGACATCGACGGCACGATCGTGCACGAAGACGGCACGCTGACCGAGCCCGTGCGCCTCGCTGTTGCGCGGGTCGCCGATCTCGGCCACGAGGTCATGATCGCGACCGGGCGCTCGGTCGCCACGACGCTGCCGATCCTGGAGCAGCTCGGCCTGTCGCCCGAGTACGTCGTCTGCTCCAACGGGGCCATCACGCTTCGCCGCGACCCACTTGCCGCCGGAGGCTATCGGCGCGAGTTCGTCGAGACGTTCGACCCTGGTCCTGTCCTGAAGAAGATCAGGGAGCACCTCATCGGCGCCAGCTACGCCGTCGAGAACGAGGAGGGAATCTTCCGCTATCACGGCGAGTTCCCCGAGACCGTTCTCGGCCCGCGGGACATCCCCGTTGAGTTCGAGGGCCTGTTCGACGTCGAGGCGACGCGGGTCGTCGTGATCTCCCCGGGGCACGACATGGTCGACTTCCTTGCTCTCGTCGAGCGGATGGGACTCCACCGGGTCAGCTACGCCATCGGTTGGACGGCGTGGCTGGACATCGCCCCCGACGGCGTGAACAAGGCCACCGGAATGGAGCGGGTCCGCCTCGCTCTCGGCGTGCATCCGTCTCGGATCTTCGCCATCGGCGACGGCCGCAATGACATCGAGATGCTGCAGTGGGCCGGGCGCGAGGGCCGCGGCGTCGCCATGGGCCAAGCCCCCGCCGATGTGCTCGCGGTGGCGAACGAGGTCACGGCCGGCGTGCATGAGGACGGCCTTGCCCACGCCCTCCGCAGCTTCTAAGGCCTGACCGGCGCCTTCCCAGACGCCTGTGACAGCATCGAAAGATCTGTTTCCGTTAGGATCAAGCGTTGTTCGGTGTTTATTGCCGCGCATGGAGGGCTGTCCGAGTGGCCGATGGAGCCAGTCTTGAAAACTGGTGGGCAGAAATGTCTCGTGAGTTCGAATCTCACGCCCTCCGCACGTTTTAGAGTACGCACGCTGTAGAGCACGCACGCTGTAGGTGAGAACCGAGCAGCACCAGAAGACACCGAACAAAGCCTCTGAGGCGCTGAAAGGATCTGGATGAGCCCCGTCGAACCCCGCCCGCACCGGACCCACCGTGCTCCCGCCGTTCGACACGGTCACCAGAAGACCAGCCACATCGTGGCCGGAATCACCAAGGTCGTGGCCGTCGCGGTGGCCGTGGTTCTCGTCAGCGGGGCATCCGTTGCCGCCATCGCCGCCTGGGACGTCTCACGCTCGATCAAGACCGTCGCCCTCGCCGGCGATAGCAATGTGGTCATTCCCAACATCTCGGCAATCGAGGGCGGGGTGAACCTACTGCTCGTCGGCAGCGACAGCCGCGCGGGCCAGGGCACCCTCTACGGCAACACCGATGGCGCGCTGAACGACGTCACGATGCTGCTGCACATCTCGCAGGACCACACGAGCGCCACCGTCGTCAGCTTCCCCCGCGACATGGTCGTTCCCGTTCCCGCCTGCCCCGACGGCAAGGGCGGGACCAACTCGGCCATGGCCGCGCGGCCCATCAACGAAACCCTCTCCGACGGCGGTCTCGCCTGCGTGCAGTTGACCGTCGAGGCCCTGACCGGGCTGAAGATCCCGTTCGGCGCCGAGGTTCAGTTCAATGGCGTAGTCGAGATGTCCAATGCCGTCGGCGGAGTGCCCGTCTGCGTGGCCTCCCCGATCGAAGACCCGTACACGCAGACCTATCTGGGTGTGGGTACCCACGTGCTCTCGGGCGAGGATGCGCTGCAGTTCCTGCGCACCCGCCACGGCATCGGCGACGGCAGCGACCTCGGCCGCATCAGCTCCCAGCAGGTCTTCCTCTCGGCTCTGGTGCGCACGATCAAGTCGAACGACACCCTGACGGATGTCACGAAGCTCTACGGCCTCGCCAAGGCCGCAGCCCAGAACATGTCGCTCTCGCAGAGCCTGGCCTCCATGGACACGATGGTCTCGATCGCCCTGGCGCTGAAGTCCATCCCGCTGGAGAAGATCGGCTTCTACGCCTACCCGGGAACCACCGGCGGCGAGGGGGTCTACTCCGGCAAGGTGCAGCCCCTGACCCGCGACGCGGACGTGCTGTTCTCCGCCATTCGCCAGGACAGGCCCGTCAGTGGCACGGTCGGCAACACCGGTGTCGGCTCCGAGGTCGACCCTGCGACCCTGCCGACTGCGACGCCCGGCGCAACCGCAACACCGACACCGACCGCGGTGCCGACCCCGACAGGCACCGCCGACCCGGGCACCGGAACGGGCTCGCAGGCGCTACCGGACTCGATCAAGGGCCAGACCGCCTCGGAGTTCACCTGCTCCCGGGGCTTCTACTTCTAAGCTCGTACCCCTGAAGCTGAAGCTGAAGCTGAAGCTGAAGCTGGGCGGCTACGCCAGATGCTCGGCGAAGAACTCGTCGATGCGGTGCCAGGCGTCAGCGGCTGCCTTGGGCTCCGGGCCGAGGCCGAGGATGCGCTTCATCAGCGCGCGGGTGACCGGGCTGCCGGCCGGTGCCGAGTTCAGGAAGGCGTGCCCGGCGTCGGGGTACTCCTTGACGTCGTGGGCGATCCCGGCGGTGGCCAGTGCGCCATCGAGTCGGGCCGCTGCACCCTTGAGGCTCTTGTCCTTTGCCCCGTAGCTGCCCACGATCGGGCACGCGCCCTCGATCGCGTGCTCGAGGTCCTTGGGCAGGCGGCCGTAGTTGACGCTCGACGCCCCGAAGCCGTGACCTGCCGCGGTGACCAGGGCGAATCCGCCGCCCATGCAGAAGCCGATGACGCCGATCTTGCCCGTGCAATCGGGACGCGCGGCAAGCTCGAGCCTGGCCGCCTCGATGTCGGCGAAGGCGCGGCCGGTGCCGGCGCTGAGGTCGCGGAAGGTGCGGGTGAGGCAGCGCCTGGCGCCGCCCATCGAGAACAGGTCGGGCATCAGGGCGATGAATCCGGCCTCGGCGAGGCGCTTGGCGGCGGCGCGCATGCTCTCGTCGATGCCGAAGACCTCGTGCACCATGACGACGCCCGGCCAGGGGCCCTCGCCCTCGGGAACGGCGAGGATGCCGCGCAGCCCCGTGCTCGCGCCGGGGGTGGTGGG
>CANFBG010000045.1 GCA_947444785.1 Microbacteriaceae bacterium | reverse complement strand
TCGTTCTCAATGAGCCGATGCCGCCGGAGCGCTGGGTCGGGTTCGGCCTCGTCTGGGTGTCCCTGGCGATCCTGACGGCCGACCTCGTTGCGGCCTACCGCGTGCCCGCGGCCTCGAAGGCAGTCGACGGAGCCTGACCCTTCTTTCTACGAGGATGCGGTGTCGGAGGAGAGCTCGGGACTCATGACCGGGGGGCGCTCCACGAGTTCGAGGATGAGAATCAGCACGAGCGCGCCGATTGCGGTCCAGATGATCAGGGCAGGGGTCAGTGGGCGGGTGAAGAGCACGATCGCCGACGAGGCCACAGCCACGATCACGCGGGCGAGCACTCGCTGGCCATAGAGCACCTCGCCGAAACGGCCGGTGCTGATGTGGTGTTCGTCGCCGATGGCCCGGAGCCTGGCGTTGCCCGCCGTGATGTAGCTCCGCAACTGCTCGGTCGTTCGGAAGGGGCCGGTGAGCCAGGCGACGATGGCAACGGCTGCCGCCAGCACCGCCAGGGCGACGCTCAACGACGTCATCATCTCGACGACCTGCTGATAGATGGCGGCTGCCGTGTCGGCGGGCAGGTACTGGGGCGAGATCAGCGAGGTGAAGACGAACTGTCCAACGGTCAGGCCCGACGCAAGGGCGGCCATCAGGATGGCGAGAACCGTCGACGTCGCAACGAGGGCTGTGACGCGGCGTCGGGCCAGCAGGACGCCGCCCGCGATGAAGGCGAGGGAGACCCAGATCAGCCAGGTTCCGAGGGCGGTCGCGACCTTGTAGAGGCTCTGGACGTTGGCCAGTGAATCCGATTTCGCGATCACGATGGTCTTCTGGATGCTTGGGATGCTGGAGGCGAAGGTGAACCCTTGGGCGACGAGGTAGCTCTTGGCCTGGTCGATGATCGGGCCGAGCTGGATCCCCAATTCGCCAGTGCCGCTGATGGTGACCGCCGAGTTGGTCTCGTTCTTCATCGTCTTCATGAGTTGCTCGTGGCTCACCCGGAGGGCCTGCGTCCAGATATCTGCAAAGGTGTCAGACGCGACCAGCTTGGTCACCGTGGTCTGAAGCAGTGTTTCGATGCCTTGCGTCGCCGGTTCCTGCAAGAGGCCGAGGGCCGATGCGGCGGCGGGAGGCAGGTTGAGCTGCTTGATGCCGTTGAAGACATCCGCGGTGAGCTTGGGGATGTCTACGGCATCGTTGACCGCGAGCACGACCTGGTCTGTGATGTAGCGCTGGACCGCCGGATCCTTGGCCAACGGGGCGAAGGTCGCGACAAAGGCATCCGTATTGGTCAGTTGGGTATTCACCCAGGACGTGACAACCGCGGCCGGCGCAAGCACGAGGCCGATGACGATGAGAAACGCGCTGAGCACAGACCAGCCCCGACTTCGGCGACGGCGCTCGATTCCCGAGTCGGACAGGCTTTGCCTGAGGCCGGCATTCTCGGCTCGGAGTTTGACGAGCTCGCTTTCGAGATCCTCTGTCGACGCGTCAACCACGAAATTCTCCCTACTGCCGCCACCCTTGGTCTGATCCCGGACTGGGCCTCAGTGCTGAAAAGGGTATTGCACCGTTCACTGTGACCGGGAGGGGATTTGGGCACCACTTGTAGGGGCCTCTGGCCCCTCCTTGAGGGGGTGTTATGTCACAGATTCCTAACGATCTGGTAAAGGATTCGACCGAGAATCATTCTGGAAACAAACGAACCCTAGAGTCTCAACAACACCGCGTTCGACGTCCCATCCGGGAGCCGTTCGAACGTGTTCATTACGAAAGGGTTCACAGGATGATTCAGTCCAAAATCACCCTCCGGACAGCCATTCTGGCCGGAGCTGGCATTATCGCCATCGCCCTGTCCGGTTGCGCTTCCGGCGGCTCAACCACGGCCACCACGGCCGCTGGTTCCGCATACACCGCGGCAAACTGCGCCACCGGCGCGAGCACGGCGGACAACCTCGTTGTCGGGACCATCCTCCCGGTCACGGGCAACCTGTCCTTCCTCGACCCGCCGGAGCAGGCGGGCGTCGGCCTTGCCGTCTCCGACATCAACGCTGCTGGCGGAGTCGACGGCAAGATGGCCTGTATCCTCGCGGCTGACTCGGGCGACAGCACCGACCTCACCGTCTCAACGGCAAGCGCCCAGAAGCTGATCACCGCGAAGGTCTCGGTCGCCATCGGCGCCGCTTCCTCCAGTGTTTCGCTGAACGTCGTCGACGCCTTCGCCTCGGCCAAGATCGTCCAGATCTCCCCGGCCAACACGTCGGCCAAGCTCAGCGGCTACGGTCCGTACTACTGGCGGACCGCTCCGCCGGACTCGGTACAGGGCTCGGCTCTCGGCCAGCTCGTCACGGGTGACGGAAACAAGAAGGTCGCCTTCCTCGTCTTCAACGACTCCTACGGAACCGGCCTCCGCGACTTCACGCAGAAGGCGATCGAAGCCTCCGGCGGAACCGTCGTCTACGGCGGCACCGGCAAGGGCCAGGAGTTCCCCCCCGGCCAGACCACGTTCTCGTCTGA
Source organism: Microbacteriaceae bacterium (assembly GCA_947444785.1). Classification (GTDB taxonomy): domain Bacteria; phylum Actinomycetota; class Actinomycetes; order Actinomycetales; family Microbacteriaceae; genus Agreia. The sequence goes on along the minus strand of CANFBG010000045.1, from coordinate 13,961 downwards.
GGTGACGGCTGCCAAGGCAACCAACCCCGACGCAATCGTGGTTCTCGCGTTCGATGAGACCAAGGCGATCATCCCCGAGCTCGTAGCTCAGGGTTGGAAGATGCCGAAGACCTACCTGTCCGACGGCAACACCTCTGACTACGGCAAGGACTTCGCCGCAGGCACCATGAAGGACGCTCAGGGCACGGTTCCCGGTGCGTACCCGAACGATGCATTCAAGGGCCAGCTCGTCGCCTGGGCCAAGGACGTTCAGGGCACGACCCTGTCGGACTTCACCTACGGCCCCGAGGCGTACGACTCGACCACCCTCGCTGCTCTCGCCGCGCTGAAGGCCAAGTCCAACGTCTCCGCTGACATCCAGAAGCAGCTCGCTGCCGTCTCTGGTGCCAACGGTGGAACCAAGTGCAAGAGCTTCGCCGAGTGTGCACCGCTCGTGAAGGCCGGCACGGAGATCCAGTACGTCGGCCAGGCCGGAACCGGACCGTTCAACACCAAGAACGAGCCGTCCTCCGCCTTCATCGGCATCTACAAGTTCGACGACGCCAACAAGCCGATCTGGCAGTCGGCTATCGAGGGACAGACCTCCTACTAGGGGATTGCGAATCACAGCCTGATCTAGATCAGGCGGATGCGGGGCCGGGCGAAAGCCCGGCCCCGCTTTTCGTTTAATTCCACGACGTGATGCAGGCGCCTCGGGCCTGCGGTGGCAGGCAGACGAAAGGCCGGGCCCATCCGTGGTGAAACGGATGGGCCCGGCCTGTGATTGCTTCTGGGACTAGAGGAGGCCCTTGTCGCCGTCCTCGACGTCCTTTGCAAGCGTTCCGAGGTACAGCTCGATGACCTTGGGATCGTCCGCCAGCTCGCGTCCTGTGCCCGTGTAGGCGTTGCGGCCCTGGTCGAGAACGTAGCCGCGGTCGCAGATCTGCAGGCAGCGGCGGGCGTTCTGCTCGACCATGATGATGGTCACGCCGGTCTTGTTGATCTTCCTGGTGCGGATGAACGTCTCGTCCTGGCGCACGGGGGAGAGCCCGGCGCTCGGCTCGTCCAGGAGCAGCACCGAGGGGTCCATCATCAGGGCACGGGCCATGGCCACGGACTGGCGCTCGCCACCGGACAGGGAGCCTGCCCGCTGGGTACGACGATCCGCCAAGACGGGGAACAGGTCGAAGATGGCATCGAGGCGCTCGTTCAGCAGTCGCGGCCTGAGGTACAGGCCCATCTGCAGGTTCTCCTCGATGGTGAGCGACGGGAAGACGTTGTTGGACTGCGGTACGAAACCGACACCGGCCCGGACAAGCTTGTTCGCCTTCTGTCCGGTGATGTCCTCACCCTTCAGCGTGACGGAGCCGCCACGCACGTTCACGAGGCCGAACAGGGCCTTGAGCAGGGTGGACTTTCCGGCGCCGTTCGGGCCGATGATTCCGATCAGCTCGCCGGGGTAGACCGTCAGGTTGCAGCCGTTCAGGATGTTGACGCCCGGCAGGTAGCCGGCGACGAGATCCTTCGCCTCCATGACCGGGGCCAGTGTTGTTGTGGGTACGACCATGGTTATGCGTCACCCTCCGTGCGCTTGTCCTCTTCTTCGACCTCTTTGGCCAGTTCCTCGGCTACCTCGTCTGAGAGCAGAGCGTCGTCGCCGAGGTCGGTGTTGTGATGCGCACCGAGGTAGGCATCGATGACGGCCTGGTCCTCCATGACGGTTGTCGGCGGGCCCTCGGCCACGACCTTTCCCTCGGCCATGACGACGACCCAGTCGGAGATGTGGCGAACCATGTGCATGTCGTGCTCGACGAAGAGCACGGTCATGCCGTCATCGCGCAGCGACTGGATGTGCCCCAGCAGCGACTGGGTCAGCGCCGGGTTCACCCCGGCCATCGGCTCGTCGAGCATGATCATCGTCGGCTCGCTCATGAGCGCGCGCGCCATCTCGAGCAGCTTCTTCTGGCCGCCGGAGAGGCTGCCGGCCATGTCGTCTTTCTTGTCCAGCAGCTTGAACCGGGCAAGGAGGTCTTCGGCCTGGGCCGTGATCTCACGCTCGCGGGCAATCCAGAGCGGCTTGATGACGGAGACCAGCAGGTTCTCACCGGGCTGGTCCTTGGCGCCGAGCCGCATGTTCTCCATGACGGTCATGCGAGACAGGGCCTTGGTCAGCTGGAAGGTGCGAACCATGCCGCGCTTGGCGACCTGGGCTGCTCCCACGCCCGAGAGCGACTTGCCGTTGAACTGCGAGCGCGCCGCCTCGTCGGCCTTGGGGCCGCCGATGAGCTTTGCCGCTGAACTCGGCTTGTCGAAGCCCGTGATCAGGTTGAAGAAGGTGGTCTTGCCGGCGCCGTTGGGGCCGATGAGGGCGGTGATGATCCCTCGCTGAACCTCGAGGTGACCGACGTCGACGGCGGTCATGCCGCCGAACCGGCGAACGACGTTGTCGACGGTCAGGATCGCGTCGGGCTTGGCGACGCCGGGAACCGACTCGACCCCTGCGATGGAGGCCTTGGCCGCGGCGCCTTGGGCGGTCATGCCGCCGGTCGGGGTGGGGTCACTTGGCATTGAAGCTCAGCTCCTTCTTGTCTCCGAGGATGCCCTGCGGGCGGAAGATGACGAGCAGCATCAGGACGATGCCGATCATGATCCAGGAGAACTGCTCGGTCTGCTGGGAGTTCATGATCGAGGTGGGCACGAACTGCCCAGCGAGGCCCTGCACCAGCAGCCTGAGGGCGAAGAAGATGATCGAGCCCAGGATCGGTCCGAAGATGGTCGCGGCGCCGCCCAAGAGCAGGGCCGTCCAGATGAAGAACGTCATCGCGCGGCCCATGCTGTCGGCCTGAAGGGATGCGGGGAGCACGAACATGATGCCACCGACCGCGCCCAGCACGCCACCGAGGATGAGCGCCTGCATCTTGTAGAAGTAGACGTTCTTGCCGAGGCTCCGCACGGCATCCTCGTCTTCGCGGATGCCGCGGAGCACGCGGCCCCAGGGGCTGCGCATGATGAGGAAGACGAACAGCGAGATGATCGCCACGAGGCTCCAGGCCACGAGGCGAACCCACCAGCCGTTCGAGCCGGTGTTGTCATAGGTGAACGGGCCGAGGGTGCTCTGGCCGTCGCCGAGGAATGACAGGTCGGTGAACGGCCCGCGGTAGCTCTGGCCGGTGAGGCCGTTGGAGCCGCCGGTGACGCTGGTGAGCAACGAGGAGCGGCCGATCATCCGCAGGATCTCCGCCGCGGAGATCGTCACGATGGCGAGGTAGTCGCCCCGGAGCTTCAGCGTCGGAATTCCCAGGATGAGTGCGAAGAGCGTTGCCGCGATCAGGGCGATGATGACGGCCACGATCAGGGGCAGCCCGGCGGTGATCGAGATCACGAAGCCGTAGGCGCCGATCAGCATGAATCCGGCCTGGCCCATGTTCAAGAGGCCCGTGTAGCCGAAGTGGATGTTCAGCCCGATGGCGGCGATGGCGAGTGCCGCGGTACCGGGGGAGATGATCGACGCGAGGATCGCGTTGAGCGTTGTCAGGAGTTCATTCATGGTCTTGTCCTTCCTAACCGATGCGCTCGCGGCGACCGAAGATGCCCTGGGGTCTGATCAGAAGTACGAGGATCAGGATCAGGAGTGCCGTTGCGTACTTGAAGTCGCCGGGCAGCACCAGGTTGGTGAGCTCCACGACCATGCCGATGATCATCGCGCCGACGAAGGCGCCGAATGCCGTGCCGAGACCACCGAGCGTGACGGCCGCGAACATGAGCAGAAGCAGCTGCATTCCGGTCTGCCAGCTGATGCCGTTCAGCACCAGGCCCAGCATGATGCCGGCGAGACCGGCCAGCCCTGCCGAGAGCGTCCAGACGAGACGGATGATGCGATCGACGTCGATTCCACTGGCCGCGGCAAGCGAGGGGTTGTCGGAAACGGCGCGGGTCGCTCGTCCGATGCGGGACCGCAGCAGGAACAGGCCGACGAGGATGATGACGACCACGGAGATCAGCATCGCCCAGAGGCTCTGCTCGGAGAGCGTGATCGGGCCGATCGGAACCGTGACCGGGTTGGCCATGTCGATTCGCACCGTCTTGGCCCCGATGAAGAACTGGAAGACGTACTGGAGGGAGATCGACAGGCCGATCGTGACGATCATGAGCTGAGTGTTGGCGATGCCGCGCTTGCGCAGTGGCTTCCATATCAAGGCGTCCTGGAAGTATCCCGTCGCGGCACACACCAGCACGGTGATGATCGACGCCACGACCAGGTTCAGCCCCAGCAGGTTGGCGAAGACGTAGGCGAGGAGCCCGCCGAGGGTGACCTGCTCACCGTGGGCGAAGTTGCTGAGGCCCGTGGTGCCATAGATCAGCGACAGGCCGATCGAGGCGAGTGCCAGAAGCAGGCCCAGTCGGATGCCGGAGGCGGCCTGCTGGAGGAAGCGCTCCCAGGTGACGGAGCCGGCGGCGGCGGTCTGCGCATCCGTCGTCATGGTGCCGTCGGAGTTCGTCGCGGAGCCGGATCCCAGGATCTTGAACACCGTTCCGGCGTTCGAGCCGAGCTTGCCCTGCACGGTCGCCGGGTTCTCGTTGGTCGGGTCGAGGGTTTCGCCCGCCGGGAGAGTGGAGACGTCGAGTCCGACCTTGTAGGCGCCGGCGACCGAGATGGCCTGTGCCCACTTGCCTGCGGCATCCGTCTGGACGCTCGCGTCAAGGTCTGCTCCGACAATTGTCATCTTCACACCGACCGCGGGCTCGCCGGTGGAGAGCTTGACCGTGCCCTGGAGGCAGCCGGTCGTGGCGTTGGCCGAACATGCGGCCGTTGTCGCGGCGAATGTCGGGGAGGCCCCAAAACTGAGCACTCCGATGATGGCGACGCTGATGAGAATGAAAGCAGCGGCGAGTTTTCGTGGCCGCGGAAGTCGTCTCATTTTGAGAGGGACGGTGAGTGTCGTCAAGTTTCTTTCCTTTGTGACCACGCGCAACATCATTGTGACGCTTTGTCTTGGCTAGCACGTGACGGCAACGCTAGTGGGCGATTGTGTCCGTCGTGTTTCCTGTTAGTTGAATATAGTGCGGCTTTCACCGGGAGGGGGATGCCCCCCAAAAAGCCGGATCGCTCCCGGGCCCGGAACGACGGCCCTCGGAATAGGCACCGGCTCCAGATCGTTACACTAAAACTAAGGCTTACAGGCAAGTTCCGTGCTCGCGTCAGCGCGGCGAAGTAGAAATTGGGATGCAATGGACCAGTCGGATCCGTTCGGATTTATCGGACTCACCTATGACGATGTGATGCTGCTCCCGGGTCATACCGATGTCATCCCGAGCGAGGCCGACACAACCTCGCGGCTGACCAGAAGAATCTCCGTTGCAACCCCACTGCTCTCGGCGGCCATGGACACGGTCACCGAATCCAGGATGGCCGTGGCAATGGCTCGCCAGGGCGGCCTGGGCATCCTGCACCGCAACCTCTCCATCGCCGACCAGGCCGGCCAGGTCGACCTCGTCAAGCGCAGCGAGAGCGGCATGATCACCGACCCGGTGACCACGACGCCCGACTCGACCGTGGCCGAGGTCGACGCGATCTGCGGCATCTACCGCATCAGCGGGCTGCCCGTGGTGGACTCCAACGGCATCCTGGTCGGCATTATCACGAACCGTGACATGCGCTTCGTCTCCCAGTTCGAGAAGGCGACAACACTGGTTCGGGACGTGATGACCCGCGTGCCCCTGATCACCGCCCCCGTGGGGGTCGACCCCGACGCCGCCATCGCCATCTTCGCCCAGCACAAGATCGAGAAGCTGCCGATCGTGGATGCCGCGGGCAAGCTGTCGGGACTCATCACGGTCAAGGACTTCGACAAGAGCGAGAAATACCCCAACGCCACCAAGGACGACGCCGGGCGCCTCCGAGTGGGAGCGGCCATCGGATTCTTCGGTGACGCCTGGCAGCGGGCGTCTGCCCTGCTCGAGGCGGGTGTCGACGTCATCGTCGTAGACACGGCCAACGGCGACAGCGCGGGCGTGCTCGAGATCATCAAGCGCCTCAAGCGCGACTCGGCATTCAACGATGTCGACATCATCGGCGGCAACGTCGCGACCCGCTCGGGTGCCGAGGCGCTCATCGGTGCCGGTGCCGACGCGATCAAGGTCGGCGTGGGCCCCGGTTCCATCTGCACCACCCGCGTCGTGGCCGGCGTGGGCGTTCCCCAGGTCACCGCCGTCTACGAGGCCTCGCTCGCCGCGAAGCCGCACGGCATTCCCGTGATCGCCGATGGCGGGCTGCAGTACTCGGGCGACATCGCGAAGGCACTCGTGGCCGGCGCCGACACCGTCATGCTCGGTTCGCTGCTCGCGGGCTGCGACGAGAGCCCGGGCGACCTGGTCTTCGTCAACGGCAAGCAGTTCAAGGCCTACCGCGGCATGGGCTCCCTCGGCGCCCTGCAGACCCGGGGCGAGAAGACGTCCTACTCCAAGGACCGCTACTTCCAGTCGGATGTGCCGAGCGACGACAAGCTGATCCCCGAGGGCATCGAGGGCCAGGTGCCCTACCGCGGCCCGCTCGCCTCGGTGGCCTACCAGCTCGCCGGCGGCCTGCGCCAGTCGATGTTCTACGTCGGAGCCCGCACGATCGGCGAGCTCAAGCAGAAGGGCCGCTTCGTGCGCATCACCGCCGCGGGGCTGAAGGAGTCGCACCCGCACGACATCCAGATGGTGGTCGAGGCTCCCAACTACCGCCGCTAGCAGCGCGTGGCCGGGCCGTGATCAGGCCCGGCTGTCGGTAGGCTGGGGCATGTGAGTATGGAAATCGAGATCGGCCGTTCCAAGCGCGCCCGCCGCGTGTACGCCTTCGACGACATCGCGGTGGTGCCCTCCCGGCGTACCCGCGATCCCGAGGATGTGTCGGTCAGCTGGTCTATCGACGCGTACCAGTTCGCCATCCCATTCCTCGCGGCGCCCATGGATTCCGTGGTCTCGCCCGCCACCGCCATTCGCATGGGCGAGCTCGGCGGCCTCGGCGTGCTCGACCTCGAGGGGGTTTGGACCCGCTACGAGGACCCCGAGCCCCTGCTGGCAGAGATCCAGGGGCTTTCGGAAGAGCGTGCCACCGAACGGATGCGCGAAATCTACGCATCGCCCATCATCCCCGAGCTGGTCACCGCTCGTCTCGCCGAGATCAGGGCCGGCGGCGTCACCGTCGCAGCCGCCCTCTCGCCGCAGCGCACCCAGGAGCTCTATGAGACGGTTGTCGCCGCCGGCGTCGACCTCTTCGTGATCCGCGGCACCACCGTCTCGGCAGAGCACGTATCCAAGAACCACGAGCCGCTGAACCTGAAGAAGTTCATCTACGAGCTCGACGTCCCCGTCATCGTCGGCGGCGCGGCCACTTACACCGCTGCACTTCACCTGATGCGCACGGGCGCCGCCGGTGTTCTCGTCGGATTCGGCGGGGGAGCCGCCTCGACCACTCGAACGACCCTCGGCATCCACGCACCCATGGCCACGGCCGTGGCCGACGTCGCCGGCGCCCGCCGGGACTACATGGACGAGTCCGGCGGACGCTACGTGCACGTCATCGCCGACGGCGGTCTCAGCACCTCGGGCGACATCGTCAAGGCGATCGCCGTCGGCGCCGACGCCGTCATGCTCGGCACCGCGCTGGCCAGGGCCGCCGAGGCTCCGGGCGGCGGCTACCACTGGGGCTCCGAGGCCCACCACTCCGAACTGCCGCGCGGCAAGCGCGTTCACGTCGGCAGCGTGGCTCCCCTGGAGCAGATCCTGAACGGTCCGTCCCCCGTGGCCGATGGCACCGCGAACCTGGTCGGCGCCCTCAAACGATCGATGGCGACAACCGGGTATTCTGACCTCAAGGAATTCCAGCGTATCGAGGTCGTTGTCGCTCCGTACCGCACTCACTAGAGGGTCTGACCGGCAGGACGGCCCGCAGAAAGGGCTCGAAATGTCGAATCCCGGCCAGGCCAGCGTCTCGCGTTCCCCCAAGCTGGGGCCCGCCGAGAGAGTCAGCGCGATCGAGGCGTTGAAGGGCAAAGAGCTCGACGTGCTGGTTATCGGCGGCGGAATCGTCGGGGCCGGTAGCGCGCTCGACGCGGTCACCCGCGGGCTCCGGGTCGGCATCGTCGAGGCCAGGGACTGGTCCTCGGGAACATCGTCGCGATCCTCCAAGCTCGTGCATGGCGGCGTTCGCTACCTCGAGCAGCTCAACTTCCGGCTGGTGCGGGAGGCGCTCATCGAGCGGGGCCTGCTGCTGCAGCGCATCGCGCCGCACCTCGTCAAGCCGGTGCGGTTCCTGATCCCGCTGAAAAGGCCCATCATCGACCGGCTCTACATCGGCGCGGGAATGCTGCTGTACGACCTCTTCTCCTACTCCGGCGGCCGCCCGCCGGGTGTGCCTCACCACCGGCACCTGACGAAGCATCAGGTTCAGCGGGCCATCCCGAGCCTGGCCAATGACGCCCTGATCGGCGGAATCACCTACTACGACGCTCAGGTCGATGACGCTCGCTACGTCTCCAGCCTCGTGCGCACGGCCTCGTTCTACGGAGCCCACGCGGCCAGCCGGGTTCGGGTCGAGGGCTTCCTCAAGGTCGGCCAGCGGGTCGTCGGCGTGAACGCGCACGACCTGCAGACGGGCGAGAAGTTCGAGATCCGGGCCAAGCAGGTCGTGAACGCCACGGGCGTCTGGACGGATGACACCCAGGCCATGGTGGGCGAGCGGGGCCAGTTCAAGGTGCGCGCATCCAAGGGAATCCACCTCGTCGTTCCCCGCGACCGCTTCCAGAGCCAGATGGGGCTGCTTCTTCGCACCGAGAAGAGCGTGCTGTTCGTCATCCCGTGGGGCCGGCACTGGCTGATCGGCACGACCGACACCGACTGGAACCTCGACAAGGCGCATCCGGCCGCGACCGCCGCCGATATCGACTACGTGTTGGAGCATGTCAACGAGGTGCTCGCCGTGCCGCTGACCCGCGACGACGTCGAGGGGGTATTCGCGGGGCTCCGGCCGCTCCTGGCCGGCGAGAGCGACCAAACCTCCAAGCTCTCCCGCGAGCACCTGGTCGCGCACTCCGTGCCGGGACTCGTCGTGATCGCCGGCGGCAAGTGGACCACATACCGGGTGATGGCCAAGGACGCCATCGACGCCGCAGTCTCCGCTCTTGACGGTCGGATTCCCGAGAGCACGACCGAGGACATCGCCCTGCTGGGTGCCGAGGGCTACAAGGCCGCCTGGAACAAGCGCAGCAAGATCGCCCGGGCGTTCGGCGTGCACCGGGTGCGCATCGAACACCTGCTGAACCGCTACGGCACGATGACCGATGAGCTGCTGGACATCATCACGGCCAACCCGGAGCTGGCCGAGCCGCTTCCGGGGGCCGATGACTACCTGCAGGCCGAGGTCATCTACGCCGCGAGCCATGAGGGTGCCCTCCACCTCGAGGACGTGCTCGCCCGGCGCACCCGGATATCGATCGAGGCATGGGATCGCGGGGTGTCGGCGGCCCCGGTCGCCGCGCACCTGATGGCCGGCGTACTGGGCTGGGACGCGGAACGCGAGGCTCGAGAGGTCGCGAACTACCTGCGCCGCGTCGATGCCGAGCGTGCGAGCCAGCAGCAGCCGGACGACGCCTCGGCCGACCGCATCCGTCTCGAGGCCCCCGACATCGCCATCTCCTGATTCGGTGCCAGATCTCTGGGCTAGGCTGGGATTTCACCCCCGGCTGATTCTCTTTCGAGTCGTCGCGGGTGTCGACAATCGCTAGGAGCATGAAGACATGGTCGACGTTCGGCGAGTAAAGCTTCCAGGTGTGGGGGTCTTGCACACCTTCGTCACAGCAGACGGCGGCAAGGTGGGCGTCATCGCCCACCGATCAGGACACAGTGACCTCGTGACCTTCTCTGACGAGGAGGACGACGGCAACACGACAAAGGTGTCGCTGCGGCTCAGTGAAGACGAGGCGCACACGCTCGCTGAGCTCCTCGGCGGAACCCAGATCACCGAGTCCCTCGCCGCCCTCGACCAGATCCCCGGCCTGACGATCGACTGGTTCACCGTCGACTACGAAGACCACATCGCGGGGCAGGAACTGGGCAACCCGGCTGAACTCGGCGTCGTCGGCCTCACCGTCGTCGCGGTCGTGCGCGGGGAGTCTGCCAGCCCGGCACCCGCGTCGGACTTCAAGGTCTTCCCCGGCGACACGCTGGTCGTCGCAGGCAGCCCCGAGAAGGTCGCGCGGGCGTTCAACTTCTACCGCACCGGAGAGAGCATCAAGAAGCCCGCGAACCTCGACGCCCCGCCCGGCAGGTAGCCCGTGCATCTGGGTGGCGACCTCCTCGTACTCGGTGTCCTCTTCGTCATTGCCTACGTTCTCGGACGTCTCGGCAAGAAGATCGGCCTGCCGACAATCCCGATCTACATGGTTGTCGGGCTCTTGGCGAGCCCGAACTTCGGACTCTTCCCGATCAACTTCGTCCATCCCGACTACATCGAGCTGATCGCGGTCTTCGGACTCATCCTCCTGCTGTTCAACCTGGGGCTCGAGTTCGACCAGGACGAGTTCTTCTCCAACGCGGGCAAGCTGATCGTCTCCGGCGGCTCGTACATCCTCATCAATATGGGGGTGGGATTCGCCTTCGGCTTCATGCTGGGCTGGGGTACGCGGGAGGCACTGGTCGTGGCCGGCATCACGGCGACGTCCTCGAGCGCAATCGTCACCAAGCTCCTGATCGAGCTCAAGCGCCTCGCCAACCCCGAGACGCCGATGATCCTGGGCGTCACGGTCGTCGAAGACATCTTCATCGCGATCTACCTGGCGATCGTCTCCGTCGTGCTCAGCGGCGAGACCGAGATCTGGCCCGTCGTCGGCAAGCTCGCCATCGCCTTCGCGTTCCTGGTCATCATGTTCACCGTGGCCCGCTTCGGCGGCAAGCTCGTGTCCCGGGCCTTCCGAACGAAAGACGACGAGCTCTTCACCATCCTGTTCTTCGGCCTGGCCATGATGTTCGGCGGAATCGGCGAGATCCTCGGCGTGACGGATGCGATCGGTGCGTTCCTGATCGGCCTCGTGCTGGGTGCGACGCGGTACCGCAACAGGATGGAGGCGATCGCCATTCCGCTGCGCGACGTCTTCGCGGCCTTCTTCTTCCTCAACTTCGGCCTCGGCCTGAACCCGGCCCAGTTCCCGCCGGTCATCCTGCCCGTGATCGGTGCCGTGCTGATGACGATGATTCTGAACGCGGGGGCAGGCCAGTTCGTTGCGCGCCTGAACCATCTCGGCCCGCAGGCGGGAATCAATGCGGCCGTGATCCTGCAGAACCGCGGCGAGTTCGCCCTGATCTTGGCGACCCTGTCGCTCTCGGCGGGACTCGACGAGCGCATCCAGCCGTTTGCCGGGCTCTACGTGCTGATCATGGCGGTGTCCGGCCCGATTCTGGCTGCGAACTCCGAGAAGATCGGCGCCGTCATTCTGGGCAAGAACCGGAAGAAGAGGGCGGTCCAGGCCCGGCCGCGAGACCCCCTGCTGGCCGAGAGTATCGCCCTGGTCGAGGCGGCCACGGGCGAGTTCCCCGTTGTCAAGACGGGTGAGGTCTCGCCTCCCAGAGTTCTCGATGCTCGCATTGAGCAGGCAATGAAACAATCTGATCAGACGAGGCGGGACACCGCCCCCGGTTCCGATCGAAGCGATTCCGACAGAAACAGCGAGTATTGACCCTCCTCAGCGTTATGCGCCGTCCCCGATGGATCGGCGCGCTCCTGCTCGCGCTTGCGATCGCCGCAATCTTTGCCGGCCTCGGCCAGTGGCAGCTTGAGCGAGCCGTTACGAGCAACGATCCGGTGGATGTCGCGAGCGAGGTCTCGACCTCCCTCACCTCGATCGCCACACCGCAGAAGCCGGTCCTCGGCACACAGGTGGGCCAGATCGTCACCGTCTCCGGGGTCTTCGAGTCGGCCGACTATTCCATCCTCGCGAACAGGCTGAACAACGGCGCCGCAGGCTTCTGGGTCATCGGCCACCTGAGCGTTGCCACCCCGGGCGCCCCGGCACTCGCGGTGGCCCTCGGTTTCTCTCCGACGCGGGACGAGGCGCTCGCGATCCGCGACAGGCTCGCTGCGGCCATGCCGACGAACATCCTGATCCAAGGCCGCTACGTCGACCCCGAGGCGCCGAATGTCGACGATGCGCAACTCGGGCGCGACGGTCGACACGATATGACGGCCATGTCGCCCTCGGCGCTCGCCGGCGTCTGGACGACGCTTGCTCCCACGACCGATATCTACGGGGGCTATGTGGTGGCCGCAACGCCGCCCGAGGGCCTGACCGCGATCTTCTCGCCGTCGCCCGACCGAAGTTCCCAACTGAACTGGCTCAACATCTTCTACGCCGCAGAGTGGGTGATCTTCGCCGGCTTCGCCATCTTCCTCTGGTACCGCCTGGCCCGGGACGCCTGGGAGCGCGAGCTTGATGAGCAGGCGGAGGCGGTGTCCGCTGAGGCCGGGGCCGGAGCTTCCGGCAAGCCGCGCCCAATAGACTAAGGGCATGGCTCTAGAACCGAAGATCAAGGACTTTCCGCGCGTTCGCAGTGCGCTGAAGCTGTATCAGGTCGCATCGATCATCACCGGTGTGATGCTGCTGCTTCTGTGTGCGGAGATGCTGCTGAAGTACATCCCGGGCATCGCCGTCGAACTGCAGCTGGGCGGCCCGCAGGGCTTCCTGGCCTTCGTTCCCGCCGGCACGACCGTCGCCGTGAACCTGAGCATGGGCATCCTGATCGCGCACGGCTGGTTCTACGTTCTCTACCTCTTTGCCGACTTCCAGCTCTGGAGCCGGATGCGCTGGCCGTTCTCGAAGTTCTTGGTGATCGCCCTCGGCGGAGTGATCCCCCTGCTCTCCTTCTTCCTCGAGGTGCGCGTCAGCCGCGAGGTCAAGACCTACCTGGCCCGTCGCGAGGCGGAGATTTCAGCTACGACCCCCTCGGAGGCCACCCATTAGCGGTTCAACAACCCAGTCCAGTCCCGTCCTGGTCGTCGACTTCGGCGCCCAGTACGCGCAGCTGATCGCGCGACGCGTCCGCGAGGCCGGCGTCTACTCCGAGATCGTGCCGCACTCGATCACCGCCGCCGAGGTCCAGGCCAAGAGCCCGGCTGGCATCGTGCTCTCGGGCGGCCCGTCCAGCGTGTACGACGAAGGCTCACCCGAGCTCGACCCGGCGATCTTCGACCTCGGCATCCCCGTGTTCGGCATCTGCTACGGGTTCCAGGTGATGGCCCGCGCGCTCGGCGGCGAGGTCGCGAACACGGGTCTCCGCGAGTACGGCGCGACCGACATGAGCATCGTCGGCGCGGGCGGGGCCCTGCTCGCCGGCCAGCCCGAGTCCCAGACCGTCTGGATGAGCCACGGCGACTCCGTCTCCAAGGCCCCCGAGGGCTTCGACGTCCTCGCCAGCACGGCATCCACCCCCGTCGCGGCCTTCGGCTCGGCCGAGCGCCGCATGTACGGCGTGCAGTGGCACCCCGAGGTCAAGCACTCCGAGTTCGGCCAGAAAGTGCTCGAGACATTCCTGCACGATGCCGCAGGCATCCCCGCCGACTGGACCAGCGGAAACGTCATCGCCGACCAGGTCGCGCTCATCCGCGCGCAGGTCGGGGACGGTGCGGTCATCTGTGGTCTCTCCGGCGGAGTCGACTCCGCCGTCGCCGCAGCCATCGTGCACAAGGCCGTCGGCGACCAGCTGACCTGTGTCTTCGTCGACCACGGCCTCCTCCGCCAGGACGAACGTCGCCAGGTCGAGGAGGACTACGTCGCCGCCACCGGCGTGCGCCTGATCACGATCGACGCGCGCGAGACCTTCATGAATGCCCTCGCCGGCGTCACCGACCCCGAGACCAAGCGCAAGATCATCGGTCGCGAGTTCATCCGCAGCTTCGAGGCCGCGGCCGACGCCCTGGTCGCCGAGTCGATGGAGATGAACGGCGAGCC